>JAGXQU010000175.1 GCA_018335895.1 Hyphomicrobiales bacterium | reverse complement strand
GCTCGTAACGCGAACGTTTCGCGTCACGTTTGAGACTGCGGCCCGCGGGGACCGCTCAACCGGTCCCCGCGGGTTCGCTCCGTGAACCAGAAAAAACCGTTCCTGTTACTCTTACTCGGCCTCAGGGGGCGAGATGGTTGAGTTGACATTCGATCCCGCCGAGGCGCGCGAGGAAGTAAAGCCGGGCGATCCGCGCCGCGCCTCGCAGCGCCGTCTGATTCTCAGCGACAAACTCTTCAAGTTGCTGACGCGTGTTTCTGCGATTTTTGTTCTTCTTATTCTCTTCGGCGTGATTGTGACGCTGATCGAAGGCTCAATTCCCGCGTTTCAGCAATTCGGAATTAGCTTTCTTTGGACCGAAGAGTGGAATCCGGTGAAGGAGCGCTTTGGCGCGCTGGCGCCGATTTATGGAACGCTTGTAACCTCTATTATCGCCATGCTGGTCGCCGTCCCGATCGGCCTCGGCATCGCGATTTTCCTCACCGAACTTTGTCCGCAGTTCCTGCGCCGCCCGATCGGCATTGCCATCGAACTGCTCGCAGGCATTCCTTCGATCATCTATGGCATCTGGGGTCTTTTCGTCTTTGCCCCGTTTTTGCAGCGGCACGTTCAGCCGATAATCATCGATACGCTCGGCAATGTACCGGTCATCGGTTGGCTGTTCGCGGGCCCGCCATACGGTATCGGCGTGCTGACCGCTGGGTTCATCCTCGCGATCATGGTGCTTCCCTTCATCGCCTCGATCACGCGCGACGTCTTCGAAACCGTGCCGCCGGTGCTGAAAGAATCCGCTTACGGTCTTGGTGCCACCACATGGGAAGTCGTTTGGAAAGTCGTTCTGCCTTACACGCGTGTCGGCGTGATCGGCGGCGTGATGCTCGCGCTCGGCCGCGCGCTCGGCGAAACGATGGCCATCACCTTCGTCATCGGTAACGCAAACCGGATCAGTGCATCGATCTTGCAGCCCGGTACTACGATCTCAGCGGCGATCGCCAACGAGTTCGTCGAAGCGCTTCAGGCCATGCACACCTCTTCGTTGATTGCGCTCGGCCTGATCCTCTTCGTTATCACATTCTTCGTTCTGGCCTGCGCGCGCCTTCTGCTCGCCTCGCTGAACAAACGTGCGGGAGGAGGCTGAGTTATGATCGACCAGGGCCTTTATCAGCGCCGCAAGCTTCGCAACCGCTTCCACATGACGATGTCGCTGTTGACTGCAGTATTCGGCATGACTTGGCTTGTGCTGATTCTCGGCATGCTGCTCGTGAAGGGTGTCGGCGGCTTGAGTCTTGCGGTATTCACCGAAATGACGCCGCCGCCCGGCAGCGACGGTGGTCTGCTCAACGCGATTGTCGGCAGCCTGATCCTCACAACGCTCGGCGTCGCGATCGGAACCCCGATTGCGATCCTCGCCGGCACCTATATGGCCGAATACGGCCGCTACTCGAAGCTCACGAATGTCGTGCGCTTCATCAACGACATCTTGCTTTCGGCGCCGTCGATCGTGATCGGCTTGTTCGTCTACGGCATCATGGTGCGCCCGATGGGGAACTTCTCGGGCATCGCCGGCGCGGTGGCGCTTGCAATCCTCGTGGTTCCCGTCGTTGTGCGCACGACCGAAGACATGCTGCTCTTGGTGCCGAACCAGTTGCGCGAGGCGGCGGCAGCCCTCGGGGCGCCGCGCTGGACCGTGATCCGCTATGTCAGCTATCGCGCCGCGAAGACAGGCATTATCACCGGCATTCTCCTCGCGATCGCGCGTATTTCCGGCGAGACCGCGCCGCTTCTGTTCACGGCACTGAACAACCAGTTCTGGAGCACGAACGTGCTCGCGCCGATGCCGAGCCTGCCGGTTGTCATCTTCCAGTTCGCACTCTCGCCGTACGAAGACTGGCAACGGCTTGCCTGGACCGGCGCGCTATTGATCACAGTCGCAGTTCTGACGCTCAGCGTGCTCGCGCGCGTCCTGGTATCGAAGGAGGCTAAGTAATGGCCAATTTTGCAGTTCATGCCGCGGCGGATTCGCTTTCCAACGCGAAGCCGAAGATGAACATCAAGAATCTCTCGTTCTACTACGGGGATTCGAAAGCGCTGAAGGACATCTCCCTGCCGCTTTACGAGCAGCGCGTGACCGCGCTGATCGGCCCGTCCGGCTGCGGCAAGTCCACGCTGCTCCGCATCCTGAATCGTATCTACGAGCTTTATCCCGGTCAGCGGGCGGAGGGCGAAGTTACGCTCGACGGCGAGAACATTCTCGACCCCAAGCTCGACGCGAACTTGCTGCGCTCGAAGGTCGGCATGGTGTTCCAGAAGCCGACCCCGTTTCCGATGACGATCTATGACAACATCGCCTTCGGCGTACGGCTCTATATGAAGCCCTCGCGCGCGGAGATGGACGAAATCGTCGAATCCGCGTTAACCCGCACGGCCCTCTGGGGTGAGGTGAAGGACCGCCTCCACACCTCCGCGCTCGGTCTTTCTGGCGGCCAGCAGCAGCGCCTCTGCATCGCACGTACGGTCGCGATCAAGCCCGAGGTTGTGTTGTTCGACGAGCCGACTTCCGCGCTGGACCCGATCTCGACCGCGAAGATCGAGGAGCTGATCGACGAACTGAAGCGCGACTTCACGATCGTGATCGTGACCCACAACATGCAGCAAGCGGCGCGCGTCGCCGATCAGACCGCCTTCATGTATCTCGGCGATCTGATCGAAGCCGGCCCGACTACCGGCATGTTCTCCAATCCCAAAGACAACCGCACGCTCGACTACATCACGGGGCGCTTCGGCTAACGCCGGCGAGGATCATCATGGCAAGCCATATCGTCACAGCTTTCGAGAACGAGCTCAGGGACATCAACCGCAAGGTCGCCGAAATGGGCGGCCTCGCGGAGAAGTCGGTGGTCGATTCGATCGACGCTCTCATCAAACGCGATACCATCCTCGCGCAACGCGTGATCGCTTCCGACGGACGCCTCGATCAGCTCCAGCGCGAGATCGAGGAAGACGCAATCACCCTGATCGCCAAGCGCCAGCCGCTCGCGGTCGATCTGCGCGAGGTCGTATCGGCGATCCGCATCTCCAACGATCTCGAGCGGATCGGCGATCTTGCCAAGAATACGGCAAAACGCGTGCTCGCCCTCAAGGGCGAATACCAGGCCGCGGCGCTGCTCCGCGGCGTCGAGCATATGAGCGAGATCGTGCTCGAGCAGCTGAAAGAAGTGCTCGATGCCTTCGGTGCCCGCGATGCAACGCGCGCGATGGCGGTGTGGAAGCGCGACGGGGCAGTAGACGACCTCTACACCTCGCTGTTCCGCGAATTGCTGACCTACATGATGGAAGACCCGCGCCAGATCACGATGTGCACGCATCTTCTCTTTGCCGCGAAGAACGTGGAGCGCATCGGCGATCACGCCACGAACATCGCCGAAACCGTCCACTATCTCGTAATCGGCGAGCAGCTTGTCGACGAGCGGCCGAAGTCGGACACTTCCAGCCTCACGGCCGTCACCTATCCGAAGAGTTGAGACTAGCCGGAAACACGCATCATGAAGCCGAAGATCCTGGTGGTCGAAGACGAAGAGGCGCTGTCGGTGCTGCTTCGTTACAACCTGGAAAGCGAAGGCTACGACGTCGAAACCGTGAACCGCGGCGACGAGGCCGAGATCCGGCTGAAGGAGAACCTGCCGGACGTCGTGGTGCTCGACTGGATGCTGCCTGGCCTTTCCGGCATCGAGCTTTGCCGCCGTCTGCGCGCCCGTGCGGAGACCGAACGCCTCCCGATCCTGATGCTGACCGCGCGCAGCGAGGAGTCCGAGCGCGTGCGCGGGCTTTCGACCGGCGCCGACGACTATATGGTGAAGCCGTTTTCGGTACCCGAATTTCTCGCCCGCGTCCGCGCTCTTCTGCGACGCGCAAACCCCGAGCAGGTGTCGCAGCAACTGAAATCCGGCGACATCGAACTCGATCGCGAGAAGAAGCGTGTGCACCGCGGAGAGCGCGAAGTGCATCTCGGGCCGACCGAGTTCCGGCTGCTCGAATTTCTGATGATGTCCCCGGGCCGCGTGTTCACGCGCGAGCAGCTGCTCAATGCCGTCTGGGGCCGGGACGTCTATATCGACGAGCGCACGGTGGACGTACACATCGGCCGCCTCAGAAAGACGCTCACGCGCGGCAAGGAGCCCGATCCGATCCGCACCGTTCGCGGCTCGGGCTACTCCTTCAACGAGCGTTTCGCCGAAACGGCAGCCTGAAAAACATAAAACCCGGAGCTGACCTCCGGGTTTTATGTCTGCAATCCGGCCTTAGCGCCCTTGTGCGGCCCTGCGTTCGCGCCGGCGATCGGCAAGCGGCTGGTAGGCGATCCGCGCGTGATAGGGGCAATAGACCACGTTGGTCTTCGGCTTCGCGCCGCAATAACCGAAATCCTCCGCCCCCGGATCGCCGACCGGCCAGCGGCAGGTATTCTCATTCAGTTCCGTGATCGAGACGCGAGGCCCAATGGGCACCACATTCGCGAGCGGATCGAGATCGGGTTCGGCTTCGCGCGCATAGTCCGGTGCCAGTGCGTTGTTGCCCGAGTAGCGCATGCGCGGGCGCATGACCCCGTTCGATACCCGCGGCTTACGGATGCGCGGCACCGAGGACGAGGGCTTGGCGCGGCCCGAAAGCTGAAGCCGGTGCACCTTGCCGATTACGGCGTTGCGGGTGATGCCACCGAGTTCGCCTGCGATCTGGCTCGCGGAAAGGCCGTCGGCCCAAAGCTTGCGGAGGAGTTCAACTCGTTCGTCGGTCCAGCTCATTCTTTTGTTCCCTGTTCCCAGGGCTATGCGGGGCCATGAGGCAGAATCCTTCCGCGCTCGCCGGAATCGAGGTTTGCCCCGTCTCCCGGATATGGCCGATCACGCTTCGCCTAGGGTCGTCCGCCGCACGATATGTCGTATTCGACGGATAAAACGCTACAATAGGCAGACTCGACGCCACAAGAGTCCGCCGCCTGGAAGGTCGTTTTCCCCACAAGTTGTGACGTTTTCGAGTCGGAAGGCGCTGGTTGAACCGACGAGGGCAGCGTTGTACATAAAGGAAACCAGCCCCAAGACCGTCCGTCGCGCCGCTCGTAATGGGCGGCAGATTTCGTTTTAGGGCCCAATAACGAAGGAACTTGAGGAGGCGCATGCCATGATCGCGCCGGTATTGCCGACCTATTCGCGCGCCGACGTCAGTTTCGAGCGCGGCGAAGGCGCTTGGCTGACCTCGACCGACGGCAGGAAGTACCTCGATTTCGGTTCCGGCGTCGCCGTGAATGCGCTCGGCCATGCGCATCCGGCGCTCGTGCAGGCGCTGGCGGAGCAGGCGCAAAAGCTCTGGCACGTCTCGAACCTTTACAAGATTCCGGAAGGCGAGAGGCTCGCAAAGCGGCTGATCGAGCACACTTTTGCCGACACCGCCTTCTTCCAGAACTCCGGCGCGGAAGCGATGGAGTGCTCGATCAAGATGGCGCGGAAGTATCAGTCCGTGTCCGGCAAGCCCGAGCGCAACCAGATCATCACCTTTGACGGCGCCTTCCACGGCCGGACGCTCGCGACCATTTCCGCGACCGGCAACGAAAAGTATCTCGAAGGCTTCGGCCCGCGCATGCCGGGTTTCTTGCAGGTGAAGTTCGGCGACCTCGACGCGGTGAAGAAGGCGATCACCAAGGAAACCGCCGCGATCATCATCGAGCCGGTCCAGGGCGAGGGCGGCATCCGCGTGCCGCCGCCGGGCTTTCTGAAAGCGCTGCGGGAGCTTTGCGATCTGAACGGCCTGCTTTTGATCTTCGACGAAGTGCAGACCGGTGTCGGCCGCACCGGAAAACTGTTCGCCTATGAATGGTCGGGCGTTTCGCCCGACATCATGGCGGTCGCCAAAGGCATCGGCGGCGGTTTTCCGCTCGGCATCTGTCTTGCGACGGCGGAAGCCGGCAAGGGCATGACGCCGGGCACGCACGGCTCGACCTTCGGCGGCAACCCGCTCGCGATGGCGGTGGCGAATGCGGTGCTCGATCAGGTGCTGGCGCCGGGCTTCCTCGACCATGTGCAGCGGATGAGCCTGTTCGCGAAGCAGCGGCTTGCCGAGCTGAAAGACACGCATAAGGGCGTGATCGCCGAAGTGCGCGGCGAAGGGCTTCTCCTGGGCGTGAAGACGGTCGTGCCGAACGGCGATTTCGTGAATGCCGCGATGGGCGAGGGCCTGCTCACGGTCGCGGCCGGCGAGAACGTCGTGCGCCTCCTGCCGCCGCTCATCGTCACCGAAACCGAAATCAACGAAGCCATTTCAAAAATGTCTGCAGCGTGCCGGAAACTCGAAGCGGCGACGACCAAGGGAGCCGCGTAATGACTACGAACGGCGTTTCGCATTTTCTCGATCTGTCGGAATTCTCGGGTGGGAAGCTCAGGGAAATTCTTTCGCTCGCCTCCGGTCTGAAGGCGAAGCGCGCGAGCGATCCGAAGCGTCCGCTCGCCGGCCGCACGCTCGCGATGATCTTCGAGAAGCCTTCGACGCGCACGCGCGTCTCCTTCGACGTTGCGATGCACGAGCTCGGCGGACACTCGATCATGCTGACCGGCGCGGAGATGCAGCTCGGCCGCGGCGAAACCATCGGCGACACCGCGCGGGTACTCTCGCGCTATGTCGATGCGATCATGATCCGCATTCTCAATCATAAGGCGCTGCAGGAGCTTGCCGCGCATGCGACCGTTCCCGTCATCAACGGGCTCACTAAGTTCTCGCATCCCTGCCAGGTGATGGCGGACGTGATGACCTTCGAAGAGCATAAGGGCTCGATCAAGGGCCGCAAGGTCGCCTGGACCGGCGACGCGAACAACGTGCTGACTTCCTGGGTGCACGCCGCCGCGCGCTTCGAGTTCGAACTGAACGTGGCGACGCCGAAGGATTTCGCCGCGAAGCCGCCGGTCGTAAAATGGGCCAAGGAACAGGGTGCCGCGATCCGTTTCATGCGTGACCCCGAAGAGGCGGTCGAAGGCGCGGATTGCATCGTTACCGACACCTGGGTGTCGATGGGCGACAAGGAAGCCAAGCGCCGCCACAACATCCTGAAGCCCTATCAGGTGAACCACGCGCTGATGAAGCACGCGAAGCCGGACGCGATCTTCATGCACTGCCTGCCCGCGCATCGCGGCGAGGAAGTCACCGACGAAATCATCGACGGGCCGCAGTCGGTCGTATTCGACGAGGCGGAAAATCGCCTGCATGCGCAGAAGGGTATTCTGGCGTGGTGCATGGGAGCGCCAGCGGCATGAGCGCGGCGGAAGTCGCCCGCCTGCCGAGCCAGCAACCCGACGACGACAAGGTTCTTCCTTTCGCCGTCGAGCCGTTGGATGTGCGCGGCCGTGTCGTTCGCCTGGGCCCCGCACTCGACAAGGCGATCGAGAACCACAACTACCCGCCGCAGGTGTGCCGTGCGCTTTCCGAAGCGATCACGCTTGCCGTGCTGCTCGGCTCCACGCTGAAGGACGTCGGCCGTCTCATTCTCCAGACGCAGACCGATGGGCCGATTGATTTCATGGTCGTCGATGTGGTGGCCCCCGAAAAGGTCCGCGCCTATGCACGGTTCAACCGTGCGCGGCTC
>JAGXQU010000174.1 GCA_018335895.1 Hyphomicrobiales bacterium | reverse complement strand
CAACATGATCGGCGGAAATCCGCCCTCGCTGATGGCGTCGGCGGCGATCCGCCGCACGAAGGGGAACAGAAGCCGCGGGCATTCGATCAGGACCAGCGGCTGCACGCTTTCCTTCGGGACATTGGTGATCCGGAACACGCCGGCATAGGTCACGTCGAGCAGGAAAAGCATGCGCTTCGCCCTCTTGTCTTCGGCCTTTACTTCCACCTTCAGCTCGACTTCGTAGTCGGTCTCCGACATCGGCTTCGCGTTCACGTTGATTTGAACATCGACCGCCGGGGACTGCTCGGGCTGCGCCATGAGCGACTGCGGCGCATTCGGGTTCTCGAAGGAGAGGTCCTTCACGTACTGGCCGAGAATGCCGAGACCGGGGGCATTCGCGTCGGGGTTATTGCCGTTCTGGGTGTTCATGCTTTCGCTCCCGGCCGGAGAAAGGCCCTGCGTGAGCGGCTGCTGCCGCGAGATCGCGGGGTCGCTACCATGAGGCCATGAGGGGCACAAGAAAGCCCGTTTTCGCGGCTATTTGCGACAGTGGCCATGCGAAACGGGATCGTTTAACCTTCCTGTGAGTTAATGCCGTGCGGAAAAGCTTGCACGCGGCTTGGAAGAAGTCGCAAAAGCCCCATATGAACGGATAGACTCCGCTCAACCCCGCTCTTGCTTCCTTCCGGGCCGGAACGACAGACGATGAACGCCGTGTTCGACATTTACACGATCATATTTCTCGCCCTCGCAGTCTTCATTTTCGCGAAGCTGCGGAGCGTGCTCGGAACCCGCACGGGTCACGAGCGGCCGCCGTTCGACCCCTACGCGGGCAAGGAGCCCAAGCCCGCGACGCTTCCGGACAAGCCCGCGATTCCGAATCGTGCGGATGAGACGCAGATCGCCCGCGAAGCCGATCGCGACATTCCGGCAGCCGACCGCTGGGCCGGCATTGCCGCGCCGGGAAGCGCGGTCGCAGCCGGTCTCGATGCCATCGCAAATGCGGACCGCAGTTTCGATGCGCGCTCGTTCCTTGAAGGCGCGAAGGCCGCCTACGAAATGATCGTGACGGCTTTCGCCGAGGGCGATCGCAAGACGCTGCGCAGCATGCTGGGCAAGGAGCTGTACGAAGAATTCGCGGCAGCGATCAACGAGCGAGAAGCCAAGGGCCTCGTGATGGAGTCGCGCTTCGTCTCGCTCGACAAGGCCGAGATCAAGCACGCCGAACTTTCCGGCAACGAGGCGCGGGTCACCATCGACTTCGTGTCGCAGCTGGTCTCGGCTACCCGCGACAAGAACGGCAACTTCGTCGAAGGCAGCGCCGAAGCGCTTACCGAAGTCGAGGATCTCTGGATGTTCGCGCGCGACGTGAAGTCCTCGGACCCGAACTGGAAACTCGTCGAGAACAACGAAGCGGCCTGACGCCGATGCCGCATCTTCGCCACGCGAAATTATACCTCGCGTGTTGCTCGATGCTTCTTTCGGGCGGCATCGCTTCGGCGAATGTCGGCTCGCTCAATTTTTCCGACGCGCAATACGAATTCGTTTCCTTCGCCGATCTCGCCGGCTGGAACGAAGACAAACAAGGGGAAGTATTCGCAGGCTTTCGCAGAAGCTGCGAAGTTCTGCTGAGGCGCAAAGACGCGGCCTCCGTCCGCCCGATGGAAAGCGCGCTGCGCGAGGTTTGTCCGCGGGCGCTTGCCCTGCCCGAAAAGACCGACGACGCGGCGGCGAAGAAATTCTTTGAGACCAATTTCCGGCCGGTCAGAATCTCCAAACTCGGCGAGACTACCGGCCTGCTCACGGGCTACTACGAGCCCGAGGTCGAAGGCAGCCTCACGCTCACCGAAGGTTTTACCGTTCCGCTCTATCGACGGCCGCCCGAACTGATTTCGAAAGCGCGGCTCGGCAAGCGTTACCTGCGCGCAGGTTTCCCGAGCACCGGCGGCGCGGGGCATCGCGTGAACGGCAAGCTTGTCGAATATCACGACAGAGCCGCGATCGAAGACGGCGCGCTCGCGAATCGCGGGCTCGAAATCGTCTGGTTGCGTGACAAGGCGGACGCCTTCTTCATTCAGATCCAGGGCTCGGCGCGGATTCTGCTGCCCGACGGGAAACTCGTCCGCGTGAATTACGCCGCGCACAACGGCCACAACTTCACGCCGATCGGCCGCAACCTGATCGAGACCGGAATCGTGCCGCGCGACGAAATGTCGATGGAAAATATCCGCATGTTCATCGCGGAGATGCCGGACGAAGGCCGCGAGCTGATGCGCAAGAACCGCGCCTTCACGTTCTTCCGGATTGTCGACAATCTGCCGCCGGACTCCGAGGCCGTCGGCGCGCAGGGCATTTCGCTCGTGAAGGACCGCTCGCTCGCGGTGGACAACAAGCTTCACGTCTACTGCTCGCTGTTCTGGATCGAAGCAAAGCTGCAACTGCAGAACACGCGCGACGGCCAGACGTTCAATCGTCTGATGGTCGCGCAGGATACCGGGTCTGCGATCGTCGGCATCGCGCGCGGCGACATCTATTTCGGCGGCGGGCCGGAAGCGGGCGCGGTTGCCGGTCGCATCCGCAATCCCGGCGCGTTCTTCATGCTGGTGCCGAACGAAATCGATCCGGTGAGGATTGCGGCTGAACAGAACGTGCCAAACCCCGAGTATCGGCCCGAAGCCGAGAAGAAAGAACCGCCGAAAGCCGAAGCGAAGCCGGCGGAAGAGTCCAAGAATGACGAAGGCAAAAAAGACGAGCCCAAAAAATGACGGGCGGCGGTGGGAGCAAAAAGCGCGGATTGACCGGCGAAGACAGCGCGCTATGGGACGAGATCGCAAAATCCATCCGTCCGCTTCCGGGCCGGCGAACGAGAATCGGAAGCGAACCGGCAGCACTTTCGATCGAAGAGCAAACCTCGAAAGGCACGGAAAAACGAAACCGCCCGGTTGCCCCGGCGCCGGCAAAGCGCCGCGATCCACCCGCACCCCCGCTTGCGCCCATCGACCGCAAGCTGAAGACGAAACTGTCGCGCGGAAGCATGGAGATCGACGCGCGTCTCGATCTGCACGGCCATACGCAGGCCGAAGCGAAATCCCGTCTTCTGCGCTTCCTCGAAACCGCGCAGGCGAGCGGGCATTCGCTCGTGCTTGTGATTACCGGTAAAGGAAAACGAAGCGACGACAGCTGGTCGAACGAAGGCGGCGTCTTGAAACGCCAGGTGCCGCTGTGGCTTTCGCTACCCGAGTTCCGCGCGCTCGTGATTGGTTTTGAAGAAGCGGGGATACGCCACGGCGGCGCGGGCGCGCTCTATATTCGCGTGCGCAGGCGCCGCTAGTTTCTAAAGAATATAGCGCGAAAGATCTGCATCCTTCGCGAGATCGGCAACGCGCTTCTTCACATAGTCTCCGTCAATTGTGACCTTCTCTCCGGACTTGTCCGGCGCGGTGAAGCTGATTTCATCCAGCACCCGCTCGATCACGGTCTGCAGGCGGCGTGCACCGATATTCTCGAGCCGCGCATTCACTTCAACCGCAATATCGGCGATCGCGTCGATCGCGTCATCGGTGAACACGAGTTCGACTTCCTCGGTCTTCATCAGCGCGACCGACTGCTTGATCAAGCTCGCCTCGGTTTCGGTTAGAATGCGATGAAAGTCATCGCGTGTAAGCGCGTTCAGTTCGACGCGAATGGGAAGGCGGCCCTGCAATTCGGGTAATAAGTCCGAAGGCTTCGCCACATGAAACGCGCCGGAGGCGATGAAGAGAATATGGTCCGATTTCACCGGCCCATGTTTCGTGTTGACCGTCGTCCCCTCGATCAGCGGCAAGAGATCGCGCTGCACACCTTCGCGCGAAACGTCACCGCCGCGCAGGCCTTCGCGCGCGCAGATCTTGTCGATCTCGTCCAAAAACACGATGCCGCTGTTCTCGACCACGCGGATCGCTTCCTGTGTCAGCTGCTCCTGATCGAGCAACTTGTCGGACTCCTCCGCGAGCAATAGCGGGTGTGCATCCTTCACGTTCACACGCCGCGACTTCGGCCTGCCTCCAAACGCTTTCCCGAAGATATCGCCGATATTGATCGCGCCCATCTGTGCGCCCGGCATGCCGGGAATATCGATCATCGGCATCTGCGGATTGCCGGAGGAGAAAAGCTCGACTTCAATCTCCTTGTCATCGAGTTCGCCTGCGCGCAGCCGCTTGCGGAAGCTCTCGCGCGTGGCGGGGCTTGCCGCGGGACCGACCAGCGCGTCGAGCACGCGCTCCTCGGCTGCGACATGCGCGCGAGCCTGCACGTCGCGGCGTTTGCTCTCGCGCGTGAGCGCAATGCCGATCTCGACAAGGTCTCGCACGATCTGCTCGACGTCGCGGCCGACATAGCCGACCTCGGTGAACTTCGTCGCCTCGACCTTCAGGAACGGCGCGTTCGCGAGCTTGGCGAGCCTCCGCGAAATCTCGGTCTTGCCGACGCCGGTCGGCCCGATCATCAGGATATTTTTCGGCAGCACTTCCTCGCGCAGCTTGTCGTCGAGCTGCAGGCGCCGCCAGCGATTGCGGAGTGCGATGGCGACCGCACGCTTCGCGTCGTGCTGGCCGACGATGAAGCGGTCGAGTTCGGAGACGATTTCGCGCGGCGAGAAGTCGGACATGCGTACTCTTGCGTTACTGGCCGATGGCGGTCTGCCAAGCCTTGATGGATTCGAAGGGGTAGATGAACATCATGATGTTCAGGATGAGGTTGTCGCGGATTACATAGGCGGCGAGGGCCTCCATCGCCAGTGCAAGGAATACGGTGAATAGCACCGGCGCGCGCCACGCGACCAGAAAGCCGAGCGACATCCAGACCGTATCCATCAGCGAATTGATGATGCTGTCGCCGTAGTAATTCAGCGAGACCGTATTGCCGCGATAGTATTCGATGATCCAACTCGTGTTCTCGACGACTTCCCACGCCGCTTCGATGAAAACCGCGACGGCGAAGCGCCATGCGATGGACGATTTTTTGAAAACCGCCCAGGCGAACAAATAAAAAATAAACCCGTGAACGACGTGGGACGGGGTGTACCAGTCGGACAGGTGCTGCGAGTTGCCCGGGCCGAAGGCGTTGCCCTCCCAGAGCTTCACGTAGCCGCAGGTGCAGATCGGCGTGCGGCCCATCGCGTAAAGGCTGATTGCTTGCGCAACAAAGATTGCAAGGGCGATCAACAAGGCGAGTTGGACAGAGCGTTGCGATAAGGCGCGCCGATCTGATGGGCTGGCTGCGGGATTCACGCGGTCTCCATATTCGCTTGTTGCATGATCAGCGCATCACCGCTTCGGCCGATGAGCGAAGGCACAGGGCGGAATCCGGCTTTCGCGTAAGCGCGAACAGCGCGCACGTTGTCGGGGTCCGGATCGATAATGATAGTCTGATGGCCTTCTGATCTCAGCATAGCAACGAATGAGATAAGCGCCTCCGAACCGAGACCCCGCGATATATGGTCCGGCTCTCCGATAGAGAGATCAACTCCGATTGCGTCACGCGGTAATTCCGCGAGCCATGGATGATCTTTCAACCAGTCCTGATTTTGATGGTCCCCAACAAACCAGTATTGGATGTAGCCGACCGGCACACCTGCCGACAGAATGAGAAAGGGGCGAGTCGAATCACGCCCTTCGACCATGTCGCGAATGTAGCCAAGCTCTGTGTCGGGATCGCCCCACCATTCCTGTATATGCGGTTTCGCAAGCCATGTCCGCAGCAACGCGTAGTGTTCTGACGCTACGGGCGCAAAGCTGATCTGATGATCAGCCGTCATCCGATGGTCTCGATGGTGACGTTGCGGTTCGTGTAGATGCAAATGTCGGCGGCGATATCGAGCGCGCGCCGCGCGATTTCCTCGGCGTCGTGAGAGCTGTCGGCAAGCGCACGCGCTGCAGCGAGCGCGAACGATCCACCGGAGCCGATCCCGGCGATGCCGTTCTCGGGCTCGAGCACGTCGCCGGTGCCTGCCATGAGAAGCGTGATGTCCTTGTCGGCAACGAGCATCATGGCTTCTAACCGCCGCAGATAGCGGTCGGTGCGCCAGTCCTTGGCAAGCTCGACGCAGGCCCGCGCGAGCTGTCCCTTATGCTGCTCGAGCTTGGCTTCGAGCCGGTCGAACAGGGTCAGCGCGTCCGCGGTGGCGCCCGCGAAGCCGCCGATCACGTTGCCGCCGGTCAGCCGCCGGACCTTCTTCGCGTTCGACTTCATCACGGTATTGCCGAAGGAGACCTGACCGTCGCCTGCGATCGCGACCTTGCCGGCCTTGCGGACTGCGACGATGGTCGTCCCGTAGAATGTATCGGGTTTGTGGGGGGTGCTCATGGATGAAGGGGCCTCCGGCTCCCTTATTTAGGGGCCCCGGCGCGATCCGCAAACCATACGGAAAGGGTATGTCTGCATGGTGTGGCGGCGGGTAGCCGAGGCTGCTATGGACCCGCCTTCCGAGGAGCCACTCCAATGCGTACCGGCGAAATCGCCCGCAAAACCAAGGAAACCGAGATCTCGGTGAAGGTGAATCTCGATGGCAAGGGCCAGAACGAGATTGCGACCGGCATCGGCTTTTTCGACCACATGCTCGATCTGCTTTCGCGTCACGCGCGAATCGACATGACGGTGAAGGCCAAGGGCGATCTGCACATCGACCAGCACCACACCACGGAAGATGTAGGCATCGTGCTCGGCCAGGCGGTAAAACAGGCGCTCGGCGACATGCGAGGGATCGCTCGCTACGCGAGTCTTTACATGCCGATGGACGAGACCCTGACGCGGGTCGCCATCGACGTCTCCGGCCGTCCGGTGCTCGTGTTCAAGGTCGACTTTCCGCGCGATAAAATCGGCGACTTCGACTGCGATCTCGTGCGCGAATTCTTCCAGGCGTTCGCCATGAATGCGGGGATCACGCTGCACGTCGAGACGCTCTACGGCGAGAACGCGCATCACGTCGCGGAGAGCTGCTTCAAGGGTCTCGCCCGCGCGCTCCGGATCGCGTTTTCCATCGATCCCGCGGCCGCCACGGAAATTCCATCGACCAAGGGCAGTCTGGGCGCCTGATCCGATTTGCGCGTGCGCACGGCCTTCGGCCTGCGCGTCATGAAATGAAACCGAAACAGGCAGAGCGTTAGAGAAGTGCCGACCTATCAAGTTTTCGAGCCCGATGACGGAACGCGCACGCAGGCCAACGCGGAGCGCGTCGTATTCCTGCGCGAAAAATTTTCGATCTGGGCCTTCATCTTCACGCCGTTCTGGCTGCTTCGTCATCGCCTGTGGCTTGGCTTCGTCGCATGGCTCGTTGCCTTCATGGCGATCACCCTGATCGGGGTAGCGCTCGGTTTCGGTCCCTATGCCGGTATGGCGGCTTCGATCTTCCCGTCGCTGTTTTTCGGTCTGGAAGCGGTCAGCATGCGCGGCAGAAAGCTGCTGCGCAGCGGCTATCGCGATGCCGGCGTCGTGATTGCGGAAGATCTGGAAACCGCGGAGCGCCGCTTTTTCGATACGTGGAAGCTCGCGCCAGTGAAGAGTGACCATCCTTACGCGCCCGGCGCGGCACCAACCGCCTATCCCGATACGAAACTCGCGGCCGCAGAGCAGCAAGTGATCGGCATGTTTCCGACGCCGGGGCAGCGATGACCGTCGCAGTAATCGATTACGGCTCGGGCAACCTTCACTCCGCCGCGAAGGCGCTGGAGCGCGCATCGCGCGAAAGCGGTGTCAACGCGAAGATCGTCGTAACCAGTGATCCGGACGATGTGCGCCGCGCCGAGCGGATCGTGCTTCCGGGCGTCGGCGCCTTTGCCGACTGCAAGCGCGGGCTGGATGCGGTGAGCGGCATGGTGGCTGCACTCAACGAAGCTACGCTGAAAAAGGGCAAGCCGTTTTTCGGTATCTGCGTCGGCATGCAGCTCTTGGCCGAGCGCGGTCTCGAACACGGCGTTTATAATGGGTTCGGCTGGCTGCGCGGCGAAGTGGACCGCATTGCTCCCAGCGATCCTTCGCTCAAGATTCCGCACATGGGCTGGAACACGCTGCGCGTGAAGCGCAAGCACGCACTGTTCGACGGAATCTCGCTCGGCGACCGCGGCCAGCACGCCTATTTCGTCCACTCCTATCACCTGAAGCCAGTGGACGATTCCGATCTGATCGCGCAGGCCGAGTACGGCGGGCCGATCACCGCTTTCGTCGCGCGCAACAACATTGCGGGCTCGCAGTTTCACCCCGAGAAAAGCCAGAAGCTCGGACTTGCTTTGCTCGCCAACTTTCTCAAGTGGAAGCCGTGATTCTATTCCCCGCCATCGACCTCAAGAACGGCGAGGCCGTGCGCCTGCAACAGGGCGACATGGCGCGCGCAACCGTGTTCAATTCTGAGCCCGCGAAGCAGGCGAAGCAGTTCGAAGACCAAGGCTTCGAGTGGCTGCATCTCGTCGATCTCGATGGTGCGTTTGCGGGCAAGCCGGTGAACGCGCTCGCGGTGGCTTCGATCCTGAAGGCCGTGAAAATCCCGGTGCAGCTCGGCGGCGGCATCCGCAACATCGCGACCGTGGAATCCTGGCTCTCGGAAGGCATTTCGCGCGTCATCATCGGCACCGCGGCCGTGCGGGAGCCCGCTTTCGTGAAGGAGGCCGCACGCAAGTTTCCGGGCAAAGTTGCAATCGGCATCGATGCTCGCGGCGGCAAGGTCGCGATTTCGGGCTGGGCCGAGGAAACGCAGCTTGAGGCTGCCGAGGTCGCGAAGCTTTTTGAAGGCGCGGGTGTCGCCGCGCTTATTTATACCGACGTCGAACGCGACGGCATGTTGCAGGGACTGAATCTCGACAGCACGATCGCGCTTAGCGAATCCGTTTCGATCCCGGTGATCGCCTCGGGCGGCTTCGCATCGATCAACGACGTGAAGGCGCTCTTGCAGCCGCGCGCAAAAAAGCTCGAGGGCGCGATCGCGGGCCGCGCGCTCTATGACGGCCGCATCGACCCGGCGGAAGCGCTGAAGCTTTTGAAGGGCGCCTAGATGTTCAAAGTCCGCGTGATCCCCTGTCTCGATGTGAAAGACGGCCGCGTCGTCAAAGGCGTGAAGTTCGTGAACCTGCGCGACGCCGGCGATCCGGTGGAAGCCGCGAAGGCCTATGACGCCGCGGGCGCGGACGAGCTTTGCTTTCTCGACATTACCGCAAGCCATGAAGAGCGCGGAACGCTGCTTGAGATCGTACGCCGCACGGCGGAAGCCTGCTTCATGCCGCTCACGGTCGGCGGCGGCGTACGCACCGTCGAAGACGTGCGCGCGCTTCTTTCGTCGGGCGCGGACAAGGTTTCGATCAATACTGCTGCCGTAACCCGCCGCGCTTTTGTGAAAGAGGCTGCGGAGAAGTTCGGCGAGCAATGCATCGTGGTCGCGATCGACGCGAAGAAAGTCTCGGGCGAAGGCGAAGCTGCGCGCTGGGAAATCTTCACCCACGGTGGCCGCAATCCGACCGGGCTGGATGCCGTCGATTACGCACGCGAAGTGGTTTCGCTGGGCGCGGGCGAAATCCTGCTCACCTCGATGGATCGCGACGGCACCAAGATCGGCTATGACGTGGCACTTACCCGCGCCATTGCCGATGCGGTGCCGGTGCCGGTGATCGCCTCGGGCGGCGTCGGCAAGCTCGATCATCTGGTCGAAGGCATCCGCGACGGACACGCGACCGCGGCTCTCGCCGCCTCGATTTTCCACTTCGGCGAATTCACCATCCGCGAAGCGAAAGAACACATGGCCAAGGCCGGCCTTCCCGTGCGGCTGGACGCCTGATAAAGCCGCGCCATGGCAAACTTCACGCTTGCGGACCTGGAGAAGATCATCGCCTCCCGCGCGCTCGAAAGCGCGGAGAAGTCCTATACGCGCAAGTTGCTCGACGCCGGTATCGAGAAAAGCGCGAAAAAGTTGGGCGAGGAAGCGACCGAAACCGTGATCGCAGCCACCATTGGCACCAAAGAACAGGTCGTCGCAGAAAGCGCAGACTTGCTCTACCATCTTCTGGTGGTGATGAAGGCGCGCGGGGTTGATCTTCGCGAGGTCTATGAGGAACTGGCGAAGCGCACCGCGCAGTCCGGCATCGAAGAAAAAGCCTCGCGCAAGTAAGTCCGTTTTTTAGTTCAAGAGTAAAGCTGAGCCGTCATGGAACAGCGCGTCGAAACCGAAATCTCTCCCTACCGCGTCTTCTCGCGCGAGGAATGGGCCGCACGGCGCGAAAACACGCCGATGACGCTGACGCACGGCGAGATCGTCCATCTCCAGGCGTTGAACGACAAACTTTCGATGAAAGAGGTCGAGGAGATCTATCTCCCGATCTCGCGCCTGCTCGCATTCTATGTCGAGGCGGCGCAGAAGCTGTTCGGCGGCTTGCAGGAATTCCTGAGCGTCCGCGACGGCAAGATGCCCTACATCATCGGCGTCGCGGGTTCGGTCGCAGTCGGCAAATCCACCACGGCGCGCGTGTTGCAGGCCTTGCTCGCGCGCTGGACGAACACGCCGAAGGTCGAGCTCGTCACCACCGACGGCTTTCTCTTTCCGAACGCGGTGCTGGAAAGAGAAAAACTGATGGAGAAGAAGGGCTTTCCCGAAAGCTACGATCTTCCGGCGCTGCTTCGCTTCCTGCACGACGTGAAGGCGGGCCAGCGTAAAGTGAAGGCGCCGGTCTACAGCCACGTTTCCTATGACGTGATCCCGGGCGAGACCATCGAGGTGGATCAGCCGGACATTCTGATCGTCGAAGGCCTGAATGTGTTGCAGACGGGCCGTCCGCCGAAGGACGGCAAAGCGATTCCCTACGTCTCCGATTTCTTCGACTTCTCGGTCTATATCGACGCCTCGGAGGACGTGCTCGAGCGCTGGTACGTCGAGCGCTTCCGCGCGCTGCGCTCGACCGCGTTCCGCGATCCGCTGTCCTATTTCCACCGCTACTCTCAGGTGACGGACAAGGAAGCGCAGGATATCGCGCGTTCGATCTGGTCGCGGATCAACCTGCAGAACCTGCGCGAGAACATCCTGCCGACGCGCCAGCGCGCGAGCCTGATTCTGCGCAAAGGCGAGGATCACTCGATCCAGTCGGTGGCACTCAGAAAGCTCTGAGAGAGTTTTTTACGCCGCGATCTTCTGCTCTTCCGTCCCACCGACGAACTTGTCGCGGTAGCGCGCGGTGATGTTCTGCATCGGCAGCACGATCAGGACGTCGGTGGTGCCGAACTGATGATCCACCACCGCACCGTCGCCGATATAGGCGCCG
>JAGXQU010000173.1 GCA_018335895.1 Hyphomicrobiales bacterium | reverse complement strand
AGTCCATCCCGCCAGCCGACCTTCGCGCCTACGCACGCGAACGGCTCGCCACCTATAAGGTGCCGACCCACATCACCATGCTCGACGACTTCCCGCGCACCGCCGCGGGCAAGGTGCAGAAGCATCTTCTGCGTCTGCGCATCGAGGAGAAATAGGTCTGACGACACGCACGACGATCAGCGAAGTACACACTCCGTCGCAGACGGATTTTGACCGCTTCGCCCGCGTCAGCGGCGACGACAATCCGATTCATGTCGATCCGGCCTTCGTCGCACGCACGCGTTTCGGCCGCACGGTCGCCCACGGCATGTTTCTTTCGTCGATCCTATGGAGCGTGATCCGACGTCACCTGCCGCAGACCGGGCGCCAACTGACGCAGGAGTTGAAGTTTCCGAGCCCGGCGTTCGCAGGCGAAGGGCTACGCTTCGTCGTGACTGTCCAGCACCGTTCTGCGTCCCGCGTCGCCCTCGCCTTTTCGGTCACGCGTGACTCGGACGGAACCGTAACCTGCGAAGGCAACAGCGAGTTCGAGATCAGGAGCGAATGCTCATGAAAGTCGGCGACAAGGCGAGCGTCACGCGGAGCTTCGATCAGAGACTGCTTGCGGAGTTCTTCGGGCTCGCGCGCAACGCGCCGCCTGTCGCCTACGTTCCCGAGCCGCTGATCAGCGGTCTGGTTTCCTACCTGCTCGGCGTCAAGCTACCGGGACCGGGTACGAATTATCTCAAGCAGGAGACCAACTTTCTTGCAATCGCGCGTCCCGGCGAACCGGTCACCGCGACGGTCGAAATCACGCGGCTCCGTCCCGACAAACACCTCTGCGACCTATCCACGACCTGTACCGATGCCGGCGGCAGGTTGCTCTGCACAGGCCGCGCACTCGTGCTCGTCAAGGATGTCGCCGCATCCGCCGAGGCATAACGGGTGAATGGATTCAGACATGTAACCGAAGCAGGCGATGGCCGGCCGCTACTTCTGCTGCACGGCTGGTCGGCGCATGGCGGCTTCTTCGCACCACAGATGGAGCTGGCGAAGCTCGGCTATCGCATCATCGTGCCGGATCTGCCCGGACACGGCCGCGACCGCCGCCCGCATGCGGATCTGCGCATTGCCGATTTGAGCGAAGCGCTAGACGCCTTCCTGGCCGCGCGCGAACTGCAAGATGTAACACTGCTCGGATGGTCGATGGGAGCGACCGTCGCATTCGATTACATCGCAAAACACGGCGACCATCGCATCACCTCTCTCATTGTGGTCGATATGTCGGCGCGCATCGTCAACGACACGCGATGGCGGCTTGGCCTGACGAGCGGGCTCGACGCACGGGGCGCCGAGATGGCAGCCGAGGCCATGGCACGCGACTGGTCCCGCTATGCGCGCCGAATCGCTCCGAGCCTGTTCGCGCCGGAGCTGCCGCCCGATCACAAGCTGCTTGCTTTCGCGCACGACAACATCGCAGCAAATGACGGCGGAACGCTTGCAAGTCTATGGCGATCGCTCGCCGCGGCTGATCACCGCGCGACGCTCGGATCAATTGCGATCCCTACGCTCGTGATCGCGGGCGAGAGGAGCCGGCTCTACCGCCCCGATGTGACGCAATGGCTCGCCTCCCACATTCGTGGCAGCCGCCATGTTGTTATCCCCGCCGCCGGACACACGCCGCAAATGGAGCAACCGGACGCCTTCAATACAGCACTCGCCGCGTTCCTTACCTAAAACGCACTCCAAAAACGGCCACACCTATCCCTGAGGGACGACGACTCTCAGAGGGCAGCAAGCTTCTACGCCGTCTCCGCGCTTTGGTTCACGGCGGACTCTGCAAGCCGCGACAATGCCGCGTCGGTGTTCTTTTCTTCCGTCAACGTTTCGTCGAGCAGACGCGCGGATTCGTCGTCGCCAAGTTCCTCGGCCCACGCCTTCAGCGTGCCGTAGCGCGAAATCTCGTAGTGCTCGACGGCTTGTGCTGCGGCGAGCAGGCCGGCGTCCAGCGCAGGAGAACCCTTGAACTCCTTTGCGACTTCATCGCCTTCCTTAATGATGCCGTTGATGGCGACGCAAGTCTTGCCCTGCGGCTTCTTGCCGATCGCTTTGAACACTTTGTTCAGGCGCGCAACCTGCCCCTTCGTTTCGACTGCGTGCTTTTCGAAAGCCCTCTTCAGCTCCTTCGATTTCGTCGCCTTCGCCATCTTCGGGATTGCTTTGGTGAGTTTGTTCTCCGCGTAATAGATGTCCTTCAGTGTTTCGTGAAAGAGGTCATTCAATGTTTTTATCTTCTTCGCCATGCCACTCTCCAAGAAAGGAATAGCGAGCCCCGGTTTAGCCGGGGCTCGCCAAAATCAGGACTGCTTCTTTTCGTTCTGGTCGCCATGCTGGTTCTGCTTATCTTTGTGCTGGCCGCCCTGCTGATTCTGCTTCTCGCCCTGCTGGTTCTGCTGACCGGACTGCTGGCTTCCGCCGCCCTGCTGATTCTGCTTCTCGCCCTGTTGGTTCTGCTGACCAGATTGCTGGCTTCCACCGCCCTGCTGGTTCTGCTTTTGGCCCTTGCCGGGTTCGTTCGTCATCACAGATACTCCCTGCACCGTCGAATGACGGATGCTCAGCAAGGCAACCGGGCGGCCGCTGTTATGTTCCCCACATGGAACTACTATTTCCACGCGTTGGCACAATTAACGTGCCGAGGGTGCACGGTTTCCCCTGGGCATCGCATACAGAGATAGAGAACGGCATGACGGAACTGTAGCGGCGTTCTGCCAGCGTGCACTTTTAAAAGTGCGTACTATTTCAAATGCGAGCAATCCGGCGTAGACTGAATCATTGGCGTGAGGTTCTGGGTATTCACCGCCAACAGAGAGACACGAGCGAGCTCCCGCCTTCTCACGTACAGGAGCACATGTGTCTGCAGACCATAGCAAACTCTCAACCAGTCATTTGGATGAACGGAATCTCGTCCAAACTCGCGCTATTCAGGAGACCGTTTGTCCTTCCTGCCAGAACAGGATGACCGAGACATTCGTCACGCCCCGCACCACAACGTTCCACTGCAAGAAGTGCGGCCATCGCCTGTCCAGACAGACTTTGCGCTGAATATGGCAAAGCGACCTGACAGCCGCGGCGCGGCGAAGGGGCTTACCCTCGACAACATGGAAGACATGGCCGTTGGCCTGCGCCAAGCGTCCGAGCCAACCAGAATTGCGAAGAAAATACGCCATACAGCGCTGGTACAAAAAGCCCGGGCGAACCGCAAAAAGAAGGCGGAAAAGAAATAAGCCAATCAGCACGCAAGTCCCGCGCCCCTTCTCCACCCGCGTTATCGCGCGAAGGGCTGTATTTGAGCGCGAGCAATTCCCAAGGCTGAGCACGCCCACGGCAAACTGTTGGAACGTACCAACGCGTCACCGCGTTGTTCATTGCAACTCAACTGATTTGCAACGCCTTACTCGAGCGCCTGCGTGTCGGCAGCGATCGACGCTCTTCTTCGCAAAACCGGCATTGCTCAAGCCTGTAGGACACTCTTATGACACACTTCAAACTCTCGTTGCTCGCCTCGGCGGCCATTGGCATTGCGTCGATCAGCGGGGCGTCGGCCGCGCCAGCCGGCAAAGTTCCGGCGGTAGGTGAGACTTCCACACAGCATGTCCGCGTCGTCTGCGATCGCTACGGACGTTGCTACAATACGCGCAACCGCAGCGCTCGCCACTCTCGCCACCATCGCCACTATCGCAATGATGGATATCACGGCTATAACAGCGGATACTACAGCCAGCGCAGAAGCTACGGATACGGCCCGTTCGGCATCTTTTCTTACTAGTGGTTGCCGCTCAGACGTAGATCGTCTGAACGACCTTGAATCCGCCGGGCTTACCACCCGGCGGAGCCACAGTGAGGCGTTACCGGTCCAGACGCCTATTACAGTCAGCACATCGAGTCACCATATACACGTCAGAGGACTGCTCCTCGAACGGATGTTGTAGAGGCCCCAGATGCTTTCACTTGACTACAAGGCACCAGCCGAGCTGTTCGTGAATAACGGTGGACGGACAGGCAGAGTCATGACTTGCCGCCGCTTCGATCACGCCGCTGAAGCCGTTCGCTACGTCAAAGAATGTCTGCCACTTGCAAATGCAGGCAGCACAGTGATGGAGGTCGGTGAGGCCCGCTATCGGCATGCCGATATTCTGAAACTATACGATTCGAACCAGTATCCGCTCCCGCGTGCTTGATTCCTCAAATTGGAGTAGGCGTCGAACACCGATAAGAAAATCGCCAAGCCGCAAATTGAAAACTTGTCTGGAACTTTACGCGGAGAGCACCCTCTACCAGGCACTGAGCGCGACACGCAAGACGGTCAACGCAAATACACTGTGCCAAGCTCTAAAGACAACAGTTCAACCGGAAATCTCGGCTAGCTCTGGCTAGCGGCCTATTCTCGGCTTGTGCTCCCGTCCGCTTCAATTCGCAGAATAAACTGGCCTTGCCGTGAAATTTCTACAACTCGTCCTACATTCATGTGCTTCGCAGCCTCGCACGCGAAGAAGTCGCTCTCATATGTCCGCGTCTCAAGCTGCAAGAGATGGTATCGGTGATCCATTAGCCGAAATTGGTAAGATAGCATTGCCTTTCCTTCAGTGCGGCAGCCAGGAGTGTTCCCTTTCCCACGACGGGAGGAATCGAACCTGCGACCAACGGCTTAGAAGTTGTCAGAACACTCAATAACTTGGACGCAGATTCCGACAAAGTTGCCGTTCCCACGGCATTGTCCAATAACACGGAATTCCAGTTTTGTCGGCACGGAAGGGCCGATTACTGACTCGCCGTAATCCCGCCGTCGACATACATAATCTGTCCGGTCACGAAGCCCGCCCCCGGCGACGCAAAGAACAGCACCGGACCCGCAACATCTTTCGGGCTCGCAATCCGCCCGAGCGGAATGCGCGCCTCGAGACCGTTACGGAATTCCGGATTTTCCATCACGTGCCTGATCATCTCGGTATAGACGAAGGTGGGTGCAACCCCGTTCACCGTAATGTTGTGCCGCGCTAGCTCCATCGCGTGCTGCTTGATCAGCATCACAAGGCCGCCCTTGGTCGCGCAGTATGCGGAGTAGCCGCGGTCCCGCAGGCCGAGTTGTGCACGCACGGAAAGCAGGTGGATCTGCCGTCCGCTACGGCACCGGATTTGCCGTTTCGCGACGGCCTGCGCGAGAAACATCGCTGCCTTCAGGTTGGACGTATAAACCTGATCGAACGCCACCTCGGTCACTTCCGTAATCGGCTGCTCGATCTGGATTCCGACGCAGTTCACGAGGATGTCGATCCGGCCGTATTCCTTTTCGACCGCAGCAGCCGCGCGCTCGATGGTTGAAACGTCAGCCACGTCGAAAGCATAGGCGCTGGCGCGGTGGCCGGCCGTCTTCATTTTTTCCGAAAGCGCTTCCGCCTTCGCGATGTCGCGGCCCGCAATTGCAACAGAAGCTCCCGCCTGCGCCAGCGACCAGACGATCGCTTCGCCAAGACCACCCGCGCCGCCGGGAACAAATGCGACCTGACCCTTGAGATCGAAAAGGCCGGCGAGATCCTTCTCGGGATCGAGCGCTGGAGTGATCTGTTCGGGCGCTTTGCTCATGGTCAGTCGAAATGCAGACCGCCGTTGATATCGAGAATCTCGCCGGTGATGAAGCCCGACATCGGCGAAACCAGGAACGCTACGCAATGCGCGAACTCCTCCGGCTCGCAAAATCGTCCGACCGGAATCTGCGCGAGCAACGCCTGCCGCTGCGCTTCGGTCAATTGCTCGGACACCATAGGCGTCTTCACATAGGCAGGCGCGATACCGTTCACCGTTACGCCGAATGGAGCAACTTCCCGCGCGAGCGAAAACGTCAGACCGCCGATTGCGCTCTTGGAAGTGGTGTAGGCTGTACCTGCGGTGAGCCCGCCGGTCTTCATCGCGAGCGAACAGACATTCACGATCCGGCCATAGCGGCGCTGTTTCATACCTGGCAGGACGGCGCGGGCGAGATAGAACGCCGCATCGAGATTGACGCCGATGACGCGTCGCCATTCTTCAGGGGTCGTCTCCGCGGACTTGTTGTTGGACAAAATGCCAGCGTTGTTCACGAGTACGGAAGCCGGCCCGAGCTTGCTCTCGACCTCACCGACTGCTGCATTCACTTTTTCGGGCTGCGAAATATCACCCGCGATTGCGAGCGAACCTTTCAGGTCCTTGGCAACGGCACTCAGGCGGTCTGCGGCAATGTCGAGGAGCGCAACCTTGTAATTGTCTGCGGCAAGACGCTTTGCCGCCGCCATGCCCATGGTTCCGGCGGCTCCGGTGACGATCGCGACCCGTCCCTGCCCGTCCTCGCTCATGCCAACTTGCTCGCGGTTTCGTACATCTGCGGTCCAAGATAGCTCCGGCATCGCTCATCCGAAATCAGTGCGCCGAAGCTATCCTTCTGCATGACCTTCCCGCCGGAGACCAGCATGAAGTGGCTGGCGATGCTCGATAGAATTTCCAGATGATAGGTCGCGGTGGGATGCAGACAAATAAAAACGAGTTTGCCCTCGTCGCGCAGGCGCTTGAAGAAGTCCAACATGAAGCCGATATAGCCGTCCTGCGGATTGAACTGGGGCTCGTCGAACAGGTGCACCAGCGGCCGCTCGGTCGGCGACGAAAGCAGCATCGCCGAGGGAACAAGCTTCTTGAAGTGCCGCACCTGATAGGATTGATGATAATGGATCGCGAGCCGGTCGCGTTCCTTGTATTTTACCTTATGAATGTCGGTGCCGCCGACCAGTACCCGGCCTGAAGTCGGCTCGTTCGAGCCTGTCATCATTTCGAACAGCGTGGTCTTGCCGGCACCATTCGGTCCGACCACACCCACGATGCCGGGCTGATCGACCGAGAAGTTCGCCTCCAGCGTAAACGTTGTCTGCCGCCGCAGCGTTCCGCGTGTGTAAACCTTCCTGATGCCGTCGAGTGCGATCAAGGGAGCCATGTCAGTTCCCCAACAGCCGCTGGCGCAATGCGTTGTCGTTACGCAGCTCTGAAGCCGCGCCAATCCAGGCGATTGTCCCGTGATCGATGACAGCTGCGCGGTCGGCAACGGAAAGCGCAATCTGCGCATTCTGCTCAACGATCAGGGAAGCGACGTTTTCACGCTTCAGGCGTTCGATAGTCGAGAACACGTCAGCCACGATCTTCGGGGCAAGCCCCTGACTTGGCTCGTCAAAGAGTACGAGACCGGGGGAGCCGACAAGCGCGCGCGCAATCGCGACCATCTGCATCTCTCCACCGGATAGATTTTCGCACTCGCGCTCCATCAGATACTCAAGCGGCGTGAAAATCTCGCACGTCTCCTTGATTGTCCATGCACGAAACTTCGAACGCTTGCGAGCGATGTTCAAATTTCGCGACACCGTCAGCGTCGGGCATAGCCGGCGATCATCCGGTACCCAGCCGACGCCGGCGCGCGCGATCTCATGCGTCGGTGCAAACGTTACATTCCTGCCTTCGAAGCGCACGGTGCCGCGCGCAGGCCGCGTCAATCCCAGAATGGAGCGGATAGTGGTGGTCTTGCCTGCACCATTCGGACCGAGCAGCGCGAAGATTTCGCCGGGCGCTACGCCGAACGAGACGCCGAACAGCGCCTGCGTCTCGCCGTAGAACGTATCGATGCCATCGACCTCGAGGATCATGCGAATTTCCCGAGGTTCGAGCGGCGCACCCATTCGTTTTCGCGCAGTTCGGAAGGCGTGCCGCGCGCGATCACCTGCCCCCAGTGAATGACCGAGATGCGATCCGCAAGCGAGAACAGAAAACTCATGTCGTGCTCAATGGCTACAATCGTGAGCTTTCCCTTCAGCCTCTGTACGAGGTCGCTCAAGCGCCTCACGCCGTCGCTGCCCAATCCCGATGTCGGCTCATCGAGGCAAAGAATGCGAGGACGCTGCGCAGTCGCGACCGCGATTTCGAGCGCTCGCCGCTCGCCGTAAGAAAGCTCTTTGGCTTTGACATCGGCTTTCTCCGCAAGATTGACCTCTGCGAGAACATCCAGTGCCGCGTCTTGCCACTTCTTTTCAGCGGTGACGGCTTTGGCTGGATTGAAACCGCTGTCGCGAAATTCAGGAAGCGCCGCAAGTACGTTCTCCCGCGCTGAGAATTCGTCGAACAGCGTCATGATCTGGAAGGAGCGCGACACACCTTTGCGCGCAATCTTGTGCGAGGGAAATCCGGTGACGTTCTCGCCTGCAAGCTCAATAGAGCCGCGGTTGGGCTTTACCCGTCCAGTCAGCACGTTAAAGAACGTTGTCTTGCCCGCACCGTTCGGACCCATGATGCCGTGGAACTCGCCTTCGCGGACGTCGAAGTCCACTTCCTCGAGTACGACGCGATCGCCGAAGCGGACATGAATGCCTTTTGCGGTAAGCAGCGCCATCAGCCGCTCCTGAACAAAAGGCGCAGCCGCTCACCGGCGACCGACTTCCATACTTTCCCGCCGCGCTCCTGCACGAACGAACGCCAGGCACCTGCGATGCCTTCCGGCTTGAACAGCACGATCGCCATGAACAAAAGACCGAACCACAGCATCCACGCATTCGTGAACGCGCCGATTACGTCACGCGCGACCAGGAACACGATCACGCCAATAAACGGCCCCCAGAAACTAACAAGGCCTCCGCCGACGAGAGTCATCATCACGACATAGCCCGAATGATGCAGGCTCATCACATCGGGAAATGCCGCGAGCTGCGCCATCGCAAACAGTCCGCCGGCAAAGCCGGATAGACCGGCGGAGAGCGTGAAGATCGACGCCTTATAAAGCCAGACGCGATAGCCGAGATGGGAAGCGCGGGTTTCGCTCTGGCGGATTGCAGACAAGACTTTTCCGTAAGGCGAATGAATCAACCGCCACAGCAACATCACCACGACCGCGAAGGCCGCGAGCACGAAGTAGTAGAAGGAAACGTTGTTCTTGAGATCGAAGGCGACGACGCCAAAATCCGCGGGAAGCCGCGCGATCTTGAGTAGTCCGTCTTCGCCGCCCGTGATGCTGTGCGCCTTGATCGATATGGTCCAGAAAATCTGACCGAAGGCGATGGTCATGAAGGCGAAGTAGATGCCGCGCCGATGCGAGATGAACAGCGATACGAACGCCCCCGCTAGCGCCGCTGCAAGCAATGCAGCGGCGAGGCAAACCCACAGGTTCGGCGCAATGTTGAATTGGCAAAGTCCGAACGCATAAGCGCCGATACCGAAGTAAGCGCCATGCCCGAACGAAGGCAGGCCAGCTGTGCCAAGCACAAGATTGAAGGAGAGAGCGTAGATCGCCCAGATCAGAATCTCGATTCCGATATAAGGATATAGTCCGAGCCTGGAGATCCAGAGCGGCAGTGTTGCCAGGAGCGCCCAGACGAGCAGCATCGCCGGTGTGACGAGCCGCGCGGAATCCGGCGAATTGTTTGCGGCCCCGTTCATCTATGCCTCAAGCGCGCTTTTCTTGCCGAAAAGCCCACGAGCCCGGAAGCTGATCACAATCACAAGCAGGATATACATCGACAGGAGTGACCATTCAGATGCGTAAGCGCCGGTGAGACCAACCGCGAGCCCGACCATCAGGCTTGCCATCACCGCGCCCCAGAAGCTCCCGACACCGCCGAGCACGATGACGAGAAACGCAGGGATCACCGCGTCGATACCCATATGCGGGCGAATGCCCCATATCGGCGCGAGAATGATGCCAGCGACGGCAGCAAGCATCGTACCGAGCACGAAAACACCGATGCGCAACCGCGTGAGATTGATTCCGAGCGCGCACACGATTTCGCTGTCGTGTGCGCCGGCCTTGATGATCGCACCATAAGGCGTGCGCTCGATAAAAAGCCAGACGAGTCCGATCACGACGATTGCGACACCTGCCGCATAAAACCGATATGTAGACCAGATCAGATCGGCGAAGATAAACCCACCGCTGATTTCGCGAGGAACCGGCAACACGTAGTCGCGCGTCCCCCAAACAAGACGGATCGACTCCTCGATCACCATCGCCGCGCCGAACGTGAGAAGCAGGCCGTAAAGCGGGTCTTTGCCGTAAGTCCGGCGCATCAAGGCTTCGATGACGACGCCGACAACGCCTGTGAATGCAGGAGCGATCAGAAAAGTCGCCGCATAGCGCCAGCCGATCGGCATTGCCAGCCAGTAGCTCGCAATGTCGGCGGGGAGTGGCGG
>JAGXQU010000172.1 GCA_018335895.1 Hyphomicrobiales bacterium | reverse complement strand
GTCGTTCTCGTCGGCGGCATGACCCGCATGCCGAAGGTGCAGGAAGTCGTGAAGCAGTTCTTCGGGAAGGAGCCCCACAAGGGCGTGAACCCGGATGAAGTGGTTGCGATCGGCGCCGCGGTGCAGGCGGGCGTGTTGCAGGGCGACGTCAAGGACGTGCTTCTGCTCGACGTGACCCCGCTCTCGCTCGGCATCGAAACGCTCGGCGGCGTGTTCACGCGGCTGATCGAGCGCAACACCACGATCCCGACCAAGAAAAGCCAGGTCTTCTCGACCGCCGAGGACAATCAGGGCGCCGTCACCATCCGCGTCTCGCAGGGCGAGCGCGAAATGGCGGCCGACAACAAACTGCTCGGCCAGTTCGATCTCGTCGGCCTTCCGCCGGCACCCCGCGGCGTGCCGCAGATCGAAGTCACCTTCGACATCGATGCGAACGGCATCGTCAACGTCTCGGCGAAGGACAAGGGTACCGGCAAGGAGCAGCAGATCCGCATTCAGGCCTCGGGCGGTTTGTCCGATGCCGACATCGAGAAGATGGTGAAGGATGCCGAGCTGCACGCGACCGAAGACAAGGCGCGCCGCGAGGCCGTCGAAGCCAAGAACCAGGGCGAAGCGCTCGTGCATGCGACCGAAAAGTCTCTCGCCGAGTTCGGCGACAAGGTCGATGCCGGAACCAAGTCTTCGATCGAGTCCGCGCTTTCCGATCTCAAGGAAGCGCTGAAGGGCGACGACGCCGAAAGCATCAAAGCCAAGACGAACGCGTTGATGCAGTCGTCCATGAAGCTTGGCGAAGCGATGTATGCCGCGAAGTCGGCGGATAACAATGCCGGCGGAGACACCAACGCCAAGAAAGACGACGTCGTCGATGCCGAATTCACGGAAGTGAAGGACGACAAGGACAACAAGAAGTCCGCGTAAGCGGCCTTCTGACAGAGTGAATGCGAATGGCCTTCGTTCCGCGTAGTGCGCTTACGCAACGGACGAAGGCCATTTTTCTGATTGGTGCATGCTGATGGCCAAGCGCGACTATTACGAAGTCCTGAGCGTCTCGCGCACGGCAAGCGACGGCGAACTGAAAACTTCCTTCCGCAAGCTCGCGATGCAGTGGCACCCGGATAAAAACCCGGGCAACGCCGAGTGCGAGGCGAAGTTCAAGGAAATCAACGAAGCCTATGACTGCCTGAAGGATCCGCAGAAACGCGCGGCTTATGACCGTTACGGTCATGCCGCCTTCGAGAATGGCGGGGCAGGCGGACAGGGCGGCTTCGGCGACTTTACGTCCGCTTTCTCCGACATCTTCGACGACCTGTTCGGCGGCATGGGTGGCCGCCGCGGCGGCCGTTCGGGTGGCCGCGAGCGCGGCGCGGACCTTCGCTACAATCTCGAAATCTCGCTCGAAGAAGCCTTCAGCGGAAAAGCCGCGAAGATCGAAATTCCGACCAGCGTCACCTGCGAAACGTGTTCGGGCACCGGCGCGAAAGCGGGAACGCAGCCCGTTCCCTGCAAGACCTGTCAGGGCTCAGGCCGCATCCGTCAGGCGCAGGGTTTCTTCACGCTCGAGCGCACCTGCGTCTCGTGCCAGGGCCGCGGTACCGTGATCCAGGATCCGTGCAAATCGTGCTCGGGCGCGGGCCGCGTCGTGAAGGAGCGGGCGCTCGAAGTGAACATTCCGCCGGGCGTCGAGGACGGCACGCGGATTCGTCTGGGTGGAGAAGGCGAGGCCGGCGTGCGCGGCGGCGGCAACGGCGATCTCTATATTTTCCTCTCCGTCACGCAGCATCCGATCTTTCAGCGTGAAGGCGCGGATCTTTTCTGCCGCGTGCCGATCTCGATGGTGACCGCGACGCTCGGCGGCGAGTTCGAGGTGCCGACGGTGGACGGGTCGCGCTCCAAGGTGAAGGTACCGGAAGGCACGCAGACCGGAAAGCGTTTCCGCCTCGGAGGCAAGGGCATGCCGGTGCTGCGCTCGCGCGACCGCGGCGACATGGTCGTGCAAGTCGCGGTGGAAACGCCGCAGAAGCTCACCAAGCGGCAGAAAGAGCTGCTGCGCGAATTCGAGAAGGATAGTTCGAAGGATACGCAGCCGGAATCCTCCGGTTTCTTCGCAAAAATGCGGGAGTTTTTCGACTAAGTCTTCGCTCGCTTGACGCTGCCTGCGGCGAGGCGCTACGCCAGCCCGCGAAGCGCAAGAGTAAGCGCAAGAGAAAGTCGGCGGTCCATGCAGGCGAATTCCGGCAACGAGCCAATCCCGCAGCAGTCCGCGCTTCTCAATTTTCTTACCTGCTGGTTCAGAAATCCGAAAACCGTCGGCGCGGTTGCGCCCTCCGGCCCCGCGCTTTCGCGCACCATGGCGGCGATCGTCGATCCCGCCGTCGAAGGCCCGATTATCGAATTGGGACCGGGAACGGGACCCGTTACCGCGGCGTTACTGGAGCGAGGGATCGACCCGAAACGGCTGGTGCTCGTGGAATATGATGAGGCGTTCTGCAAATCGCTTCGCGGCAAGTATCCCGCGGTGAAGGTGGTGCAGGGTGATGCCTTCGCGCTCAACGAGACGCTGCGCGGCCATGCCGAAGCGCCGTTCTGCGCGGTCGTCTCAAGCCTGCCGCTTTTGAACTTCGCGCAGGAGCAACGGCAGAAGCTGATCGATCATGCGATGAAGCTGCTGCGTCCGCGCTCGCCGTTCATTCAGTTCACCTACGGTGCGAACTCGCCGCTGCCGGTGGACTCGCATCTCTATGAGACGTCTGCCTCGAAGCGCATCTGGTGGAATCTGCCGCCTGCCCGCGTGTGGACCTATCGGGCAAGATAAGGAGCGCGATGAAAAAGATTCTCGTCTTCGCAGGGTCGATCCGCTCGGGCGCGCTGAGTGCCAAACTCGCGGCCCATGTCGCCCGCGAGCTTTCGCTGATGGATGCTGGATCGACGCTGATTTCGCTCGCCGATTATGAATTGCCCATCTACAACGGCGACCTTGAGAAGGAAGAAGGCGTTCCTGAAAACGCGAAAAAGCTGAAAGCGCAGATGCTCGCGCATCAGGGCGTTTATATTGCCTCGCCGGAATATAATGCCTCGATGCCGCCGCTCTTGAAGAACGCGATTGACTGGATCTCGCGAGCCAAAGAGCCCGCCGGAAATCCTTATAAGCAGTGCACGTTTGCGCTCGGCGCAACTTCGGACGGTCGCTTTGGCGGCTATCGCGGGCTTTATCATCTGCGCCAGTCGCTCGAACTCGGTCTTGGTGCGCTCGTGATCCCCGAGCAGGTGGCGATTGCAGGCGCCGGAAGTGCCTTCGACGAGCGCGGCGCGCTCAAAGACGAAGGCAACCAGAAGATTCTCAAAGCGCAGCTAGAGAAGCTCATCGCAATGGCGGGAGTGCTCGTGTGAGCCGCGAAACCAGCGCGCGCGACCGCGTGATCGTCGCGCTCGATCTGCCCGATGTGGAGGCCGCCGAGAAGACGATCTGGTCGCTCGGCGACAGCATCAATTTCTACAAGATCGGCTACGAACTCGTCATGGCGGGCGGCCTTTCGCTCGCGGAAGACCTTGCTCACGGTGGCAAGAAAGTATTTCTCGACATGAAGCTGCATGACATCGGCAACACGGTCATGCAGGCAACCAGACGCGCGGCAAAACTCGGCGCGGCGTTTCTTACCGTGCACGCATTCCCGCAGACCATGCGCGCGGCGGTCGAAGGCCGCGGCGACAGCGACCTCGAAATTCTCGCGGTTACCGTTCTCACGTCATGGGACGACGACGACCTGAAAGACGCAGGTTACGCGACGACTGTTCCCGAACTGGTCGCGCGCCGCGCGGCGCAGGCCGAAGCGATCGGCATCGACGGCCTCGTCTGCTCGCCCGCGGAGGCGAAAGATCTTCGCCAGCGCTTGGGAGGGAAAATGCTGCTGGTCACACCCGGCATCCGCCCTGCCGGCAGCGCGAAGGGCGACCAGAAGCGGGTCATGACGCCGAAGGAAGCGGTTCTTGCAGGCGTGGATTACATGGTGATCGGGCGGCCGATCGTGGCGGCCGAAGACCCGAAACGGGCTGCGGAAGCCATCGTCGAAGAAATCGAAAACGCAAAGAAGTAAGGGGAGCGAAATGGCAAAGGGCTACTGGATTGCGCGCGTCGACGTGCGCGACGATAACGTCTACGCGAAGTATCGCGACGCGAATGCGATCGCCTTCAAGAAATACGGCGCGAAGTTCGTTGTCCGGGGCGGCAAGTTTGAGAACCCGGAAGGCTCCTCGCGGTCGCGCAACGTCGTGATCGAATTCCCGAGCTACCAAGCCGCCGTCGATTGCTATCACTCGCCCGAATACAAGCACGCGATCTCGATCCGCGCGCCGATTTCCGAGGGCGATATCGTCATCATCGAGGGCTATGACGGCCCGCAGCCGAGCTGATAGGCGCAGCGCGCTTTCCTAGTGCTGCCAAGCCGCGCTATACCCGCGCTCGACTTTGGAGCGCGTGAGATGCCTGAACTTCGACTGGTCATTGCAGGAGCCGGCGGACGCATGGGCCGCACGCTTTTGCGCGCCGTCCACGAAGTGCCGGGCTTTGCGCTCGCCGGTGCGGTCGATCGTCAGGGTGCCGCCGAGATCGGCGCGGACACGGGGACGCTTGCGGGCCTCCCGCCTTCCGGCATCAAGGTGACGAGCGATGCATCGCCGCTCGTCGGCCAAGCGGACGCCATCATCGACTTCACGTCTCCGGACTCCAGTATTGCGCTCGCGGGGCTCGCGGCGGGGGCGGGCATCGTGCACGTGATCGGCACGACCGGAATGTCGAAGGAGGATGATGCGAAACTGGAAGCAGCCGCGCGCCAGGCGACCATTGTGAAGTCCGGCAATATGAGCCTCGGTGTCAATCTGCTTGCAGCACTCGTGAAGCGCGCGGCGGCAAGCCTCGGCCCCGAATTCGATATCGAAATTTTAGAGATCCATCATAACCGCAAGGTCGATGCGCCGTCCGGCACCGGACTTCTGCTCGGCAAAGCTGCCGCCGACGGCCGCAAGATCGATCTCGAGAAGCACTCGGTTCGCTCGCGCGACGGTCATACCGGCGCGCGGCGCGTGGGCGACATCGGTTTCGCAACACTGCGCGGCGGCACCGTGGTCGGCGACCACACCGTGATCTTCGCGGGTCCTTCGGAACGCATCGAACTTACCCACAAGGCCGAAGACCGCATGATCTTCGCGCGTGGCGCCTTAGCTGCGGCGAAGTGGGGCAAGGGCAAGAAGCCGGGCATGTATTCCATGGCCGATGTACTCGGCCTCGACTGACGCCATTTTCAAAGGAGAAGTTTCATGAAAGTCCTCGGCTTTGCTTTATGCATCCCGCTCATTGCGAGTTTATGCATTTACCTCTTTGCGACCCCAGCAGTGGCGCAGATGACCGGAATTGCCCCACAAACCGTCTCTATCGCGGCAGCGCTTGTCGCCTTTGCGCTCGCAATCATCGTCATGATGCTGGGGAAGCGGGTCGCACAGCAGGAACAAAAGAAATAGGAATAGCGAATGGAACGGCTGCTGGTACTTGTCCGTCACGGCCAGAGTGAGTGGAATCTCAAGAATCTTTTTACCGGATGGCGCGACGTCGATCTCACCGAGCAGGGCGTTGCCGAAGCCAAAGCCGCCGGCAAAAGGTTGAAGGCGCACGGCATTGCGTTCGATGTCGCCTACACGTCAGTTCTGAAGCGCGCGCAACGCACGCTCGGTCTTGTGCTCGACGAAATGGGCCAGGGCGCAATTCCGGTTCACAGGGATAAGGCGTTGAACGAACGCGATTACGGGGACCTGAATGGCCTCAACAAGGACGACGCCCGCAAGAAGTGGGGTGAGGAGCAGGTTCATATCTGGCGCCGCTCCTACGACACGCCGCCGCCCGGCGGCGAAAGCCTGAAGGATACGGTCGCGCGCGCGTTGCCCTACTACGTGCAGAATATTCTGCCCGGTGTCTTGCGCGGCGAGCGCACACTCGTTGCCGCCCATGGCAATTCGCTCCGCGCACTCATCATGGTGCTCGAGAATCACACGCCCGAAAGCATCATTGCGCGCGAACTCGCGACCGGCGTTCCGATTATCTATCGGCTCAACGCCGACGCGACGGTGGCCGAGAAGCTCGATCTCGCTTCGTAACGCCTAGGCAATCAGCTTCGCCTGCTCCCAGCCGAGCATCGCGCGCTTCCGGGTCAGCCCCCAGTGATAGCCGGTCAAAGCGCCGTTCGAGCCGACGATGCGGTGGCATGGCACGACGAAAGAAATCGGGTTTTTGCCGACCGCAGCGCCTACCGCCCGCGGCGCGTTCGCCCTTCCGATTTTGCGTGCGACGTCGCTGTAGGTAGCGGCCCGGCCGAGCGGGACCTTCAACAGCGTCTCCCACACCCGGACCTCGAAGTCGGTGCCGATCAGCACCACGCGCAAGGGCGCATCGGGTTTCCATCGTTCGGACTGAAAGATGCGGGCCGCGATATCCGCAGTCGCCGCCGAATCTTCGGCATAGCGTGCATTCCTCCAGCGCCGCCGCATGTCCTCGAGTGCCCCATTCTCCTTGCCGGGGTCGGCGAAGGCGAGACCGCAAAGTCCGCGCTTCGTAACCATCACCAGCGCCGTTCCGAAAGGGCTTGGGTGAAATCCGTAACGGATCTCGATGCCGTCGCCGCCGGTTTTCCATTCACCTGGCGACATCGCTTCATGCACGACGAAGAGGTCGTGCAGCCGGCCCGGACCGGAGAGCCCAAGTTCGTAGCTTGCTTCGAGCACGTTCGGCGATTGCGCGAGCAGCGTCTTTGCGTTGTCGAGGGTCACGGCCTGTAGAAACGCCTTCGGCGTCAGTCCGCACCAGCGGCGGAAGAGTTCGTTCAGGTGACGCGGGTCGGTCTTCACCGCTGCTGCGACGGCTTCGACCTCCGGCTGCTCGCGGAATTTCCTCGTCAGAAACTCGATGGCGCCCCGGACAGTTTCATAATCCTGGCGGCCGCGGGCGTCGGAAATCTTCATGGCTCTCGCAAGCATAGCGAAATCCTCCGGTTGATGCGGAGAAATTGGGCTTTGATCTTCCCGAAAACCACCCGATTTCGCGGGCGGGAAGTTCAGCGCTTTGCGGTTGCGAGTGCGCCCGCGAGCGATTTCGCCAGCCGCTCCTTTCCTGCCGGGTGGAGGAATGCCCCGATCACCCGGGTCACGCGTCGCTCGGTGAGGGCTATGCGGGTCACGCCGGAAAGCTCGTCCGAGGTGGTCTCGAGCCGGACCCAGCGCGGGTTCATGGTGTCTTCACGCAATTCTCCACGCGGCGAAAAACGCCGCCACACGAGCCGCACCGGCGTCACGAGAATTTCCTCGAATGCTTTTGCCGCGCGGTAATTCGCGCGAAAGGCGAGCCACACGAGAAGTACGTCGAGCCCGAGAAAGCCGAAAACCGGCCACGCGCCCATCAGGAGAAAGGCGCCGCCGAGCACAAAACTGGCAAAGCCGAGCACGCCCATCACAATCGCAAAGCCCTGCGGGGGCAGCGAACGGTGCGGGGATAACCGCTCGTACAGCAGCTGGGTTTCTGAAATCGGGTTGCTGGCGTTCATGGCCCGATTATAGAGAGGCTATGGGCAAAAAAGCGACCGCAAAAAAGCGCGCAGGCACGGCGACTCCACGCAAGAAAAATCCCGTGCCGAAGCGCTGGAGCGAGCGCGAGGTGGTTGACGCTTTCACCCGATGGCAAAAAGCGAACCCGCATCCGAAAGGCGAACTGGAATCGGTCAATCATTTCACGCTTCTGGTCGCGGTCGTGCTATCCGCGCAGGCGACCGATGCCGGCGTGAACAAGGCGACGAGGGCGCTGTTCGCCGTCGCCGATACGCCGGAAAAGATGGCGGCGCTCGGCGAGGAGAAGCTTCGCGACTACATCAAGACCATCGGCCTTTACAAAGGCAAGGCCAAGAACGTCATCGCGCTCTCGAAGATGCTGATCGAGAAGCACAATTCGCAGGTGCCGAAGACACGCGAGGAACTGCAGGAATTGCCCGGCACGGGCCGCAAAACCGCGAACGTGGTGCTCAATATTGCCTTCGGTGAGCCGACGCTTGCGGTCGACACGCATGTCTTTCGCGTGAGCAACCGTACCGGACTCGCGCCGGGGAAAAATCCGCTGGAAGTGGAACTGGAACTGGATCGCGTGATTCCCGCGCGCTTCAAGACGCATGCGCATCACTGGCTCATTCTGCACGGACGCTACACATGTCTCGCGCGAAATCCGAAATGCGCGGCGTGCTTGATCCGCGACCTCTGTCTCTGGCCTGAGAAAACGCTTTAGGTCCTTGCGCGCGGCTCAGGCGGCAGAATTTCGCTCGTTCGCGTGTATCGCTTGTGCCGCCGCACCATGAAGGCGGTGGCGAAAACCGGTGTGATCAGGTTCAGCACCGGCACGATCACGATCGCCGCGATGACTATGCCGGATATGAACACGGAAACCGCGTTTTGCTGCCGAAGCCGACGTGCTTCCTCCGGCGTGCGGAAGCGCATCGCCGCCATCTCGAAAAATTCCCGGCTCAACAGATAGGCGTTGGCGAAGAAGAACACCGCGACGTTGAATACCGGAATCACGAACCACAACAGGATCGCGGCTAGGTTCACAAGAAGCACCACGCCGAAGAACTTCATGGAGAGCAGCGCCGCGCGCGGGATCGAGAGCGGCTTCCCCACCGGGTCGGCCGGAAACCGGGTCCGCTCTACTTCCTCGGCAACGTCGTCCAGAAAAACCGCCGCCATCAGCGAAGTCACCGGCGCCATCGCGAAGAAGGCGAGGAGCAAGGTCAGCAGCCCGAGCAGGATCGCGGCGACGTAGTCGTAGGGGTGCGACAGCGGCAGCAGGAATTGCAGCAGCCACTGTAAGGCTGCGCCGAGCGCAATAAGCAGAAGAACGGCGAGCCCGACCGACTTCAGAAGAACCTTCCGAAGCGGAGGCGAGAAAACTTGCGAGAAAGCGCCGAGCGCATCCGAAATCATGCCGGAGCCTTGTAGCGGGCATTACGCCTTGATTGAGGCGGCGGCGGATGTCTGCTCAGGAAGATCGGGAACGAGCGGCGGATTTCCGCCTTCCGCGAAAGGGCGCGGCATGTTCTCCCGTTCCTCTTCCGGCGGTAGCGGGCGGTTCGCCCAGCGGAGCTCTTGATAATTGAAGCCGAGTTCGATGGTCGGCTTCACCACGCGGAAGTAAGGCGAGATGTCGAAGTCGCGCGGCATGTAGAGAGAGTGGTGACGGATGTGCAGGATCTCGCGGCGCTTTTCCTTGCTCTCCACCAGCTCGATGCGCGGTAGGATCGGATAGCGCACGGATTCGAAGGCCTGCGCGATCAGGCCCGAGCAGATCACTTTCGTGGGCACGCCCGAGCCCAGCGACAGGAGTCTGCGGCGATAGCGCGCTGGAATCGGCGCCGGAAACAGATAGCGCAAAAGATCGAGAATGTTCTTCACGTCGTATTCGTTGCCGAGCCGCCTTGTCATGTAGGCGACGACTTTTTCGCGGTCTTCCTCGGCAAGGCCGACAGGCCGGCAGATGCGCGTGTGAAACGAGGTGTATTTCGAAAGCGGCGCGGTAATTACGCCCTGCCCGAGAATGGCCTCGATCAGCACATGCGGGCTGCCGTCGGCTGCCTTCTTGTTGAAGCGCGGGCCGACATAAAGCGCGGAATGCGACCAGGTCGACTGCGTCAGATACTTGATGATGCCGGATACGCGCGTGTTGCCTTCGACGAGAAGCACATCGCCCGGCTGCAATACGGAAGCGAGCGCCGCCGGATCGCTTGGCGTGAACGGCTCGATTCCCTGCGAGGGCTGCTCGAGGCAGCCGATGATGCGGCGGCTGAGCCAGCCGTGTACGAAATCCATCCCAGATACCCGCCCGATAATCCGGACCTGCGTTTTCCCCGGATGCAACGGTAACGCAATCCGGTTTCTTTGCGGTTCACGCGGCCGGCGACCGGCGTGTACCGACGACCGATACTGCTGCATTCGCGTCGGCATGTTAAACCGAACTTTACCATGACACGGAATTTTCGCTGCCGATGAAACCCAAAGCGCTGATTGCATGGTCGAGCGGCAAGGACTCGGCCTGGGCGCTGCATCAGGCGCGGATCGGGGGCGAGTATGAGATCGCCGGCGCGCTAACGACGATCACCGAAGGCTTCGATCGTGTCTCGATGCACGGCGTCCGGAGGGAGGTTCTCGAGGCGCAACTCGCGGCGGCGAAGCTGCCGCTCTTTCCGGTGATGATCCCGTTTCCCTGCCCGAACGAAGTTTACGAGCAGCGCATGGGCGAGGCGACGCGGGCGGCGCGCGAACAAGGAATCACGAAGATCATCTTCGGCGATCTGTTTCTGGAGGACATCCGCATCTATCGCGAGGAAAAGCTGCGCGGCACCGGGATCGAGCCGGTGTTTCCGCTCTGGAATATTCCGACAGACAGGCTCGCTCGCGAAATGATCGGGGGCGGTTTGAAGGCGCGCGTCGTCACGCTCGATCCGTCGAGAGCGCCGCGGGAACTGGCGGGCAAATCATTCGACGAGGCATTGCTGGCAACGCTGCCTGAGGGCGTGGATCCCTGTGCCGAGAACGGCGAGTTTCACACCTGCGTCGTGGGCGGGCCGATGTTCGCGAACAATCTGGACGTTACGGTTGGCGGCGTTGTCGAGCGGGACGGCTTCGTCTTCGCCGACCTGAAGCTCGCCTAGCGCAGCGTGGCGCCGGTCTTCTTCGAGACTTCGTCGACGATCTTCTTCGCGACCGCCTCGATTTCGGCGTCGGTGAGCGTCTTCTCGCGCGGCTGAAGGGTGACGGCGATGGCAAGCGACTTCTTGCCTTCCGGCACGCCCTTGCCCTCGTAGAGGTCGAACACGTCGACGTTGACGATCAACGCCTTGTCGGCGCTCTGTGCAGCACGAGTAATGTCGGCCGCGGTCACCTGTCTATCGACGAGGAAAGCGAAGTCGCGCACAACCGGCTGGAACGGCGAAAGCTCGAGCTTCGGCTTCACTTTCGTCGGCTTCACCTTCTGCTCGGGCAGGCGATCGAGGAAAACTTCGGCGACCGAAACCGGGCCCTCGATGTCGAGCGCTTCCAGCGTCAGCGGATGCAGTTCGCCGAAATAACCGAGCACGAGCTTTGGCCCGAGCTGGATCGTGCCGGAGCGGCCGGGATGCAGATAGTTCGGCCCGCCCGCAACGATCTGGATTTTGTCGGTCGGCGCGCCGCAGGCGGCAAGCACAGTCAGCGCGTCGGTCTTGGCGTCATAGACGTCGACGCTCTTCGCGGAGCCCTGCCAGTGACGGCCCGCGCCTGCAACTTTCGCGGCACCCCGGCGCACGGAAGTCGCCGCAATCAGCTGACCTTCGGGCTCGTCGCTCAGGAAAATCTGGCCAACTTCAAAGAGCGCCACATCCGCATAGCCGCGGTCTGCATTCTTCTGCGCGGCAACGGCGAGGCCGGGGATGAGGCTTGGGCGCATGTCGGAAAGATCGGACGCGATCGGATTGGCGAGCGCGAGCGCAGCACTGCCGCCGCCGAAACGCTCTGCGTGTTCTTTCGAGATAAAGGACCAAGTGACGCCTTCCACCGAGCCGCGCGCGGCGAGCGCACGCTTGGCGGCGCGGGTGCGCTTCTGGAGCGTGGTGAGCACGGGTTTGCGCGCGTTGTCGTCGCGCTCGAACGCAGTTTCAGGCACGCGGTCGAGACCCGCGATGCGCACGACTTCTTCGACGAGATCGGCCTTGCCCTCGATGTCGCCGCGCCAGCTCGGCGGCGAAACCTTCAGCGTGTCGCCGGAGCCTGCGGTGGAGAAACCGAGCGCGGCAAGGATGCGCTTCATTTCGTCTGCCTTGAGATCGATGCCGGTCAGCCGCTTCGGTTCGGAAACCGGAAAGTCGATTACGCGGCTGGTGTCGGGGACCGAACCCGCGACGAACACTTCCGACGGCTCGCCGCCGCATATTTCGATAATGAGTTGCGTTGCAAGCTCAAGACCCGGAACGGCAAAGGCGGGGTCGACGCCGCGCTCGAAACGGAAACGCGCGTCGGAGAGCAGACCCAGCTTGCGGCCGGTCTGCGCGATGTTCAGTGGATTCCAGAGCGCGGATTCGACGACGACATCGACGGTCGTTTCCGAGACGCCGCTCTCCTCGCCGCCCATGACGCCTGCAAGCGATTCCACCGCGCGGTCGTCGGAGATGCAGCAGATCGTTTCGTCGAGTTCATAGGTCTTGCCGTCGAGCGCGAGGATTTTCTCGCCTTTCTTCGCGCGGCGTACGACGAGGTCGCCCTTCACCTTGGCTGCATCGAAGACGTGCAGCGGCCGCGAACGGTCGTGCGTGAGCAGATTGGTGATGTCGACGAGCGCGCTGATCGGGCGAAGGCCGATCGCGCGGAGGCGCTTTTGCAGCCATTCCGGCGACGGGCCGTTCTTGAGGCCACGGATCACACGGATCGCAAACGCCGGGCAAAGCTCCGGCGCTTCGATTTTTACCTTGATCGGGCACGGAAACTTTCCGGCAACCGGCTTCGGCGCTTTCTCGTTGAAGGTGCCGACGCCTGCGGCTGCGAGATCGCGCGCGACACCATGCACACCGAGCGCGTCGGGGCGGTTCGGCGTGACCGCGATGTCGAATACGGGATCGTTGAGGCCGAGCACTTCGGCGAACGGCTTTCCGAGCGGGGCATCCGCGGGCATTTCGATGATGCCGGCGTGTTCGTCGGAGAGGCCCATCTCGCGTTCGGACACGAGCATGCCGCGCGATTCCACGCCGCGGATCGCGCCGATCTTCAAGACATCGCCGCTCGCGGGAATTGTCGTGCCGGGCTTTGCGAACACACCCTTCATGCCCGCGCGCGCGTTCGGCGCGCCGCAGACAACCTGGATCGGGTTGCCGTCGCCGGTATCGACCATGCAGACGCGAAGCTTGTCGGCGTTCGGGTGCTTCTCGGCGGAGATCACGTTCGCGACGACGAAGGGCGCGAGAGTCGCGGCCTTGTCCTCGATGGACTCAACCTCGAGACCGACCTCGTTCAGCTTCGCGGAAATCTCCGCGACGGTCGCGTCGGTCGAGAGATAATCCTTCAGCCAGGAAAGGGTGAATTTCACGTGCTCAGCCCTCCCGCAAGCGTCGGGAAATCGAGCGGCCTGAAGCCGTAGTGTTCGATCCAGCGCACATCCGCCTCGAAGAACGGACGCAAGTCCGGCATGCCGTATTTCAGCATCGCGATGCGGTCGATGCCCATGCCCCAGGCGAAGCCCTGATACTCGTCGGGATCGAGCCCGCAGTTTCGCAGCACGTTCGGATGAACCATGCCGCAGCCGAGAATCTCGAGCCAATCCGTGCCCTGACCGAACTTGATGTCGCCGCCGGAACGGTCGCACTGAATATCGACTTCCATCGACGGCTCGGTGAAGGGGAAGAACGACGGGCGGAAGCGCATTTTCACGTCGTCGACTTCAAAGAACGCCTTGCAGAACTCGGCAAGAATCCACTTGAGATGACCCAAGTGCGATTTCTTGTCGATCACGAGACCTTCGACCTGATGAAACATCGGCGTGTGGGTCTGGTCGCTATCCGAGCGATAGGTGCGGCCCGGGATGATGATCTTGATCGGCGGCTTCTGCTTCTGCATCGACCGGATCTGCACCGGCGACGTGTGCGTGCGCAAAAGCTTCCGCTCGCCCTTCGCGTCGGGCGGAAAGAAGAAGGTGTCGTGCATTTCCCGCGCCGGATGGCCGGCCGGGAAGTTCAGCGCCGTGAAGTTATAGAAGTCGGTTTCGATATCCGGGCCCTCGGCGACCGAGAAACCCATGTCCGCAAAGATCGCGGTGAGTTCGTCGATGACCTGCGAGATCGGATGGATGCGGCCTGTTTCGGCGGGGGCCGCGCGAACCGGCAGCGTCACATCGACCGCTTCGGAGGCGAGCCTTCCGACAATCGCTTTTTCTTTGAGTTCGGACTTCTTCTTGTCGAACGCAGAGGAAATGCGGTCGCGCAGCGCGTTGATCTTCGCGCCTTCGGTCTTGCGCTCCTCCGGCGACATCGCGCCGAGGCCCTTCAAGAGTTCCGAGACCGAGCCCTTCTTGCCGAGCGCGCTGACGCGCACGGCTTCGAGCGCGGCTTCGTCGGCCGCGCCCGCGATCTGCGTGGAG
>JAGXQU010000171.1 GCA_018335895.1 Hyphomicrobiales bacterium | reverse complement strand
GGGCTGAACTTGATCGGGCTGAAGCGCCGCGGCTTCAGCCGCGATACGATCCACAAGCTGCGTGCGGCCTATCGAGGCATTTTCTTCGGCAGCGGAGCGCTGGCCGACCGTGTGGAAGCTGTAGCGGCTCAGTATTCCGATGAGCCTGCCGTACAGAAGGTGGTGACCTTCATCCGCAGCGCAGGAAAGCGCCAAATCAGCACGCCGGCATCCCGGCATGAGGAAGACTGATCTTGGGCGGTTCTGGCGCACGGAATCCGGCGCCGCAATCGGCGGACAATTCTCCTATTGCGATCATCTGCGGCGGCGGTGCGTTTCCGGCGGCAGTCGCCGACGCGGTTACGAAGCGTGGACGTTCCGTGCATCTCTTTCTGCTGAGGGGTTATGCCGATCCGGCGCTAGCCCGTTACCCGCACGAGTGGATTAAGCTCGGATCGGCGGCGAAATACATGAACGCGCGCCATAGTCATGGCGCGCGCGAGTTAGTTGTGATCGGCAGCGTCGTGCGTCCGCGGCTTTGGCAGATCGGCTTCGACTGGAAGTCGCTTCTGTATCTGCCGCAGATCGCGAAACTGTTTCTCGGCGGCGACAACAGCCTGCTCAGCGGTCTTGCGAGGATATTCGAGGAACACGGATTGAAGTTGCGTGGGGCCCATGAAGTCGCTCCGGAACTCCTGATGCCGGCAGGGCTCGCCACTCGGATCGAGCCGACAGATCGCGAGCGCGGCGATATCGAGGTCGGGAGCCAACTCCTGCATGCGCTCGACAGCTTCGATGTCGGACAGGCGGTCGTGGTCGCGGGAAGGCGCATTGTCGCAATTGAAGGCGCGGAAGGTACTGCCGGTCTGCTCGCGCGGGTCGCGGAGATGCGCCGGAGCGGCCGTCTTAAGCTTGCGGAGCGCGAGGGCGTGCTGGTGAAGCTGCCGAAACCTTCGCAGGACCGGCGTATCGATCTTCCGGCAATCGGGACCGACACGATCGTGCAGGCCAAAGAAGCAGGGCTTGCCGGTATCGCCGTCGAAGCGGGCGGTTCGCTCGTGCTCGACGCGCAGCAGTTCGTTGAGACGGCGGATGCGGCCGGTCTGTTCGTGATCGCCTTGCCTGCGTCCCGGCAGGCTGCCGAATAATGGAAATCTATCTTACGGCAGCGGAAGCGTCGGGCGACAAGCTCGGCGCGAGCCTGATGGCTGCGCTTAAGCGCAAGCATCCTTCCGTGAAGTTTTCCGGGGTCGGCGGCGATGCCATGGCCGCACAGGGACTGGCGAGCCAGTATCCCCTCAGCGAGCTTGCGGCGTTCGGGTTTGCCGACGTGATCCGGAATTATTCCCGTATCAGGCGGCGCATCGATGAAACCGCGGATGCGATTGTTGCAAGCAAGCCTGCTGCGGTCGTGCTGATCGACAGCTTCGGTTTCAGTTTTCAGGTGGCGAAGCGGGTGCGGGCGCGGGCGCCGGAGATTCCGATCATCAAATACGTGGCGCCACAGGTCTGGGTATGGCGGCAGCGGCGTGCCCGCGCGATGCGTCCCTTTTTCGATCATACCCTCGCGCTGTTTCCGTTCGAGCCGGAAATACACCGGACGCTCGGCGGGCCGCCATGCACGTATGTCGGCCATCCGCTGCTGGAAGAAATCGCGAAGTTGCGGCCGGGGCCCGACGACCTTGCGCGCCGGGAAACGAAGCCGCCGGTTCTCGTGGTCATGCCCGGCAGCCGAAGATCGGAATTGCGATCGCTGATGGTGGCGTTCGGTGAGGCCGTTTCGATACTTTCGGCAACTCATGGGCCGCTGGAAGTCGTACTTCCCACGCTGCCGTTTATCGAAGCGGAAGTTCGGGAAGCGGGGCGTTCGTGGCCGATCGCGCCGGAAGTCGTCGTCACAGACGAGGAAAAACGTAAGGCAATGCGAAAGGCTCGTGTCGCCCTGGCTTCCTCAGGTACCGCAACGCTTGAGCTGGCGCTGGCGCAGGTTCCGCATGTCGGAGCCTACCGGGTTCGCTGGTGGGAAGCGGCGATTGCGCGTTTGATGGTTAAGGTGAAGATGGCGCTTCTGCCAAATATCCTCCTGAACGAACGTATTGTACCGGAGCTCTTGCAGCAGGACTGTACCGCTCAAAAAATAGCCGATGCTGCGGCGCCGCTTTTCGAAACTGGCGACGCCCGCGCGCGGCAGATCGCTGCCTTCCATCGGATCGATGCAATACTTGCAACTCCGGAGCCTCCGAGCGAGCGGGCTACGGCCATTTTGCTCGGAATCATCGCGAAAAGAACCGCAAGATAGCTCTGGCATTTCGGCAATGACTGATTAACCATCTGGCCGCTAGAGTTCGTATGGATTCTTCGTGCTGGCACGTCCGCCGGCAGTTTGGGGACGCTCGTCATATGAGAACCGGCCGCGCAGCGATCGCTGGCGTCTGCGGTTATGTTCCGCCGGACGTGCTGACGAATGCCGAGCTTGCTGAATTGGTCGACACCACGGATGAGTGGATCGTCGAACGCACCGGCATCAAGACGCGGCACGTTCTCAAAGGCGAAGGCCTGGGCACGTCGCATATGGCGGCGAAGGCGGTGTTAGGCCTGCTCGAAAAGACGGGAACGCTGCCAGCCGAAGTCGACCTCCTGATTTGCGCGACGACGACCCCTGATATGGTTTTCCCGTCCACGGCGAATCTCGTCTGCGACATGGTGGGCATCAAGGGGATCGCGAGTTTCGACATTCAGGCCGCGTGCTCTGGCTTTGTCTATGCATTGACCATCGCGAAGCAGTTCATCGAGAACGGCACGGCGAGATGCGCGGTCGTTGTCGGCGCGGACAAGATGTCGTCCATCATCGATTATAGGGACCGCGCGACCTGCGTGTTGTTCGGCGACGGCGCCGGCGCGGTTCTGCTCCAGCGCTCGGAAAACGGTACCGGCATCCTCGATACGGAACTCGGCTCGGACGGTTCGGGCTGGGTGCACCTGCACCAGAAAGCGGGCGGCAGCCGGATGCCGCCCAACAATGAGACGGTCGATAAGCGCCTGCACTATGTGCACCAGGAAGGCGCGCAGGTTTACAAGTTCGCCGTGCACAACATGGCAGAGGTCGTCCGCACGCTCATGGAGCGTAACGAACTGACCGGGGCCGACATTGACTGGCTGGTGCCGCATCAGGCCAACCGCCGCATCATCCAGGCGACCGCGGAGCGGATGCAGCTCTCGATGGAGCGTGTGATGATGACGATCCACAAATACGGCAACACCACCGCGGCCACGATTCCGCTTTCGCTCTGGGATTACGAGAGCAGGCTTAAGGAAGGCGATCGCCTGATGTTGGCGGCCTTCGGCGGCGGCTTCACCTGGGCGGGCGCCTATCTCAAATGGGCCTACGACGGCGCAACGAAAAAGGCGGCTTGAACAAGCCGCCTTTCGCATTTTCTGGGTAGTGGCGCTTATTTCCGGCGCGAGATCGGCAGATAGTCGCGCCGCGGTGCGCCGGTGTAGAGCTGGCGCGGACGGCCGATCTTCTGGCCCGGGTCCTCGATCATTTCCTTCCACTGGGCGATCCAGCCGACCGTGCGGGCGAGCGCGAACAGCACCGTGAACATGGTGGTGGGGAATCCCATCGCCTTCAGCGTGATGCCCGAATAGAAGTCGATGTTCGGGTAGAGCTTCTTCTCGATGAAATATTCGTCCTGAAGCGCGACCTTCTCGAGTTCGATCGCGACGTCGAGGAGCGGGTCGTCCTTGATGCCGAGTTCGTTCAGAACCTCGTGGCAGGTCTTCTGCATGATCTTCGCGCGCGGATCGTAGTTTTTATAGACGCGATGACCAAAGCCCATGAGGCGGAACGGATCGTTCTTGTCCTTTGCGCGTCGCACGAATTCCGGAATCTTGTCGACGCTGCCGATTTCCGTGAGCATCTTGAGTGCGGCCTCGTTGGCGCCGCCATGCGCGGGCCCCCACAGACAGGCGATGCCGGCGGCGATACAGGCGAACGGATTCGCACCCGAGGAGCCGGCAAGGCGCACGGTCGAGGTCGACGCATTCTGCTCGTGGTCGGCATGCAGAATGAAAATCCGGTCCATTGCACGCGAAAGCACCGGGTTCACTTTGTATTCCTCGGCCGGAACCGCGAAGCACATGCGCAAGAAATTCGACGAGAGGTCGAGATCGTTGCGGGGATAGATGAACGGCTGGCCAATCGAATACTTGAAGGCCATCGCGGCCAGCGTCGGCATCTTCGCGATCATACGAATCGACGCGATCATGCGCTGGGTCGGATCCGAGATGTCAGTGCTGTCGTGATAGAAGGCCGAGAGCGCGCCGACCGAGCCGACCATGACAGCCATCGGATGCGCATCGCGGCGGAAGCCCTGGAAGAACCGGTGCATCTGTTCGTGCACCATCGTGTGCCGGTTTACGCGGAAATCGAAATCCGCCTTCTGCGCTGCGGTCGGCAGTTCGCCGTAAAGCAGCAGGTAGCAGGTTTCGAGGTAATCACCGCTTTCGGCGATCTGCTCGATCGGGTAACCGCGGTAAAGCAAGACGCCTTCGTCGCCATCGATATAGGTGATCTTGCTGTCGCAGCTAGCAGTCGAGGTGAAGCCGGGGTCGTAGGTGAACATCCCGGTCTGGCCATACAGCTTGCCGATATCGACAACCGAAGGGCCGATGGTGCCGGGTTTCACCGGCAGATCGAGTTTCTTATCGCCTACGGCAAGCGCAGCGGATTTGGCCGTGTTCTTGGCGTCCATCCGGATCTCCTATTTTTCTTGCGGATTGGCTCCTGAGCCCTTTGGGCTGCGAGCCATGCCGGGGAACATGGGGGCCGGGCGGGCGACCCGGCCGATTTGTGCGAAACTAGACCCTCCGCTGCGCCGCGACAAGCGGAGCAAGAGACGGCATGTGCGTTGTTTATCGGCTATTTACGCGGGTTTCTGTGCCTGATCCCGCAGCCGCGCGAGGCTCTCTTCTTTCCCAAGCACGCTCAGCACGTCGAAGATGCCGGGAGAGGTGGATTTCCCCGTGAGCGCGGCGCGCAGCGGTTGCGCGACGGCCCCGAGCTTCATGCCGAGCTTCTCGGCGAGGTCCCGAACCGCTGCTTCGGTGGTCTCGGCGGACCAGGGCTCGGCCTGTTCGAGCACGGGCACGGCCTTACGCAGAGTTTCGCGCCCGTCGGCTCCCAAGAGCGCCGCGGCTTTCTCATCGATATGTAGCGGCCGCTCGGCGAAGAGATAGCTCGCGCTCTCGATCAACTCGATCAAGGTCTTTGCGCGCTCCTTCAGGCCGGGCATCGCGGCGACAAGCTGGCTGCGGCGGGACTTCATGAGCGCGGCGATGCGTCCGCCGCCGGGAAGATCGGGCAGCAGCGCTTCGATCTGGCGGACGATCTCTTCGTCCGGCATGGCGCGGAGATACTGGCCGTTGATGTTCTCAAGCTTGGCGAAGTCGAAGCGGGCGGCGGCGCGGCCGACCTTGGCGATGTCGAACAGGCCGACCATCTCTTCGGTCGAGAAAATTTCCTGATCGCCGTGGCTCCAGCCCAGACGAACGAGATAGTTGCGCAGCGCATCCGGCACATAGCCCATCGCGCGGTAGGCCTCGACCCCGAGCGCACCGTGCCGCTTGGAAAGCTTCGCGCCGTCCGGCCCGTGGATCAGCGGGATGTGACCCATACGCGGCACCTTCCAGCCCAGTGCTTCGTAGATCTGGGTCTGGCGTGCAGCGTTGGTGAGATGGTCGTCGCCGCGGATGATGTGGGTGACGTTCATGTCGTGGTCGTCCACTACCACAGAGAGCATATAGGTCGGCGTGCCGTCCGAGCGGAGCAGCACGAGGTCGTCGAGATCCTTGTTCGGCCAGGTTACCTTGCCCTGTACGAGGTCTTCGACCGTGGTCTCGCCCTCTTGCGGAGCTCTTAGACGGATGACCGGCTTGGCCCCCGCCGGTGCCTCGGACGGATCGCGGTCGCGCCAGCGACCATCATAGCGCGGCGGCTTGCCCTCGGCGCGCGCCTTGTCGCGCATTTCTCCGAGTTCCTCGGGCGTAGCAAAGCACTTGTAGGCGCGGCCGAGCGTAAGCAACGCCTCCGCCGCCTCACGATGTCTGGCCGCGCGGGCGAACTGGTAGACGATGTCGCCATCCCAATCGAGGCCGAGCCATTTCATCCCGGCGATGATCGCGTCGATCGCCTCCTGTGTAGAGCGCTGGCGATCGGTGTCCTCGATCCTGAGCAACATCCTGCCGCCGTGGTGGCGCGCAAACAGCCAGTTGAAGAGCGCGGTTCTCGCGCCGCCGATATGGAGAAAGCCGGTCGGCGACGGTGCGAAGCGGGTGATGACGGGTTCGGACATCAGACTCGAGCGGAAGTGGAACGAAGCGGCGGCCCGTGTAGCATAGCGATCAGGCTGCGAGTAGGGCGGGGAAGCCATGAACGAGCCGGGGCGGCGGCGGGCGCAACCCGCCCGCGAGGCCGTGGCAATCGCGGGAAGGGGAGCGGCGAGTGCTACCGTATACGGCGCGCTGTTGCCGTTGCTGGTGGGGCGGTTCCGTACGGCAATTGCCGAGGAGTCGGAGCAGGGACGGCTGGCGCCATGGCTTGCGGCGGGCTTCTGCGCCGGCGTGCTGCTCTACTTCGTGGCGCCCTCGGAGCCGTGGTGGATCGCGGCCCTCGGATTATTCGGCGCGACCGTATGGCTCGGCTATGCCGTTCGCAGCCGCGTTGTTGCGTTTGCCGTTGCCGCCTTGCTTGCGGCTATCGCGGCGGGATTCGCCACCGGCTCCGTCCGCGGGGCGATGATCGCGCATTCCGTGCTGACGGCACCGACACCAACCGTAACCCTTCAGGGTTTCGTCGAAAGCCGGGACGCGAGCACGCGCTCCGACCGGATCGTTCTTCGGATCACGAAGGGCGATACAACATCGAAGCAGCCGATCCCCGAGCGGGTGCGGCTTGCCTTCAGAAAGGGGCTCGCGCCCGCCACCGGCGAGCATGTCGAAGTGAAGGCGCGGTTGCGGCCGCTGGTCGGGCCGGTTCGTCCGGGCGGATATGATTTCGCAGTAGGCGCCTACTTTTCAGGGCTCGGCGCTACCGGCTTCGTGCTCGGGCGAAGCAAGACGGTTCCGACCGAGATCGGGACGCCGCTCTCGGTTCGTTTCAACGCGAAGGTCGAAGCCTTGCGGCGGGGGCTGGCGGAGCGCATCCGCGCGACGCTTCCGGGGGACAGCGGCGCGATCGCGATAGCGCTCGTTACCGGCATCCGCGACCACATTTCGCACGACGCCAACGAGGCGATGCGGATTTCCGGGCTCTATCACGTGATCTCGATCTCGGGACTGCATATGGCGCTGGTTGCGGGCGTGCTGTTTGCGATGCTGCGCGGCGGCCTTGCGCTGATCCCCGGGCTCGCGCTCCGAAGATCCATCAAGAAATACGCGGCATTCGCGGCGCTCTGCGGCGTGACGTTTTACCTCCTGCTTTCGGGAGGCGAAGTCGCAACGCAGCGCGCCTACATCATGATCGCGATCGTGCTCGCAGGCGTTCTGATCGACCGGCCGGCACTCACCCTGCGGACGCTCGCCGCGGCCGTCGTCGTGACCTTGATCGTGTCGCCGGAAGCGGTCCTCAATCCCGGGTTCCAGATGTCGTTTGCGGCGACGCTTGCGCTCATCAGTTTCTACGAGCGCTGGGTGCCGTTCGTCTCTGCGCCGCCGGCCGCGCGCGCGGGCGCAATTTCCGCCTGGTCGGTGCGGGCCGGGCGCTGGCTGATGCTCGGGGCGATGACTTCGCTGATCGCGGGCCTTGCGACCGCGATCTACGCGGCGTTCCATTTTCACCGGCTTGCGCCTTATGGCGTGCTTGCGAACGTGCTCGCGATGCCGCTGATCGGCCTTGTCATTATGCCGGGTGCGCTGATGGGGGTCTTGCTGATCCCGTTCGGCTTCGATGCTCTCGGCTGGACCGTTATGGGCTACGGCATCGAGGGCATGATCCGGATTGCAGCCACCGTGAGTTCGCTCGGAGGCGCGCAAGGGCGGATCGCAGCGTTCGGATCAGGCGCACTTCTCATCGGCACGCTCGCGCTTCTGGTGCTCACCATACCGGCAACAGGGCTGCGCTGGATCGGCGTGCCGCTCGCGGTCGCCGCACTTTGGCTGATTTCGCAGGGTCCGCGTCATGACATCATGGTCGATGCCGAGGGCGATGTCGTCGCGCTCCGTACCGCCGATGGTCTCCTTTCGATCCATGCGAACAAGCGCGACCGGTTCACGGTCGAGAACTGGCTGGCGTCGGCTGGATTGCCGCCTAATGCCGCGCGAAACGCATTCGTGTGCGATCCAAACGGCTGCATCGGCGCGCTCCCGGACGGTTCGCTTGTCGCCATTCCCAAGACCCAGGCGGCCCTGATCGAGGACTGCGGACGCGCGGCGCTGGTGATCGCATCGCGCGCCGTGCCTGCCTCCTGCGGTTCCGCAGTAATCGAGCGCGCTACGCTCGCAGCAACGGGTGCGCTCGCGCTGACGAGAACGAAGGATGGCTGGCTGGCCGTTCCTGCACGCGCCCCGAGCGCAGACAGGCCCTGGTTCAGCCGTAGGAATGCGCCGGACGGCAATGCGCTCGCAAGGCTCAATCCGGCTCCGCAAACGAAACAGGCGGTGCAAATCGCACCGCCTGCGGAAATTTCCGGAGAAGCACCGGCGCCGGATACGCCGGAGGACGATTTGGACGATCAGTAGCGGCGGTAGATGCCGACAAGCTTGCCCTGGATCTCGACGCGGTCGGGGCCGAAGATGCGGGTCTCGTAAGCCGGGTTTGCGGCTTCGAGCGCGATCGAGGCGCCTTTCTTGCGAAGCCGCTTCAGGGTCGCTTCCTCGCTGTCGACGAGCGCCACGACGATGTCGCCGGAATCGGCAACGTCGGCTTTCTTGATGAGCGCGAGATCGCCCTCAAGAATGCCGGCATCGATCATGGAGTCGCCCTTCACTTCGAGCGCGTAGTGCTCACCGGCCGAAAGCATCTCCGGCGGCACGTGAACGGTGTGACTACGGTTCTGGATTGCTTCGATCGGCGTGCCGGCGGCGATGCGGCCCATGACCGGGATCGCGATCGGGCGGTTGCTGCCGCCGTCTTCCTTGTCGGAGGGAACCTTCGCGACCTTGCCGAGCGAACCTTCGATGACGTTCGGAGAGAAGCCGCCGCGGCCGCGCGGGCTGCCCATGGCAGGTGCGACCGTCTCGGGCAGGCGGATGACCTCGAGCGCCCGGGCGCGGTTCGGCAGGCGGCGGATGAAGCCGCGCTCCTCCAGCGCCGTGATCAGCCGGTGGATGCCGGACTTCGAGCGCAGATCGAGCGCGTCCTTCATCTCGTCGAAGGAGGGAGGGACCCCGCTTTCCTTCAGGCGTTCGTGGATGAAACGGAGCAGCTCGTACTGTTTTCGGGTCAGCATCGTCGGAAAATCCCTGCTTTTCGGGCCTTTTCAGGCGGTCTTGCGAGTCGGTACAAATCAGGAACGATCTGTATCCGTTCTAGTTGTGTTCTGCAAGGATTAAGAAGTGGTGTCCTTCTGAGAGCCTGCGTGCCTATTTCGCGCCGACCCGCACTTCGTCCCGGGTTGTTGCCCCCAACTGAGAGACAAATTCTGCGCGCTCCCGCCCAATCATCACAGGGAGACGTCGTGAGTTTAGATCAAAGTAAAACCCAGCAATGGGAAAAGTCACGGCCTATCGTCATACGGCCAAACCGCTGCAGGTGTGGGTCTGCCGCTTGTCGAGAAGCCCATCGATACTCTATCCGTGAGGGCCATGTCTCCGTCCTGTATGAGTGTGTGAAATGCGGCGAATACAGGCTTTAATTGCCCGCCTATACGTAGAGCGATACGCGCTTTTCAGTTTTCCGAGTGCATGCCGTTCGAGCATGTATGCGGGCTCTGTTTCGTCCTGACTGCCTTATCTGCAAGACCGCATAAATGATCGCCCGAATTGAGTTCGTGCGCCGGCGGTTATGCCTCTCCGCTTTCGAGAGGAACACAATCATTTCATTCAATCGAGCGCGATGACCTCGCACCGCTCCCCAGCTTTCGCCGCCTTCGCGTGCGGCGCGCGGAGAAGCAGGCAGTCGGCTTTCGCGAGTACGGACGTAAACGAACTGTCCTGCGTTTTCTTCAGAAACGGCGTCACCACGCGGCGGCCCTCATCGTCGAAGCGCGAGGCAGAGCGCAGGAAATCCGCGCGGTGATCGTTCTCCCAGAGATCGATGCCGAGGATCGCGGGCTCCGGTTTCCACATCGCATCCGTCATGCCCTGCAACGTGCGCAGGAGCGGCGCGAGAAAAACCACGCCGCAGACGTAACTCGCAGCCGGATTGCCCGGCAGCCCCAGCACGCGCGCCTTGCCGAGCGAGCCCGCGAGCGTCGGTTTGCCCGGGCGCAGCGCGATGCGGTGAAAATCGACCGCGGCTCCCGCGCGCTCCAGCGCCGGGCGGATCAGGTCATGCTTGCCGACCGAAGCGCCGCCGAGGGTCACGATTACGTCTGCGCTTTCTTTTGCACCTTCGATCGCGGACGAGATCAGATCGAGATTGTCCCTGAGCACCCGCATGTCGGAAACGATGGCGCCTTCCTTCTCGCAGAGGGCTGCGACGGCATACTGGTTCGAAGCGACGATGCGCTCGGGCGGGCCGCCCGCGCCGGGCATGACGATTTCGTCGCCGGTCGAGAAGATCGCGACCCGCGGACGCATGGCGCAGGGAAGCGTTGCGTGATCCATCGCGGCCGCAACGCCGATCGCGCGCGGGGAGAGCCGCTCGCCCTTTTTCAGAATGGCATCGCCCGCGCGAAAATCGGCACCTGCCGGGCGGATGTTCTTGCCGCGCTCGAAGGCGGGCAGGCGGACGAGATCGCCTTCGCGCGTGGCCGACTCCTGTTCGACCACGACATCGGCGCCATCGGGCACCAGTGCGCCGGTAAAGATGCGCGCGGCCTCACCGGATTGCAGCGCGCGGCCAAGCTTGTGGCCGGCCGCGGCTTCGCCAACGACCTTCAATTGCTTTCCTGAAACGAGATCCTCCGCGCGGGCGGCGTAGCCATCCATCGCCGAAACGTCGAACGGCGGCTGCGAGCGGAGCGCCCTGATGTCGGCTGCCAGCACGCGGCCCGCAGCTTCGTGCAGCGGCACGTTCTCGGATGCGAGCACTGCTCCGCCGCCCAGAATTCTTGCCAGCGCTTCTTCGACAGGGAGGAGGGAGGATTCCATCGGGAGTTATGCTAAGCGATCGGACGACAAAGGCGAATAGGCCTTCCGGAATTCAGCGATGCCGAAACCAAATCCCGTCGCAGCGCAGGACTTGTGGACCGAGCTCTGGCCGAGCCGGGAGCCGCAGAAGTCTGCGCCGCTTTTGAAGGCGCTGCACATCCTCACGCGCGACGGCAAGCTGAATGCGGACTCGCGCCGCAAGCTGAAGCAGGTGCTTCATCTCGTGCAGTTTCTCCGCCCTTCGATTGCGGCGGCGCTGGCGCGCTCCGAGGACCCGGTATTTGCCGATGTCGGCGCGGGAAAGTCCTATCTCGGTTTCGTGCTCTACGACCTGATCCTTGCCGAAGCGGGGCGCGGCAGAATCTTTGGCGTGGAGACGCGCGAGGATCTGGTCGCGAAATCGCAGGCGCTCGCGGCGGAGTCTGGCTTTGAACGGATGCAATTCATCTGCGCGCCGATCGCGGATGCGAAGCTGCCGGAGAGCGAGATCGAAATGGTGACGGCGCTGCACGCCTGTGACACGGCGACCGACGACGCGATCCGCTTTGCGCTCCGCCATAAGGCGAAGACGATCGCGCTGGTGCCGTGCTGTCAGGCCGAAGTCGCACGATTGCTCGAAGGCAAGGGTGGCTCGATGCATCAGCTCTGGCGGCATCCGATCCAGCGCCGCGAGTTCGGCGCGCATGTCACGAACGTGATCCGCGGGCTGTTTCTGGAAGCGCACGGATACAAGGTGCGCGTGACCGAACTCACGGGGCTCGAACATTCGCTCAAAAACGAACTGATCCTCGCCGAGCGGCATCAGATGACCAATCCCAAGGCGCGGGCGGAACTGGACAAGCTGGTGGAAGAGATCGGGGTTCGTCCCGGGCTTCTGGACGCGCGTTAGGCGCGATAATCGCCGGATTTGCCGCCGGACTTTTCGAGAAGGCGGATGCCTTCGATCCGCATGCTTTTCTCGGCGGCCTTCACCATGTCGTAGATCGTGAGGCACGCGACCGATACGGCAGTGAGCGCTTCCATCTCGACGCCGGTCTGGCCGCTGATTTTCACGGCCGCACGGACGACGAGGCCGGGAAGCGCAGCATCCGGCGAGATATCGACTTCAACTTTCGAGAGCAGTAGCGGATGGCAGAGCGGAATGAGTTCGCTCGTCTTCTTCGCTGCCATGATGCCGGCGATGCGCGCGGCGCCCAGCACGTCGCCCTTCTTGGCGTTGCCGGAAAGCACGAGATCGAGCGTCTCTTTGCGCATCACGACGCGGCCCTCGGCGACGGCCGTGCGTTCGGTCGCGTCCTTGCCCGATACATCGACCATGCGGGCTTCGCCGTCCGACCCGATATGCGTGAGCTTGCTCATGCTGACGCCCGCGTGGGAGTTTTGACGAGTATCGTGCGCGTCGCGGCCTCGACATTCTGCTGCCGCATGAGACTCTCGCCGATCAGGAAGGTGTTCACGCCTGCACGCGAGAGCCGCGCGAGATCGGCGGGCGTGAACAGGCCGCTTTCGCCGACGATGGTTTTATCGCGCGGGATTTTCGGCGCCAGCTCCTCGGTGGTCTCAAGCCTGGTTTCGAACGTGCGGAGATTGCGGTTGTTGATGCCAATCAGCTTGCCGTCGAGTTTCAGCGCGCGGTCCAACTCCGCTGCGTCGTGCACCTCGATCAGTGCGTCCATGCCGTAGCTGTGCGCCGCGGCGAGGAGATCGCGTGCGACGGCGTCATCGACCGCCGCCATAATGATGAGAATGCAATCGGCTTCCCACGCGCGGGCCTCGGCGACCTGATAAGTGTCGTAGAAGAAGTCCTTGCGGATCGCGGGGAGCCGCGTCGCGTTGCGGGCTTTGGTGAGAAATTCCGGCGCGCCCTGAAAGCTCGGCGTGTCCGTGAGCACCGAGAGACAGGCGGCGCCGCCCGCTTCGTAAGCGCGCGCGAGCGACGGCGGATCGAAGTCGGCGCGGATCAGGCCCTTCGACGGGCTTGCCTTCTTGATCTCGGCGATCAGCGCATATTCGTTGCGGGCGAGCTTCGCTTCGAGCGCCTTGACAAACCCGCGCGGCGCGGGCTTTGCTTTCGCATCGGCTTCGAGCGACGAGAGCGCGCGCTCGCGCTTGGCCTTCGCGATCTCTTCGCGCTTGTAGTCGCCGATCTTCTCTAAAATGTCGCTCATGTGGCGTTCGAGACGGCGACGAGCTTTTCGAGCCGCGCCTTTGCCGCTCCGCTATCGAGAGACTTTGCCGCGAGCTGCGCGGCGTCCTTCAGGTTGGCTGCCTTGTCCGCGACCACAAGTGCCGCGGCTGCATTGAAGACCGCGACATCGCGGAACGGCCCGGCCTGACCGTCGAGCACGGCGCGCAGCGCCTCGGCGTTGTAGATCGCTTCGCCGCCCTTGAGTTCGCCGGGCTTGGATTGCCTCAGGCCGACATCGGCCGGCGAGATGTCGAACGTCTTCACCTTGCCGCCGGAAAGCTCTGCGACATGGGTAGGGCCGGTCGTGGTGATTTCGTCGAGACCGTCGGAGCCGTGCACGACCCAGGCTTTCTCCGAACCGAGCGCACCGAGAACCTTCGCGAGCGGTTCGATCCAGTGGCGCGCGAACACGCCGACCATCTGGCGCTTCACGCCCGCGGGGTTCGAAAGGGGTCCCAGCAGATTGAAGATGGTGCGGGTCGCGAGTTCGACGCGCGTCGGGCCGACATGCTTCATCGCAGGATGATGTGCGGGCGCGAACATGAAGCCGATTCCGGCTTCCCTGATGCAGCGGGAAATGCCTTCCGGCTTCAGTTCGATGTTGACGCCGAGTGCCGCGAGCACATCCGCCGCACCCGACTTCGAGGAAAGCGCGCGGTTGCCGTGCTTTGCGACCGGAATACCCACGCCCGCCACGATAAAGGCTGCGCAGGTCGAGATGTTATAGCTGCCTGCTGCGTCGCCGCCGGTGCCGACCACGTCGATCGCGCTCGCAGGCGCATCCACGGCCGTCATCTTCGAGCGCATGGTCGCGACCGCGCCCGCGATCTCATCGACGGTTTCGCCGCGCACGCGCAACGCCATCAGGAACGCGCCCATCTGCGAAGGGGTCGCTTCGCCCGACATCATCTTGTCGAAGGCGTGCGCCGACTCTTCCTGCGTGAGGGCGGCGCCCGTCGCGACCTTGCCGATCAATGCGCGAAATTTTTCCATTCTATTTCCTCACGCGCGTTTGGCCGCGTTCCATGCGGCGGCAAGATCGAGAAAGTTCTTCAGGATCACGCGGCCATGCTCGGACGCGATGCTTTCGGGATGGAACTGTACGCCATGAACCGGATGCTCTTTGTGCGACAGCGACATGACGAGGCCGTCGTCGGTCTGCGCGGTTACTTTCAAGTCGTTCGGCATGGTGTCGCGGTCGACTACCAGCGAGTGGTAGCGGGTCGCCTGAAACGGACCGTTGATGCCGCGCATGACGCCTTCGCCGGTGTGCTTCACGGTCGAGAGCTTGCCATGCACGGGCGAGGGCGCGCGCACGACGTTGCCGCCATAGGCCTGCCCAATCGACTGCTGGCCGAGGCAGACGCCGAAGATCGGGGTCTCTGAGCCGAGCCTCTCGATTACGCCGAGGCAGATGCCGGCTTCGTTCGGCGTGCAGGGGCCCGGCGAAAGCACGATGGCGTCGGGCTTTTTCGCCTTCAGTTCGTCCACGGTGATCGCGTCATTGCGATAGACGTCCACGTCCGCGCCCAGTTCGCCCAGGTAATGGACGAGATTCCAGGTGAAGCTGTCGTAGTTGTCGATCAGTGCGACTTTCATGGGGTTTTTCTAGACGCTTAAGGTCCCGGCTGGAAGCGGTCTCGCCATGGAAGGTTATTGCCCGCGTTTGGCGGCGGAAGCGAAGCGGCGCGCCTCCTCGGCAGCGCGGAAAAGCGCCTTGGCCTTGTTCTCGCACTCGGCCTGTTCCGATTTGGGGTTGGAATCCGCGACGATCCCGGCACCCGCCTGCACGTACATCTTGCCGTCTTTGACGAGCGCGGTGCGGAGCACGATGCAGGTGTCCATCGAGCCGTCGGCGGCGAAATAGCCGACCGAGCCCGCATAGACGCCGCGTTTTTCCTTCTCCAGTTCGTCGATGATCTGCATCGCGCGGACCTTCGGCGCACCGGAGACGGTGCCTGCGGGAAAGCCCGCGACCAGCGCCGAAAGCGCGTCGTGCCTCTCGTGCAGAACGCCTTCGACGTTCGAGACGATATGCATGACGTGGCTATAGCGTTCGACAAAAAACTGGTCGGTGACTTTCACGGTGCCGATCTTCGCGACCCGGCCCACGTCGTTGCGGCCGAGATCGAGCAACATCAGGTGTTCGGCGCGCTCTTTCGGATCGGCAAGCAGTTCAAGTTCGAGCGCTTTGTCTTCATGCGGCGTAGCACCGCGCGGGCGCGTTCCCGCGATCGGGCGGATCGTCACCTTGTTGTCGCGCGCGCGCACCAGAATTTCCGGGCTCGATCCGACAATCGCGTATTCGCCGAAGTTCAGGAAATATAAAAACGGCGCCGGATTCACCCGGCGCAGCGCGCGGTAGAGCGCGAACGGCGGCAGCGAGAAGTTCGATTCAAAGCGCTGCGAAAGCACGACCTGAAAGATGTCGCCCGCGAGAATGTATTCTTTGGCCCTCGCGACCATCGCCTCGTATTCGGCAGGCGTCGTGTTCGAGACCGCGTTTGCGCCGATGGCTTCGTCTGCGTCGGCAGCGGTCTCCTTGTTCAGCGGCAGATCGAGTGCATCGACGACTGCGGTGAGCCGCTCGACGGCCTGCGCATAGGCTGATTTTGCATTGAGACCCGCCTGCGGACGAACCGGCGTGATTACGGTCATCGTATCCTTCACCGCGTCGAATACGACGACGATCGTGGGGCGGACGAGCACCGCGTCGGGCGTGCCGATCGGATCCGGCTTCGACGCGGGCAGCCGCTCCATCTGGCGCACCATGTCGTAGCCGAGATAGCCGAAGACGCCGGCCGCCATCGGCGGCAGTCCGTATGGCACCTCGACCTTGCTTTCCTCGATCAGCGCACGGAGCGCTTCGAGCGGTGCGTGCTTCGCAGGCTCGAACGAAGTTGCGTTCGTGCGCGCGGAACGATTGATCTCCGCCATGTTGCCGCGCACGCGGAATATCAGGTCGGGATCGAGGCCGATGATCGAATAGCGGCCGCGCACCGCGCCGCCTTCCACCGATTCAAGCAGGAACGAAGGAAAGCGCTCGCGCGCGAGCTTCAGATAAGCCGAGACCGGCGTTTCGAGGTCGGCGACCAGCGTCGTCCAGACGAGTTGCGGCTTGCCATTGGCATAGGCCGCGCCGAAGGCGCTTTCGTCCGGCAAGACCTCCATGACCGATCTCTATCTCTGCTCGCCGGCGCCCGTGACCTGCCGCATCGCGGCTTCGTTTACCCGAAGACCGAGCTGGGTCTGCAACCGATTCACGTACTGCACCTGCACGTCTTCCTGAATGGATTGCGTGAGTTGCTGAATGAGTTGCGCCGGCGGTGCGGTCGCGGGCACGTCGATCGAGACCACGCGGAAGACGATCCGATCAGTCGTGCCGTCGGGCGTGCCGATGCCGGCCTTATCCTTAGGCGTCAGGAACACCCGGGCGATGGTGTTGGCGTCCATGCCGGGAACAGAGGAAGCGCGATTAAGCTTCTCCGCTTTCTCGACCTTCAAACCTGGCGCAGCAGCGGCAAAAGCGGCACCGCCATCGAGTTTCTTCTGCGTCTCCGCGGCGAGTTCGCCGAGCTTCTTGCCGATCTGCTCTTCCTTCCAGCGTGTCTCGACGCTTGCGTTCGCTTCCTCGAAAGCGCGGTCGCGCGCGGGCTTGATGTCCACGACCTCGAACCAGATCGTGCTGCGCGTTTCGCGCAGTTCGATGGCGTCGGTCTCCACGTTCTTCTGTGCCTGGAATGCGTTCGAGAGCAGGGTTTCAGCGGAAGGCAGGTCGGCGACCTGCGTGCCGTCCGGCTTGCGTCCGCTGCGATCGACCGCCTCCACGGAAATCACGGGCAGGTTCATCTTCTTGCCGATTTCCTCGATGGTCAGACCTGCGCCGCGCTCGTCTTCGATCTTGTCGTGCAGCGCCTGTACGCGCGTAATCGCCTGCCGTACTTGCAAGTCCTCGCGCAGCGCCTTCGACACTTCGTCGAACGCGGGCGTGCGCTGCGGCTCGATCTTGACCAGCCGCAGGATGACGGGACCGAAGCGGCCGGTGACCGGCTGGCTGGTGGCGCCTTCGGCGAGTGCGAATGCGGCTTCGGCGACGGGCGCATCGACGATGTCGCTCCTGGCGAGCGTGCCGAGCGGCACGACATCGAGCTTCAGGTCTTTCGCGACCGCGTCGAATTTCTCTCCCTTGGCGAGACGGCCGGCTGCGGCTTTCGCCGCGTCGGGCGATGCAAACGCGATCTGTTCGAGCTGACGGCGCTCGGGCGTCGTGATGCGTTCCTTGATCTGCTCGTAGGTCTTCTTCAGTTCGTCGTCACTGATGGCGATGTCTTTCGCGAGCGCTTGCGGCGAGACGTGAAGGACGCGGAGCGTGCGATACTCCGGCGCGCGGAACGCGGCCTTGTTCGCCTCGAAATACTTCTTGAGTTCGTCTTCTGACGCGGCGGGAATGTTGCCGGCCTGCTCGCGGGTGAAGCGCACGTATTCAATCACGCGCGTTTCGCTCTGGAGGCGCCAGAACGCATCGGTGAGCACCTTCGGCGGAACGGCTTCGCCACCTAATGCGCCAAGCAACTGCTGACGAACAGCGAGCCGCTTTTCGGCGGCAAGGAAGGTTGTCTCGGTGTAGTTGTTGTTGCGCAGGAGCGTCTGATAGCGCACGGGATCGAAGTTGCCGTCGGGTCCCTTGAAGCCTGCAAAATTCATTACGCGATCGCGCACCGTCGCATCGGTGATCGCAAGGCCCATCTTGCGCGTCTTTTCGTCGAGCGCGGCTTCCGCAATCAGTTCGGCAAGAATCTGGCGATCCACGCCCATCGCGCGCGCCTGATCCGGCGTGAACGGCCGGTTGATCTGGCGGCCGATTTCCTGGAGCCGGTCGTTGAAGGCGCGGCGATACTGCTCGACCCGGATCTCGGTCGAGCCGATTTTCGCGACCGTCTGCGCGCCGAAGCCGCGGAATACGTCGCCGATGCCCCAGAAGGCGAAGCTGACAATCAGGAGACCCATCAGAGCGAACAGAAAAATCTGGGTCACTATGGAGCGCGAGCCGGCGCGTAAGCCTTGAAGCATCTTGGATTCCAGAGGGTTAGGGGAGGCAGGCCGGATCATAGGGGCCGCCTTCCACAGGGGCAACGGGAGCCGTTGCCGCGATTTGCGGAGCGTTAATCGCTCTGCTACCCGGCAGACCTGCTCAAAACAAGGATTTTAGGATGACCCGCCGCCCGCTCGTCGCCGGAAACTGGAAAATGAACGGCCTGCGGTCGGGACTTTCCGAGCTGGAAGCGATTTGCAGGGGCTATTCCGCCGCGCACAAGGCCAAGGCAGACTTCCTGATCTGTCCGCCCACGACGCTGGTCGCCGCAGCCGCGGCGGCGGCAAGAAACGGAGTTTTTGTTGGCGGACAGGACTGTCACGCCAAGGCTTCGGGAGCCCATACCGGGGATATCTCCGCCGAGATGCTCAAGGACGCCGGCGCAAGCTACGTCATCGTCGGCCACTCGGAGCGGCGGGCGGAGCACGCTGAGACGGACCAAACGGTTCGCGCGAAAGCGGAGGCTGCGTGGCGGGCGGATTTGGCGGCGATCGTCTGCGTAGGCGAGCGCAGGGAACAGC
>JAGXQU010000170.1 GCA_018335895.1 Hyphomicrobiales bacterium | reverse complement strand
GCCGCTGCCGCTCCGGCTGCTGCCGAAGGTGCTGCCCCCGCCGCTGGCGCCGCAGCTCCTGCTGCCGGCGCAAAGTCGGAAGGCGGCGACAAGAAGTAACGCGACGAGGCGGGCGCGCTTTCGCGCCCGCCCGCCGGTCCCCGCGGAGACCGTTCGATGTTCTTATTCGCGGGACTGGGCAATCCGGGCGCGCAATACCGCCGCAACCGCCACAACGTCGGCTTCATGGCCGCCGAAGCAATCCACTACAAACATCGCTTCTCACCCTGGCGGAAACGCTTTCAGGGGCAATCCGCCGAAGGCGAAATCGCGGGCGAGAAAGTTTTGCTGCTGAAACCCGAAACCTACATGAACGACTCCGGCCTCGCGGTCGGCGCGGCGCAGAAGTTTTTCAAGATCCCGCTCGGCGATGTCGTGGTGTTTCATGACGAGATCGACCTGCCGCCCGCGAAAATGCGCGCCAAGCTCGGCGGCGGCAATGCCGGACAGAACGGACTGCGCTCGATCACCCAGCATTGCGGCAACGATTTCATGCGCGTCCGCATCGGCATCGGCCACCCCGGCGACCGCAATCTCGTCTCGCGCTGGGTCTTGTCGGATTTCGCCAGGGCCGAGCAACCCTGGGTCGAGACGATGTGCGAGGCAATCTCCGATGCGGCGGAATACCTCGTGAAGCGCAAGCTCGAAGACTTCCAGAATCGCGTACACCTCGCGCTCGAAAAGAGCGGCGTCCTCAAATCCAGCTAGGCAAGAAATTCGATCATGGGATTCAAATGCGGAATCGTCGGCCTGCCGAATGTCGGCAAGTCGACCCTCTTCAACGCACTGACGCAGACCGCCGCGGCGCAGGCTGCGAACTATCCGTTCTGCACCATCGAGCCGAATGTCGGCGAGGTCGCCGTACCCGATCCGCGCATCGACGCGCTGGCGAAGATCGCGGGCTCCGCCGAGATCGTGCCGACCAAGATCAATTTCGTCGATATCGCCGGCCTCGTGCGCGGCGCCTCGAAAGGCGAAGGCCTCGGCAACCAGTTCCTCGGGCACATCCGCGAGGTCGATGCCATCGTGCATGTGCTGCGCTGCTTCGAAGACAGCGACATCACCCATGTCGAAGGCGGCATCGATCCCTTGCGCGATGCGGAGACGGTCGAGACCGAACTGATGCTCGCCGACCTCGACAGCCTCGAGAAGCGCGTGGACAACCTCACCAAGAAGGCGCGCGGTCAGGACAAGGAGGCGATCGCACAACTCGATCTGGTGAAGCGCGCGATTGCCGTGCTTTCGAACGGCAAACCCGCGCGCACCGTCGAGCGCAAGGACGAAGAGGAAGAGGCCTTCAAGGCACTGCAACTCATCACCGCGAAACCGGTGCTCTACGCCTGCAACGTCGAGGAAAGCGCCGCTGCCACCGGCAACGAGCTTTCGCAGAAGGTCGAGGCCAAGGCGAAATCCGAGAACGCCGTCACGGTCGCGATCTCCGCGAAGATCGAATCCGAAATCGCGATGCTGCCGATCGCAGAGCGGAAGGACTTTCTGGACGCAGCAGGGCTCACCGAGCCCGGCCTCGATCGCCTGATCCGCAAGGGCTACGAATTGCTCGGGCTCATCACCTATTTCACGGCCGGCCCGAAGGAAGCCCGCGCCTGGACCATCGTGAAAGGCATGAAAGCGCCGCAGGCGGCCGGCGTCATCCACACCGATTTCGAGAAGGGCTTCATCCGCGCCGAGACGATTGCATATGCCGACTACGTCGCATGCAAGGGCGAGGCTGGCGCGCGCGATGCCGGCAAGCTACGGCTCGAAGGCAAGGATTACGTGGTGCAGGACGGCGACGTCATGCACTTCCGCTTCGCCAACTAGCCCGGTATTGAATTCGGATGGACGCGAAAACCGCCCGCATCTGTTACGAGGATTTCGAGGTCAACAGCGTCAGGAGCTACGGCCCGCGGCGCGTGACCCGCGAAGAAATCGTCGAGTTCGCAGCCGAATTCGATCCGCAGCCGATGCATCTCGACGAAGACGCTGCGAACAAGTCGATGCTGAAAGGTCTTTCTGCATCCGGCTGGCATTCCTGCGCGATCATGATGCGCATGATCTATGACGGATTCTTGAGCGAATCGAGCTCGCTAGGCGCGCCGGGCGTCGATGAAGTGCGCTGGATCAGGCCGGTTCGCCCGGACGATGAACTCACCATCAAGCTCACCTGTCTCGAGAAGCGAGACATGAAGAGCCGCCCGCATGTCGGCGTCGTGCGTCACGCGCTCGAAATGACGAACGCAAAAGGCGAAACCGTCATGACCTCGGCCTATTCCGGCTTCTTCGGCAAGCGCAGTCCGGGAGCGGCGTGATGGCCTATTTCGAGGACATGAAGATCGGCGACGTGCGCGAGTTCGGCTCGTATCTCTTCACCAAGGAAAACATCATCCGCTTCGCGCAGAAGTACGATCCGCAGCCGTTTCATCTCGATGAAGAAGCTGCGAAGAAATCGCTGTTCGGCGGACTCTGCGCCTCCGGCTGGCACACGGGCGCGGCCTGCATGCGCAAGATCGTCGACTTCAACAAGGCGCAGTACGAAGCGGCGATCGCGCGCGGCGAGAAACCCTTGCCCGGAGGTCCCTCGCCCGGATTCAAGAACCTGAAGTGGCTGAAGCCGGTCTTCGCGGGCGATACCGTCACCTATTCGAGCGAGATCACTGAGCTGCGCGAGTCCGCGACGCGCCCGCAATGGGGCATCATGTTCGCGAAGATCATCGGCGTGAACCAGAACGGCGAGCGCGTGTACGAGTTCGACAGCTCGGCGTTTATTCCGCGGAAGCCAAAATGACTGCGCCGTCCCCGTCATAGCCGGGTTTGTCCCGGGTATGACGAATAGACTTCAATGCCCTTCGAAGGAAACCAGCGTTCTCACCGGCACGCCTAAGGCGCGCAGCTTCGCCGCGCCGCCGAGCTCCGGCAGATCGACGATGAAGCAGGCCGCCAAAACCTCCGCGCCCATGTTCCGCAAGAGCTTCACTGCGCCCTCCGCCGTGCCGCCGGTCGCGATCAGGTCGTCGACGAGAATGACGCGCTCGCCTTTGCTCACCGCGTCACTGTGCATTTCCATCTCGTCGATGCCGTATTCGAGCGAATATGCGATCCGCACCGTCTCGTAAGGCAGCTTGCCCTTCTTGCGGATCGGCACGAAGCCGGCCGAGACCTGATGAGCGACGGCGCCTCCAAGAATAAAGCCTCGCGCCTCGATGCCCGCCACCTTGTCGATCTTGGAGCCCGCCCAGGGGTTCACGAGGTCGTCCACCGCCCGCCGGAACGCCCGCGCATTGCCGAGCAACGTGGTGATATCGCGGAACTGGATACCCGGTTTCGGATAGTCCGGGATCGTGCGGATGGAGGCGCGAAGGTCGAGCGCGTCGGGCGGGTTCATCAAATTTCCTAGCATTTGGCTCGCGCGCCTTGTCGGCAGGCGCAAAACGAGAATAGCCTATTTCCCTGCGGTGACGGATTCGCGAAATGCCGCAAAAAATCTCAGGAGATCGCCATGGCTAAGGGCCAAGCCAAACCCAGCAAGGAAAAGAAGAAGCCGAAAGCGGAGACGTCCAAGAAAGGCACGTCCTCCTACAAGCAGGCTTACGGCAAGTAAGCGCCGCTTCGGCCAAACCTGCAAAGAAAAAGGCCCCGCAAAGCGGGGCCTTTATTTATTCTACTGCGGCAAGGCTCAGTGCGCGCTCGCCCAGATCTTCTTCTTGGTGAAGTAGGCGAGCCCCGCGAACACGATCAGGAAGATCATGACCTGGAAGCCGATGCGCTTGCGCGCCTCGAGGTGCGGCTCGGCGGCCCACATCAGGAACGCTGTCACATCGCGCGCATACTGATCGACCGTCTGCGGCGAGCCGTCGGTGTATTCGACGCGCTTGTCTTCGAGCGGCGGACGCATCGAGATCTTGTGGCCCGGGAAGTATTTGTTCCAGAACTGGTTCGGCGTGAGCGTCTCGCCTGCCGGCGCCTTCTCTTCGTAGCCGGTCAGGAGCGCGTGGAGGTAGTCGACGCCGTTTTCCTGATACTGACGCACGATGTCGATCAGGAAGCCGGGAAAGCCGACTTCATAGGTGCGCGCCTTCGCAATCACCGAGAGATCGACCGGGAGCGCACCGTTGTGCGTCGCCCGCGCCGCCTGCTCGTTCGCGAAGATCGGCGGGAAATAATCGGACGGGCGGCCTGCACGCTGGAACATTTCGCCGGAATCGTTCGGACCGTCGTTGATCTGATACTCGGCTGCGAGCGCCTTGATCTGGCCTTCGGAGAAGCCGAGCGCGCCCGGCTGGCCGAGGGTGCGGAACGCGACCAGCTTCAGCGAATGACAGGCCTGACAGACCTCGCGGTAGACCTTGAAGCCGCGCTGGAGCTGCTGCTTGTCGTAGTGGCCGAAGGGACCCGAGAAGGTCCACTTCTGCCGCGGCGGCTGCGGTCCAGCTTCCGCGGCAAGCGCGCTGCCTGCCGAACCGAAGGAAATCGCGGCTACGATGCCGAGCGCGAGAAGGGTGTTCTTGTTCATCTTGGCGGCCCCTGAGCGCTAAGCTTTCGCCGGCTGCTTGCCGAGCACCGAGTCCGCGATCGAGGCGGGCAGCGGCGACGGCTTCTCGTAGTACGAGAGCAGCGGCAGGATCACGAGGAAGTGGATGAAGTAGTAGGCGGTGAGAATCCGCGAAGCGATCACGTATCCGCCTTCCGCAGGCTTGGCGCCGAGCCAGCCGAGCCCGATGCAGCAGAGCACAAACACCCAGAAGAACTGCTTGAACAGCGGGCGGTACTTCGCCGAGCGGGTCTTGGCGCGGTCGAGCCACGGCAGGAACGCAAGAAGCGCGATCGAGCCGAACATCGCAATCACGCCGCCGAGCTTCGACGGGATCGCGCGCAGGATCGCGTAGAACGGCAGGAAATACCATTCCGGCACGATGTGCGTCGGCGTCTGCAGGGGGTTCGCCGGGATGTAGTTGTCGGCGTGGCCAAGATAGTTCGGGATGTAGAACACGAACCACGCGAAGAAGATCATGAAGCAGATCATCGCGAAGTTGTCCTTCGCGGTGGCATAGGGCGTGAACGGCACGGTGTCCTTGTCCGACTTCACGTCGATGCCGGCCGGATTGTTCTGGCCGACCTCGTGCAGCGCCCAGATGTGCAGGACGACGACGCCCGCGATCATGAACGGCAGCAGGTAGTGCAGCGAGAAGAAGCGCTGCAACGTCGGCTGATCGACCGAGTAGCCGCCCCAGAGGAATTCAACGACCTTCGGACCGATCCCGGGAATGGCCGAGAACAGGTTCGTGATCACCGTCGCGCCCCAGAAGCTCATCTGGCCCCACGGCAGCACGTAGCCCATGAAGGCGGTCGCCATCATCAGGAGGAAGATGATGACGCCGAGAATCCAAAGGATCTCGCGCGGCTCCTTGTATGAGCCGTAATAGAGACCGCGGAAAATGTGGATGTAGACGGCGATGAAGAACATCGACGCGCCGTTCGCATGCACGTAGCGGATCAGCCAGCCGTAGTTCACGTCGCGCATGATGTGCTCGACCGAGTCGAACGCGCCGGCAACCGTCGGGGTGTAATGCATCGCCAGCACGATGCCGGTGATGATCTGTACGCCGAGGCAGAAAGAAAGGATGCCGCCGAACGTCCACCAGTAGTTCAGGTTGCGCGGCGTCGGGTAAGCGACGAAGGATGAATGCATCAACCCGAGGATCGGGAGACGGCGCTCGGTCCATTGCAGGATGGCGCTTTTCGGCTTGAAGTTCGACGAACCGCTCATTCTTCAGATTCCGTTCTTAAAAAGCGACGTGCGGATCAGCCGATCCGCACCATCGTGTCGGAAGCAAATTCGTAAGGAGGCACTTCGAGATTGGTCGGCGCCGGACCTTTCCGGATGCGGCCCGAAGTGTCGTAGTGCGAGCCATGGCAAGGGCAGAAGAAGCCCTTGTAGTCGCCCTGATGGCCGAGCGGCACGCAACCGAGATGCGTGCAGACGCCGACCAGCACGAGCCACTGTTCCTTGCCCTTCTTCACGCGCGCGTCGTCGGCAACCGGATCGGGCAATTCGCGAAGCTGCGTTTTCCGCGCTTCTTCGATTTCCTGCTTGGTGCGGTGCGCGATGAAGACCGGCTTGCCGCGCCACTTCACGGTGATGATCTGGCCTTCCTTGATCGGCGACAGGTCGACTTCGGTCGAAGCGAGCGCCTGCACCGAAGCGTCCGGGTTCATCTGGTGAATGAGCGGCCAGGCTGCGGCAGCGGCGCCAACGGCACCCATCGCGCCGGTGGCGATATAAAGGAAGTCGCGGCGGGTCGGCTGTTCGCCGTTCATTGTGGTGGATTTCGCCAAGTTACGGTCCTTTCCAACGCCTCAACGGAGCGCACCTTGCCCCCAGCAAGACGCCGCGAAACGGACTCGCCCTCGATCCTGGCGGTGCCCCCGATCCGCGGCGCAAACCCTGCAAAAATCGGCAGAATCTGCCGATTGCGGCGCCCCTATTGAAAGCTTCTAATGTCACCAGACCCTAGGGTTGTCCAGTATCCGTCCATGCGGCACGGAGTCGTTATGCAGGGAATTGCGCGTGCCTGTCCGCGCGGTCCATGCCATTGAACTGCCAATGGAAATCGTACTTTACGAGCCCGACATTCCGCAGAACGCGGGCACCATCATGCGGATGGCCGCGTGCATGAGCGTGCCGGTCCACATCATCGAGCCGGCGGGCTTTCCGGTGAGCGACCGGTCGTTCCGCCGCGCAGGCCTCGACTATCTCGACGCCGTAAAAATCGAGCGGCACGTTTCGTTTGCGGCCTTCGAAGCGTGGCGCAGGGAAAACGGACGGCGGCTCGTCCTGCTCACGACCCGGGCGAAGACCGCCTACCCCGCTTTCGCGTTTCGCGAAGGCGACCTCCTGATGGTGGGGCGCGAATCTGCCGGCGTTCCCGACACGGTACATGCCGCGGCCGACGTCTCGCTGCGGATACCGATGCGCGAAGGACTGCGCTCGCTCAATATCGCGGTAGCGCTTTCGATGGTTTTGGGCGAAGCACTGCGGCAGACCGGAAGACTGAACGATGCTTGACGCCTTCAAAGAACCCGCCAGCGCCTGGTTCCGCAAACTGCGCGGCGACATCTGCACGGCCTTCGAGCAGCTTGAGGAAGAAGCGCCCTCCTCGCTTTATGAGACGGCTCCGGGAAAATTCGTCCGCACACCGTGGGAGCGCACCGATCACACCGGGGCGCCGGGCGGCGGTGGCGAGATGTCGATGCTGCACGGGCGGCTGTTCGAGAAAGCCGGCGTCCACATCTCGACCGTGCATGGCGAATTCGCGCCGGAGTTCCGGAAAGAAATCAAAGGCGCGGAAGAAGACCCGCGATTCTGGGCCTCAGGCATTTCGCTGATCGCGCATCCTCGCAATCCGCATGTGCCTGCGGTTCACATGAATACGCGTCATGTCGTAACCGCGAAGGCATGGTTCGGCGGCGGCGCGGACCTGACCCCCGTCCTGAATGCGCGCCGCAACCAGACCGACCCTGACACCGTCGCGTTTCATGCCGCGATGAAATCGGCCTGCGACAGGCACAAGAGCGTTGCCGACCACGCCAAGCTGAAAAACTGGTGCGACGAATACTTTCATCTGAAACACCGCAACGAGCCGCGCGGCATCGGCGGCATTTTCTACGACTGGCTGGATACCGGCGACCGCAACGCGGACTTCGCCTTCACGCAGGAAGTGGGCCGCGCCTTTCTCGAAATCTATCCGAAGATCGTGCGCGCGAATTTCGCGAAGCCCTGGAGCGACGCCGAGCGCGAGGAACAGCTGGTGCGCCGGGGCCGCTATGTCGAATTCAATCTGCTCTATGACCGCGGCACGGTGTTCGGCCTGAAGACCGGCGGCAACGTGAATTCGATTCTGTCGTCGCTGCCGCCCGTGGTGAAGTGGCCGTAATTATCCTCCCCGCGCATGCGGGGATGACATCGCTACTTCTTCTCCAGCGTCGCAGGCGAAATCAGCGCTCCGAACTGGCGGCACCAGATCACGACGCTCTGGTAGTCAGCGAGATTGATGTTCGCGGGGATTGCATAGCGCTGCCCGCCCTTGAACGCCTGAATCTGTCCAAGATCGGCGGACTTCGAGAGCACCTCGCGCACGTCGGCATTGGTCTTGATCCCGGATTTCGGCACGAGCAGCACGCGATAGTCCGGCCCCGGGCCGACTTCGAAATCAGGCTTCAGGTAGATCATGTTCTTGTAAACGCTGACCGAACCCTTGCCCCAGTGAATTGGATCTCTCGGATTGGCATGGATGAAAGTGCCTTCCGCGACGACTTGCGCCTGCGCTTCTTCCTGTGTGAGCACATGGTTCACGGGCTCGAGCGGGAAGATGTACGGGAAGAACCAGATGCCTGCCGCGAAGCCGGCAGCGACACCGAACAGGCCGCCGAGTGCGAAAAGCAGAAAACCGCGAATGAAGCGTCGCATCGCCTTCTCCCTGTTTTGGACAGTGTATCCGCGCTGAAGCAGATTGCCACTCACGCGCGATGACGATTACGCGAGCGCTCAGCGCGCGGCTTCGTCCGCGATCTTCGATAGCGACGCCGGGTCCCAGGGAAAATCAGCCGCGATCCAGGCGGCCTCCGCCGCTGCCAGGGCCTTGCCGAGCTTCGGCCCCTTTTCGACGCCGCGCTTCATAAAGTCGTCTGCCGACAGCGGAAAGCGCGGTGGTGTCCAGCGGCCAGCGAGCGACAGCAGTGCGCCCCATTTTTCATCGGCCAGCGAAGCGCTCGAATGCGCGAACGAAATCAGCGCGCGGTCGAGATATTCCTCCGCTCCGATTCGATAGAGCGTTTCCTTCGCATAAGATTCGCCGGACGATGGCGTGAGCCGCCACCAGCGGTCCGCAATCGACGCAAGGCGCTTGAACTCCTCGTTCGAAAGCCGCAACCGCTCGCGCAAATTCACCGCGTCTTCGCTGACCCGCATCGCGACCGCCGCCAGCCTCCGCACGGGGTCGGGCGCGATCTCGTTCGATTGTTCGATCAGCGCTAGCCGCGAAAGCGCGGGCAATTCAGGCGCATTGGCGAAGACGCGATCATAGATGCCGGCATCCGCCATCGCGGTCATCGCGTCGGCGGCGCGCCGTGCAATGAGCGTCTTCATGATCTCCGTGCGGATGCGTTCGCGCGACAACGCGCCGAGTTTGTCCCGCGCCCTCGCGCAGGCGAGATACCCCGCACGGTCGATCTCGCCTTCGCCATAGGCTGCAGAGAAGCGGAAAAAACGCAGCACGCGCAGATAGTCTTCCGCGATGCGCTCGTCCGGTTCGCCGATAAAGCGCACGCGCCGTGCTTCGACGTCGGCAAGCCCGCCGCAATAATCGTGCACCGTGCCGTCCCGCGAGAGCGACATCGCGTTGATCGTGAAATCGCGCCGCCCGGCGTCGTTCTTCCAGTCGCGGCCGAAGCGGACCACCGCATGACGGCCGTCGGTCTCGACATCTTCGCGCAGCGTCGTGACCTCGAACGGCTTTCCGTCTGCCACGACGGTAATCGTGCCGTGCTCGATTCCCGTAGGCACCGCCTTGAAACCCGCCGACGTCACGCGGTCGATCACTGACTTCGGCTGCGCCGTCGTCGCGAGATCGATCTCGGCGAGCGGAAGCCCCAGCATGAGATTGCGCACCGCGCCGCCGACCGCGCGCGTTTCTTCGCCGCCGCCGTTCAGGACGGCGAGCACATCGGCCAGCGGTTTCGAATTGAGGAAGGCGACTTTGTCCGCGGCGAGTTGCTTTTGCGCCGGGGCGGCACTCATTTTGTGTGACCCGGAACGAGCTTCCCGTCCTTGTCGATATAGGCCGGGACGTAGGTCGAGCCCGGTTTGTAGCCTCCGTAATGCGCGAACCACACGAGGCTCGCCGCGACGAGCAGGATGCCGGCCAACGCAAGCCCGCCGATTACCTTCGCGCCCCAGTTCTCCCGGTCGCGCGCATCCTTGCGCATCAGCATGAGCACGACCGCATAGACCGCGAACGGTGCGATGAAGAAGGCAAGCTCGGTGAAAATCGTGCGGACCATTATTCGTAGAGCTTCTCGTAGAGATTGCGGATCATTCCAGCGGTGGCACCCCAGATATTACGCTTTTCGAAGGGCATTGCGTAGAAATGTCTTTCGACCCCCTTCCAGATGCCCGAGTGCCTGGCGTGGTTCTCGCGCGCCATCAGGAAGGACAGCGGCACTTCGAACACCTCGTCCACCTCGCTCGGATTGATGCGCAAGGTGAAGCCCGGCTCGATCAGCGCCACCACCGGCACGATACGAAAGCCGGTGCCCGATAAATAAGAGTCGAGATAGCCGAGCGGGGTCGCATAACGCGCGGGCAAGCCGATCTCCTCGTCGGCCTCGCGCAAGGCCGCAGCCAGAGGAGACTCGTCGCCCGGATCGATGCGGCCGCCGGGAAACGCCACCTGCCCCGCGTGGGTCGAGAGATGCTTCGAGCGCTGCGTCAGCAAAACCGCCGGCTCGTCATAGGCGATGATCGGCACCAGCACCGCTGCCGGCCGCGGCGCGTTTGCCGCGATGTTGTCGGTGAAATCCGGGTTGAGCCGGTGATCGCCGTTCTTGAAATCGCGCGGATGCTGCATCAATTCCTGCGGCTCGCGATAAAGCTTTTCGCGCGCAAGCGAGACGAACGCGCGCAGCGCCGGCGAAAACTGTGCCTCGACGAGACTGCCGCTCATTCAGCGCAAACCTGCGATCGTTTCGGCCGGCGCCATCGAAAAGAATTCTCCGGCGGAAGCGATGCCGAACAATTCCCTGCCGTTGAGATTTCTGCTTTCGCCCATTTCGACCAGATCGAAAAAAAGCGCGCGCGTGACCCGCGCCCACAGATCGCGCCGCACATGAAGATAAGGTTTCAGGCCGCCCGTTCCTTCTTCCGGCTCGAAACGCAGCGGGTGTTCCGCGTCACAGCGCACGAGGTCGTCCACATTGGTGCGGAAGGAAAGCACGCGGTTTGCGCCTTCGCCATCCACTGCCATCTCGACTGCATGGAAAGGCGCGTCGTCGACCGTGATCCCGACCTTTTCAACAGGCGTGACCAGAAAATACTTCTCACCCTCGCGCTTCAAAACCGAAGCAAAGAGCCGCACCAGAGCGGGACGGCCGATCGGGGTGCCGAGGTAGAACCAGGTTCCGTCGGCGGCGATCCGCATGTCGAGATCGCCGCAAAAAGGCGGGTTCCACAGGTGCACTGGCGGCAATTTGCGCTCCTTGCCCACGGCGGCGATCAGCGATTCCAGCCCTTTCGGCGCCGCACCCGTATTGTTGCCGTAACCCTTCGTCATGAACCTACTCGGATTGTGATCGCGAAAAGCCCTGATTTCATCATAGCCTAAACGCCACGAGGCCCGCTTGGGATCGCCATGATAGCGGCCCAGTCCCGGTCTTTCGTGCGCATGGAAATTGCATGAACATGATCGAGACAAGTGAGTCGGAAGGCCGCGAATACAAGTCCCGGCTCATATCTCCCTTCGTGAAGCGCAGGAGGAGCCGTTGAGCCCCGCAAGCCCCGAGAATTTCGACCAGATGATCGTCCGCGCCGCGGAAACCACGGCAGCCTCCGTGAAAGCGGCCCGCGCCGCGATCGGCAACGTCATCTTCGGCCAGGAGAAAGTCGTCGATCACGCATTGATCACCGTGCTTGCCGGCGGCCACGCCCTTCTGCTCGGCGTGCCCGGCCTCGCGAAGACGAAGCTTGCCGACACCATGGGCACCGTACTCGGATTGCAGGCGCGCCGCGTGCAGTTCACGCCGGACCTGATGCCGTCCGACATTGTCGGCGCCGAAGTGCTGGAGGAGTCCGCGAGCGGCAAACGCTCGTTCCGCTTCATTCAGGGCCCGGTTTTCACGCAGTTGCTGCTCGCGGACGAAATCAACCGCGCGAGCCCGCGCACGCAATCCGCGCTCCTGCAATCCATGCAGGAGTATCACGTGACGGTCGCAGGCCAGCGCCACGACCTGCCGAAGCCGTTCCATGTGCTCGCGACCCAGAACCCGCTCGAACAGGAAGGCACCTACCCGCTGCCCGAAGCGCAGCTCGACCGCTTCCTGATGGAAATCGACGTGACCTATCCGGATCGCGAAGCGGAAAAGAAAATCCTGTTCGACACTACGGGCGTCGAGGAAACCAAACCGCGCGCCGCGATGACCGCCGACGACCTGATGGCCGCGCAGCGGCTCGTGCGCCGCATTCCGGTCGGCGAATCCGTCGTCGAAGCGATCCTCAATCTGGTCCGCTCGGCACGGCCCGACAACGCCGGCGGCGAACTCGCAAAGCAGATCGCATGGGGTCCCGGCCCGCGCGCCTCGCAAGCGCTCATGCTCGCTGTGCGCGCCCGCGCATTGCTCGACGGACGCCTCGCACCCTCGATCGACGACGTGCTCGAACTTGCCGAGCCCGTCCTCAAGCACCGCATGGCGCTCACTTTCGCTGCACGCGCAGACGGCGCGACCGTGGAAAGCGTGATCGCGAAGCTGAAAGCAAAAATTTGAAAGTTCGAATGAACGCGAACCACGGCGAAGCGCGGGAAGAAGAAATCGCACCGGTTCGTTCCGCGACGGGCGGAGCGAAAGAACTCGTCGCCGCGATGCCGCGTCTGATCCTTGAAGCGCGCCGCGCCGCCGCATCCGTGTTTCACGGCCTGCACGGCAGGCGCCGCGCCGGCCCCGGCGAAAACTTCTGGCAGTACCGCCGCTTCAATGACGGCGAGCCGTCGAACCGCGTCGACTGGCGCCGTTCCGCGCGCGACGACCATCTCTACGTGCGCGAACGCGAATGGGAAGCCTCGCACACGATCTGGATTTGGCCCGATCTTTCGCCCTCGATGGTGTTCGCCTCTCCGCTGGTGTGGGAGACGAAACGCGACCGCGCGCTGGTGCTTGCCTTCGCACTCGGCGAATTGCTCGTGCGCGGCGGCGAGCGTGTCGCGATCCCCGGCCTGATGCGGCCCTCCGCAAACCGCAACGTGATCGAACGCATGGCCGAAGCGATCATTCATCACGGCAGCGGATGGCAGAGCCTGCCGCCGCCGATCACGCCCGGCCCGCGCGAGGAAATCGTGCTGCTCTCCGATCTGTGGAGTCCGTCGCGCGAGATCGTCGCCGCGATCGATCACATGGCGAAGCGCGGCCCCGGCGGCCACGTGGTGCAGATCGTCGATCCTGCGGAAGAAACCTTTCCCTATTCCGGCCGCATCGATTTCCGCGAACCGGAAACGGGGCAGAATCTTACGGTCGGCCGTGCCGAAATGTGGGCGCGCGACTATCTCGCGCTCGTGGCCAAACACCGCGAAACGATCCGCAGCGAAACTTCGCCACGCGGCTGGAGCTTCGCAATTCATCGCACCGACCGCCCGGCGAGCGAACTCCTGATCTCGCTGCATGCGCGCATGGGCGAGGCGCGCGACGTGATTTCGAGAAAGCGCACGGGCGTGAAGCTCGGCGAGACGGAGGCCGCATGATCGGTCTCCCGATCGGGTTCACTTCGCCGCTCTTGCTGCTTGCACTTCTGGCGCTTCCGGTGCTTTGGTACTTGCTGCGCCTCGTGCCGCCGAAGCCCCGGCTGGTCCGCTTCCCGCCGACGCGGCTCCTGCTCGAGATCGAACCCAAGGAAGAGACGCCCGCGCGAACGCCTTGGTGGCTTACGGCGCTCCGGCTCTTGCTCGCGGCGCTCATTATCATCGCGGCGGCAGGCCCGCTCTTGAATCCGCCACCGGCAACCTCGCGCACCACCGGCGCGATCGTGCTTGTCGTCGATACCGGCTGGGCTTCCGCGGCGCAGTGGCAGAACCGTCTTTATACAGCGAACGCGATCATCGCCCGCGCCGAATCCGAAAATCGCCCTGTCGCACTGCTCGCAACAGGAAGGCCGCAGAAGGACGTTTCGCTCCTGCGCCCACTCGAAGCGCGCGAACAATTGCGCCTGCTGCTACCCGCCCCGCACCAGCCGAACCGCGCGGACATTCTTCCCGGCCTCGCGGAGCTGATGAAGCGCCAGCCCGATGCTTCGGTGATCTGGCTTTCGGACGGCATCGACCTCGGCGATGGCGAAGCTTTCATCGCAGCACTGGGTGAGCGCATCCCCGCAGGACAACTCACCGTGATCTCCGGCGGCACGCAAAGCGCGCTCGCGCTTGCGGGTGCCGAGAACAACGCCGGCGCGCTGATCGTGAAGGTCTTGCGCGCGGATACCAACACGCCTGCGAATGGCAGCGTCCGCGCACGCGACCTGCGCGGGCTTCCGCTCGGCGATGCGCCGTTCTCGTTCGCGATCGGCGCGCTCGAGACGGAAGCGAAATTCGAGCTTCCCGTCGAAATCAGAAACGACATCGCGCGGCTTGAGATCACAGGCGAACGCTCGGCGGGCGCGGTGCAATTG
>JAGXQU010000169.1 GCA_018335895.1 Hyphomicrobiales bacterium | reverse complement strand
ACCCCATCCGCGAGCGCTTCTGGGTCGACCTCATGTGGCTGCTTCTGGTTGCGCTCGGCTCCGCCGGTCTGGCGCTCACCATCGCGGAACTTAGCTTGCTACAAGGTGTCCGCACGCTCATGAACACGGCATTGCGCCTCAAGGCGGGCCGCATGGGCACGCGCGTCACTCTTTCGCCGCGTGTCGCGACGGAGCTTCATGAACTTGCGGCAAGCTTCAATTCCATGATCGCCGAATTCGAGCGGCTTGCCTATCTCGACCGTCTGACGGGGCTGCCGAACCGGCGCTTTCTCGAGCGGCAGATGCTCACGCGCGGCAGCGAGCGCGACAAGCGCGGCAACCTCATTCCCGAGGCCCTGCTCGTCATCGATCTAGACGGCTTCAAGCCTGTGAACGACATCTTCGGCCATGCGATGGGCGACAAGGTGCTGACGGCGGTCGCACGCCGTATTGCTGCGGTAGCAAGCGACCGGGCGACCGTTGCGCGGCTTGGCGGCGACGAGTTCGTTGCCTTGATCGCGCTTCCCGGCGCCGTCGATCCACGCGCGTCGGCCCGCGCGTTCGGCGACGAAATTCGCTGCGCGTTGCATGAGCCGGTCGAAATCGACGGCAACAAGTTTCCGGTCGGCGCAAGCATCGGTCTTGCGCTCGTGCCGCAGGATGCGGAAACGCTCGCGGGCGCGCTCGTGATCGCCGACGCGGCGCTTTACGAGGCGAAACGAAGCGGCAGGAACCGGGTCATCGATCAGGCGCCGTCGCTCGTGTCTGAGGGCGAAGAGGATCAGGACGGTCTTCTGGAAGGCCATTGGACCGGCCTCGATCTGATCGGATACGGGAACAAGACCGCGTAACGAGCAGCGTCTCTGCCCGAAGACTTATACAGATAACCTCATTCCGTCGAAGGCAGGCTCGACGCCTGCGGGCAGCCGCGACTTCAATTCCTCGTAGTCCAGATCGGTATGCAGGTTTGTAAGCACCGCGCGCTTCGGTTTCACGCGGGCGATCCAGGACAGCGTTTCGTCGACCGAGAAGTGACTCGGGTGCGTCCGGTAGCGCAGTGCATCCACGATCCAGAGATCGAGGTCCTCCAGCACGGGAATGCTGGATGGCGGCAGACCGTTCACGTCGCAGGAATAAGCTGCATTTCCGATCAGGAAGCCGAGCGCCTGAGTTGAACCATGCTGCATCGGAAACGGCAGCGCTGTGATCTCACCGCCCTTGCCTTCGATGGTGACCGCGCGGCCTTCGCGAAGCCTGTGCTCCTGAAGGATCGGCGGATAATCGCTGCCCCGTGGCGTTTCGAAGCAATAGCCGAAGCGGCTGTTCAGCAGCGCAGACGTTGTTTCGTCCGCATACACATCGATGCGGCTCCGCTGCACGAGCGCGAGCGGACGCAGATCGTCGATGCCGTGGGTGTGATCGGCATGATCGTGCGAATACAGCACGGCGTCGAGCCAGCTGACTTTCGCGTCCAGCAACTGCTCGCGCAGATCGGGAGACGTGTCGATCAGCACAGTGGTTTTGCCGGCGGCGCTTTCGCGCTCGACCAGCAGCGAGCAGCGGCGGCGGCGGTTCTTGGGATTATCGGGATTACAAGCCCCCCACCCTTGCCCGACACGCGGCACCCCGCCGGACGAGCCGCAGCCGAGAATGGTGAAGGTGTAGGTCATTCCAGAGCTTACGACGTGCGCGGAACCTTGGAGAAGAGGCGGAAGAAGTTATCCGTGGTCTGCGTCGACACCGTCTCGTAGTCGCTGTTCCTCGCAGCAGCCAGCGCGCGGGCGGTATTCGTCACATAGGCAGGCTCGTTCCGCTTTCCGCGATAGGGTTCCGGCGGAAGATAGGGCGCATCCGTCTCGACGAGAATCCGGTCTGCCGGGACCGCTGCCGCGACCGCGCGCAGTGCCTCACTTTTCTTGAAAGTGATGACGCCGGAAAACGAGACGTATCCGCCGAGCGCGACGCCGCGCTTCGCGAGATCGAGTCCTCCCGTGAAGCAATGCAGTACGAAAGGAAAAGCGCCTCTCGCGGATTCTTCTTCCAGGATGCGCGCGACATCGTCGTCCGCCTCGCGCGCATGGATCACCAGCGGCAGCCCGGTTTCCCGCGCGGCAGCGATATGGCGGCGAAAGCCGCGCTCCTGCCCTTCCACGGAACTGTTGTTGCGGAAATAATCGAGACCCGCTTCCCCGATCGCGACAACTTTCGGATCATTCGTGTACTTCACGAGGTCCGCGGTCGTGATGTCGGGTTCCTTGTCGGCGTAGTGCGGATGCGTGCCGATCGAGCAGAAGACGTCGTCATAGGCCTCAGCGATCCCGCGGATTTCCGCGAACTTATGGACCTTGGTGCTGATGGTCACCATCCGCACGATGCCCTGTTCGCGGGCACGCGAAACGATGGCATCGCGTTCGGCCGCGAAGTCCGGAAAATCCAGATGACAATGGCTGTCCACCAGCATCGTCAGCCCTTCTTTTCTTCCTCATCGACGTAACGCGGGAAGATGCCGGCCGGCGCGGGCAGCGGCGTGCCTGCCCTAAGCCGCCCCTTCTCGCCGAGCGATGCGAAGTTTCGCGCACCCTCGGGCACGGCCAGAAGATCGAGCAGCTTCGCGCTTCCCGCAGGAACGAAAGGTTGCGAGAGGATCGCGACCTGGCGCACGACTTCGGCGGTCGTCCAGAGCACGCTTGCCATCTTCGCAGGATCGGTCTTGCGTAACTCCCAAGGGGCGCTCGCGGCGAAATACTGGTTCGCATCGGCCACGACCGACCAGATTGACTGCAACACGAGATGAAGTTGCTGTGTCTTCATCGCTTCGCGTGCGGACTCGAGCAGCGCGTCGGTCGAAACGAGGATTGCCTTGTCGGCATCCGATAGCTTGCCGGGCTCGGGAATCTGCGCGCCGCAGTTCTTCGCGATCATGGACAGCGAGCGCTGCGCGAGATTGCCGAGGTTATTCGCAAGGTCCGCATTGGTGCGGTTCACGATGGCTTCGTGGCTGTAGCTGCCATCCTGCCCGAACGGCACTTCGCGCAGGAAGAAGTATCGGATCTGATCGACGCCGTAATGATCGGCCATCGTGATCGGATCGACGACGTTGCCCGCAGTCTTCGACATTTTCTCGCCGCGGTTCAACAGAAAGCCGTGGCCGTGCACGCTCTTCGGCAATTCGATCCCGGCCGACATCAGAAATGCGGGCCAATAGACGGCGTGAAAACGCACGATGTCCTTGCCGATGATATGGATGTCGGCTGGCCAGTACTTCTTGAAGTTCTCAGCGCCGGTGTCGGGATAGCCGACGCCGGTAATGTAGTTCGTGAGCGCGTCGACCCAGACATACATCACATGGCCTTCGGCACCGGGCACGGGCACGCCCCAAGTCAGCGTGGTGCGCGAGATCGAAAGGTCCTGCAGCCCGGCTTTCACGAAGTTCTCGACTTCGTTGCGGCGGGTTTCCGGCATGATGAAACCGGGATTGTCGCGGTAATGCTTCAGAAGCCTGTCGCCGTAGGCCGAGAGTTTGAAGAAGTAGGTTTTCTCTTCGGTCCACTCGACCGGCGTGCCCTGCGGTCCGCGGCGCACTTTATCCTCGCCGACAACGGTTTCGGATTCCGCGTAGAACGCCTCGTCGCGCACGGAGTACCAGCCGGCATAGGTGCCGAGATAGATGTCCCCGGCTGCTTCCATCTTTTTCCAGATGGCCTTGCTCGCCTCGTAGTGCGCGGGCTCGCTGGTGCGGATGAAGCGGCTGTAGGAAATGTTGAGCTTGTCGCACATCGCCTTGAACAGCGGTGCGTTGCGATCAGCGAGTTCGTTCGGCTTAATGCCTTGTGCCGCCGCGGTCTGCGTCATCTTCATGCCGTGCTCGTCCACGCCGGTCAGAAAGAAGACGTCGTAACCGTCGAGCCGCTTGAAGCGCGCGATCGCATCGGTCGCAATCGCCTCGTAGGCGTGACCGATATGCGGTGCACCGTTCGGATACGAAATCGCAGTCGTTATGTAGAAGCGCGGCTTTTCAGCCATCGAACGAGATTCCTTTTCCCGCGTGGCGGTGTCAGCCGCGGGCCGCTTCGGAGAGCATCGTAAAAACCTGAAACACCAAGGGCTTACGGTCGAGATTGTAGATCTCGGCGGTCGCCGTGGCGCGGCGAACCTTGTCCCATGCCTCGGCAAATCGTGCAAGACGCTCGGCTGGGCCGTCGCCGGTTGCGGCGTCAGCAAGCCAGTCTTCGACGGCTTCGGCAAAAACACCGAGGTTGTCCCCGCGCAGCTTGTCCCCGAGGGCGGCGATGGATGCGGATTCGACTGCGGGCAACCGCGCCAGGAGTTCGCGCGTGAGGTGCATGACTTCGAGCCCGTCTTCGCCGCCAAACAGGAGTGAGAGCGCCCTGCCCACGCTGCCTTGACTGGCCTCTGCGGCGGAAGCGAACTGCGCCTGATCCAGCTCCGGAATTGACTGCGAGAGCGATGCCAGAGCCTGGGCGACCTCGCCGGGCGCGAGGGCTTTCATCGCGAGTCGGCGGCAGCGCGAGCGTATGGTCGGCAGCAGCCGTCCGGGCGTGTGCGAGATCAGGAGAAATAGGGATCGCGCGGGCGGCTCCTCGAGAAGCTTCAGGATCGCGTTCGCGCTCGCCGCGTTCATTTCCTCGACCGCATCGACGATGCATACGCGCCAGCCGCCATAGGCCGAAGTGGAGCCGAAGAACGACGTGATGCGCCGAGTATCCTCGACGCGGATCACCTGCGAGATCGCCTTCTTATCTTCTTCCTTCACGCGCCGAAGCACGAGCAGGTCGGGATGCGAGAGCGATGCAACCTGCCGCGAGGTTGGGTGATCCGCCGCGACAGACAGGTCGCGTGCAGTCGAATTGCCGCCCGACAGCACGAAGCGCGTGAACCTATAGGCCAACGTCGCCTTCCCGATGCCCTGCGGGCCGCCAAGCAGGATCGCATGCGGGAGGCGTTCAGCCTGCCAGGCCGCCAGCAATTCGGCTTCCGCGTCTGCGTGCCCAAAGAAATCGAAGCGCTCCCGCGGATGCGGAGCGCCGAGCAGACGGTCACCTTCTACCGGATCGGATATCAACTTGCGGCCCTCGATGCGGTCGCGGTTCCGCGCGGTTGCAGCAGGCGCTCGATGACAGTGAGCCAAATCCTTGAGGCGACCGTTTCCGGCGACTGCGTGGCATCGATCACCACGCAACGCTGCGGCTCGTCGCGCGCGAGCGAAAGAAACGCTTCGCGCAACTGGATATGGAATTCGATGTGTTCGGACTCGAAGCGGTCGCGCACTTGTCCGCGTTTTTCGACCCTCGCGAACCCGACCTCGACCGGAACATCGAGGATGAAGGTCAGGTCTGGCATCGCGTCCCGCACGGTCACGCGCTCCAGCGCCCGGATGACCCTACGATCGACGTTGCCGAGTTCGCCCTGATAGACGCGCGTGGAATCGATGAAGCGGTCGCAGATCACCCAGGCGCCGCGCGTGAGCGCGGGCTTAATCGTTTGCTGCACGTGGTCGTCGCGGGCGGCAGCGAAAATCATGGTTTCCGCCGTGGGGCCGAGCGGCTTGACCAGTCCGCTCAGCAGGAGATGGCGCATGGCTTCCGCGCCGGGCGAGCCGCCGGGCTCGCGCGTCGTCACGACCTCGATGCTGCGAATACGCAATCGATCGGCGAGCAGCGCGACCTGTGTCGACTTGCCAGAGCCCTCTCCGCCTTCGAAGGTTATGAAACGACCGCGCATCCCGCAGCCTTACTAGGCAGGCCGCTCTCGATCAATCGAGGATCAGTACAGTCCACGGCCCGTAAGCGACGCGGGCGAATAGGAGGCCGGTGCGGACGCCGGAACGGCCGGAGTACGTGCGTTCACGGCCGTCGCATGCCGGATCGGCGGCGCGGGCTGGTGTTGGACACCTTGAGGAACCGGCGGCTGCTGGACGAATGGCCGCTGCTGCGCGATCCGCACCTGGGACGGCGCCGGCGCGGGGCCGTTGTCGCGCAATGTTGCTGCAAGCTGGACGTCGTCGGAGCCTTCGATTTTCGCGCGGCTCACATACTCGACCCGCACGCGGGCGGTTCCCTTGTGGCGAAAGTCGAGCATTTCGGCTGCGCGCGACGACAGATCGATCACCCGATTGGCGTGGAACGGGCCACGATCGTTGACGCGTACGATCAGCGACTTTCCGTTCGTGAGATTGGTCACGCGCACATAGCTCGGCAGCGGCAGCGTCGGATGCGCCGCTGTGATCGAGCGCATGTCGAAGATTTCGCCGTTCGAAGTAAGGCGGCCGTGGAAGGCATCGCCGTACCATGAGGCGATGCCGTCGGCGCGATAGTTCGGGTTCTCTTCTGGATAGTAGGTGACGCCTGCAATCACGTAAGGCTTGCCGACGTGGTAGCGGCCCGTGCCTTTCGGAATGTCGTCGCCGTCCTGATATTTTCGCGGACTAGCCGTGACGCCGTATTTGGAGTCGGTGCCCGTGGTCTTGCAGTTGGCAAGCGTCAGCGCGGCCATGACGATCACCGTCACGCGCCCGCCCGCTTTTATCGCAGAAGAAAACCTCCGCCCCATCCGCCGCCGCTACGCATTACACGGGGGCTTACTGCCCCTTTCCCGGCTTTATCGCCGCGAATGGCTACCAAATCGGGGCAGGTTTCAGACGATCGGAAAGTTTGGTTAAAAGTTTCTGCGCCGGGCTGAAACCGCCGTTCGCGAGGCTGCAAGTGCGCGGGTTACAGCGGAAGCCGCCAGCCAAACCCGCTATTCAGATAGGTCAGAATGCCGAGCACGAAGATCGCCGCCATTGCGAGAAGCAAGGCGCCTGTAGCGGCCGTTGGGCGACGATCCGGCGCTGCGTAGCGGATCGGCCTCTCGACGTAGCGGTAGGTGAGCCAGGCAAGCGGCAGCGCAAGAAGTGCGATCAGGAGCCGCGAAAGCGTCGTGAGGCCGCTATCCCACGAATATTCGGCCAGCGACAGCAGCGGCCAATGCCAAAGATAGAACGGATAGCTGATCAGACCGATCGCGACCAACCCGCGATTGCTGAGCAGGCGATTCACCGCAGCACCCGGCCCCGACGCGATGAGCAGCGCGGTGCCAGCGACGGGGAGCAAAACCCAGAACCCTGGAAACATGTGCTGCTTGGTCAGCACAACAATAGAGACCGCGATCAGCGCGAGCCCAACCCACGCCTTCGCATCGTTCAAAGACCGGGACGCCTTCTCCGTCGAGAGCGCAATGTACAGCCTCGCGCGCGCCGGCGTTTCGCGCGCATAAGCGCCGGCGAACGCAAGTGCGCTTCCGGCCAGCAACTCCCAAAAACGGGGGAACGGCAAGTAGAAGGCGGCCTCTGTCAGGTCGAAGGTGAGAACGATGTTCAGCGCGAATGAGATGAGAACCAGTGTTGCCGTCACACGCGCGATCCGGGTCCAGCGGCCGAATACCGCCAGAACTATCAGCGGCCAAACGAGATAATACTGTTCCTCGACGCCGAGCGACCACAGGTGAAGCAATGCGTCGATTTTCACATCATGGTCGCTTGCCGCCTGGTCCCGCCAAAACATGAAATTCGGAACGAACGCAGCGCTGGAGGCAAGATGTCTGCCGAGTACTTCGAAATCATCGGGAAGCAGAAGCAGCCAGCCTGCTACCCAGGCCGCCGCCATGACAAGCAGCAAAGCAGGAAATAAACGGCGGATTCGGCGCGCGTAGAATGCGATGAGATCGAACCGGCCGCTACTTAGGTCAGCCAGAATGTTTCCCGTGATCAGATACCCGGAGATAACAAAAAACACATCGACGCCGATAAAGCCGCCGGTGACCGCTGACGGAGCCGCATGCGAAACGACGACGGCGATCACGGCGATCGCGCGCAAGCCATCGATGTCCGCGCGATAGGATGAGGTCTTTTCTTGCATGGAGGATCGGGCGAGGAAGGCCTGCAACCCCTTCGCTCGGGGCGCGATTATCGGGGTGTGAAGCTCAGCGGCGTCGTACCGTTCTACGCCGTTTTGATCCTACGAACACACGATTACACAGGTCGCGGTTCGGCTGGCAATTCGCTAGTTGTTCTTTTGGAAAAGTCTGCTAAGTGCCTGAATTGCCTCACGCGGAGAGGTGGCCGAGTGGTTTAAGGCAGCGGTCTTGAAAACCGCCGTGCCTGAAAGGGCACCGTGGGTTCGAATCCCACCCTCTCCGCCAGCTTGCTCACGCCGCCTTGGCCTCCCCGTGGTCCCACAAAATCCGGTTGATGAACCCCGCTGTCGCGGCGAGCGTTTCTGCCGGCTTCTCGCGATGCGGAGCGTGCGCGGCATCTTCGATGACGACGTGATCGACCGGGCAATAGCATTCGCGCTCGGCGAACCGCACTTGCTCCATCGTCGCGTAAGGGTCGTTCTCGCCCTTCACGATGAGAACGGGAACGCGGATGTGGATCAATTCCTCGCGCAGATCGAGTACGCGGCCGAAGCCCGGGTCCAGCCACGCGCCGCTCCAGCCGAGAAAAGCGTTGTCCGGGTCGTTGTGGTGCCGCGCGAGTTTTTCGCGAAGGCCGCTCGTCTCGTACTCCGCGGTGATCTTGCGGATGGATTTCAGATTGAATTCCTCGACGAAGAAATGCGGCTCGATCAGCACGAGCCCGCGTATGCGATGGTCCTGCATACTTCCGGCATAAGCCGCTGCAATCGTGCCGCCGTCACTGTGACCGACCAGAATGCCGCGTTTAAATCCGATCTTTTCGAGGAGCTTCGGCAGCAATTCTTTTGCCTCACGCTGCATGAAGTCGAGCGGACGCGGCAGCTTTGCAGGATCGGACTTGCCGTAGCCTGCGCGCGAATAGGCAAAGACGCGCGTCTTCGTCGCCTTGGCGAGCGCCGCCGGAAAGTCGCGCCAGATCGATACCGAGCCGAGACCTTCGTGGAGCATCACAAGGATCGGGGCGTCTGCGGGAGCGCCGCCGAACCACGCGCATTCGAGCTTCACGCCGCTGATTTCGATGAAGTCCGTCATTTCAGCTCCGCCGCCTGCGCCCGAGGTCGTTGATGATTTCACGCGCCGCATTGTGGCCGGGGGCGCCGGTGACGCCGCCGCCCGGATGCGTGCCGGAGCCGCACATATACAGGCCGGGAACGGGGCCGTGGTAATTCGCGTTGCCGAGCGCGGGACGCGCGGAGAACATCTGACCGAGATCGAGCGCGCCGTGAAAAATGTCGCCGCCGACAAGACCGAAGGTGCGCTCCAGATCCAGCGGCGAAAGGCTTTGCCGCGCAATCACCGACGCTTTGAAATTCGGCGCGTAAGCGTTGACGGTTTCGATCATGAGGTCGGCGACCGCCTCGCGGTGATCGTCCCACGATTTGCCGTCCGGCAGCTGCGGCGCGACGTGCTGACAAAACAGGCTCGCAACGTGTTTCCCTTCCGGCGCGAGCGTATCGTCGAGCGTCGATGAAATCACCATCTCGACGATTGGTTCTCGAGACCAGCCGCGCAAGCGCGCGTCGAAAAAAGCCTGCTCCATGTAGCGTAGCGACGGCGCCATGATGATGCCCGCGGTGTGGTGCTCGGCGAGTTGCTTGCCCGGCAGACACTTGAAGTCGGGCAATTCGGAAAGCGCCACATTCATGCGGAACGTGCCGGAGCCTACGCGCCAGCTTTCCATGCGCTTGCGGAAATCCGGAGGAAGCACGCCCGGGTCCATCAGTTTCAGGTAGAGCAGCTTCGGATTGAGGTTGGAGACGATCGCGCGGCCGCGAAACACTTTACCGTCCTCGGTAACCGCCCCCACCGCCTTCCCCTTCTCGATCAAGATTTCCTTCACGGGCGCGTCGAGGCGAATTTCAACGCCGTCCGCGGCAGCGGATTTCGCCATGGCCTGCGTGATGGCGCCCATGCCGCCGATGGCGTGTCCCCAGACACCCTTCTTACCGTTCACTTCCCCGAAGCAGTGATGCAGGAGCACATAAGCGGAGCCCGGCGTATAGGGGCTCGCGTAGTTGCCGACGATGCCGTCGAAGCCGTACACGGCCTTGATCGGATCGCTCTCGAACCAGCCATCGAGAAAATCGCCCGCGGAATTCGTGAAGAGATCGAGCAGCGCGCGCTGTCCCCTGAGACCGAGCTTGCGCAGGCGGTTGGCGAGCGAACCTGCGCGGATCAATTCGGGAATGGCGGAGAGCGGGCTGCCTTCGACGATGTTAGGCGGCGTCTGCAGCACGAGTTCGCGCAGGACATCCGCCACGAGATCCAGCTCGGCGGCATAGTCGTCGAGTTTTGTCGCGTCCTTCGCCGAGAATTTCGCGACTTCTTCTGCCGTCCGGCCTGCTCCGGTCTTGAGATAGCGCCCGTCGGGTAGCGGCAGGAAATTCGAGACCTTGCGCTCGACGATTTTCAGGCCGTGCGCATGGAGGTCGAGGTCGCGGATCACCTTCGGATTTAGGAGCGAGACCGTGTAGCTCGCCACCGAGTTCCGGAACCCGGGGTGAAATTCCTCGGTAACGGCCGCCCCGCCCACGATCCCGCGGCGCTCCAGCACCACGACCTTCAAGCCCGCTTTCGCGAGATAGGCTGCACAGACTAGGCCGTTATGGCCACCGCCGACGATCACGGCGTCATAGGGGGTCTGATCGCTCAATATTCACCCGGTATTTGCATTTGCCGGCCTGAATAGGCCACAAAGCGCCCACATGTGAAACCCGCGCGCGGCCAATTCGGCTTGCTGCGCCCGAACCCTTCGAGAATGAGCGAAAACCCCACTCCCCGTGTGAGCTTCGTGTCGCTCGGCTGCCCCAAGGCGCTGGTCGACTCCGAACGCATCGTGACCCGGCTCCGCGCCGAGGGCTACGAGCTTTCGCGCGAGCACGAAGGTGCGGATGTGGTGCTGGTCAATACCTGCGGCTTTCTCGACAGCGCCAAGGCGGAGAGCCTGGCTGCGATCGGCGACGCGCTGGCGAAAAACGGCAAGGTGATCGTGACCGGCTGCATGGGTGCGGAACCTGAAAGCATCCGCGCGGTGCACCCTTCCGTACTCGCGGTCACCGGCCCGCAGCAATACGAGGCGGTTGTCTCGGCGGTGCATGAAGCGGTGCCGCCGAAACACGATCCGTTTCTCGATCTCGTGCCCGAACAAGGCATCAAGCTCACGCCGCGCCACTACGCCTATTTGAAGATTTCCGAAGGCTGCAACAACCGCTGCACCTTCTGCATTATTCCAAAACTGCGCGGCGATCTCGTGAGCCGTCCGGCGGCGGACGTTTTGCGTGAAGCAGAGCGGCTCGTGAAGGCGGGGGTAAAGGAACTGCTCGTCATTTCGCAGGATACTTCGGCCTACGGCATCGATATCAAATTCGCGGAGAGCAAATTCCGCGAACGCGAAGTGCGCGCGAAATTCGTCGACCTCGCGCGCGAGCTGGGCGAACTCGGAGCTTGGGTGCGCCTGCATTATGTCTACCCCTACCCGCATGTCGACGACGTGATGCCGCTGATGGCCGAAGGCAAAGTGCTGCCTTATCTCGACATTCCGATGCAGCACGGCAGCCCTAGCGTCTTGAAGCGCATGCGCCGCCCCGCCTCGCAGGAAAAGCAACTCGCGCGGGTCGCGAAATGGCGCAACGAAGTGCCGAACCTCACCCTGCGTTCGACCTTCATCGTGGGCTTCCCGGGCGAGACCGAAGAGGAATTCGCCGAACTGCTCGCCTTCCTCGAAGAAGCGCAATTGGACCGCGTCGGCTGTTTCAAGTTCGAGCCGGTTCGCGGCGCGCCGGCGAACGATCTCGATAATCCGGTGCCCGAAGAAGTGAAGTCGCAGCGCTACGCGCGCTTCATGGAAACCCAGCAGAAAATTAGCGCGAAACGTCTGCGCGCGAAGGTCGGCAAACGCGAGCCGGTCATCATCGACAGCGTAGCCGGAAATACAGCGATCGGCCGCACGCGCGGCGACGCGCCGGAGATCGACGGCGTCGTGCATGTATCTAGCCGCAGACCCCTGAAGGTCGGCGAGATCGCTACCGTAAAGATCGAGAGTGCAGAGGCCTACGACCTGCACGGAACCGTCGCTGGATTCTGATCAGGTCCGGTAGGCCATCCGGAAGCCGCCCCAGTGCTTGCCGAGCACGCGGATCGGCGCAACGATTTCCCACATCATCACAATCTGCCCGCCGCCCATGTCGCGCGGATAATACTGGATCATGTAGGGCCGGGTGTTGCGCGCCGCCGAAAGACCCGCGCGGTCGTCGAACACCCGCTTGTTGCGGCAATTCGCCGTGTTCCACTCCGGCTCGCCCGGACGCTGCGGAAGGGAATACTTTTTGTTGTGCACCGGGAGGTAGGCGTTACGGTCGACCGCCGCGCAGAAAACCATGCGGCTGTCGCTGGAAAGCAGCGGCTCCTGAATCGGCCACAGCTCCTGTTCGAGCGCTGCGACGTACCCGGTCTCGAACTGCTGCGGATTGGTGCCCGGGATCGGCTCGTACTGGTTGTTGAACATGACCTGCGACGAGACCTTGCCGGTCTCAATCAGGCGCTCGATCGCGGCCCCCACTTTGTTCGCTGTGGTCACCGCAAGATCGATGAACTCGCGATTGTCATGCCTGATCTTGTCTAGTTTGCCCTTGAGTGCTGCCGCGCACTCGCTCGGCAGGTCGAAGAACGCACAGTGAATGCCGAGGTCGGTACGGTTGACGACGCGCGCCGCGATATTGCCGACACCCGGAATATCGACATGAATGTTCTCGCCGATACGAAGGTTCAATGCATCCGCAGCTTTCAGGAGGACGCCGCCATCGCCGAGATCGACGGTCTTCGTGCTGGCTTTTACACCGGCGGCCGTGACGCTCACATCCCAATCGCAGGGCAAGCGGTCATGCTGGCGGCGGTCACCGATTTCCGTCGCACGCAGAAAAATGCTCAGCCGCTTCCGCAGGCTCGCCGCAAGGTCAGCAGCGGTATGCGCGGACTGATCGATCTGGACGCTCTCCGTGCGCGCGCTTTCGGCGGCCTCGCGGATGTTCTGCACCCGCTCCGTGACCGTGCCGATGAAATTCGAGTTGTCGGAGGCGTTTACTGAAAGCTCGGCCGTGGTCGCGACCTGCTGCTCGACGGATGACGATACGCTTGCGAACAGCGGCCGGATTTCCTCGATGACGCGCGCGATCTTCGCGAGCATCGTCATCGATTCATCGGCATCCTTGCGGAGCGCCTCGATCTTCGACGTGATTTCGGAAATGGCCTGCTGGGTTTCCGCGGAGAGCGCCTTCACCTCGTTCGCGACAACCGCGAAGCCGCGTCCCGCATCGCCGGCGCGGGCGGCTTCGATTGAAGCGTTCAACGCCAGAAGATGCGTCTGTTTCGCGATCGTGGAAATAAAGGTGACGACCTTGCCGATTTCCGCCGACGAATTTTGCAGCCGCTCGACCTGCCGCCCGGTGGCGCTGGCAGCCTCACTCGCCTCGCCTGCGAGATCGTTGGCCTTGTGGATTTGGCTCGAGATCAGGGTGGAGGATTGAGCAAGCTGCTCCGTCGCAGTGGCGAAGGCATTCACATTGGATTCGGCGACCGCGACCTGCTCGGAAAGATCGGCAGCCGAGGCGTTGATCGCTTGCAGCGAACCGCTCGCGCTGCTGACGCCTTCATGCACATTCTTCGCGGCGTCGCCGACCTTGAGCATGAGCACGCCGAGGTCCGCTTCGAGCAGGTCGAGGGACTCGCGGACGCGGCTCAACGCATCGTCGCCGCTGGCGGACACCACGGTCTGCTCGCCACCGGCAACGGAATTGGCTCCGTCAGCAGTTCTTAATATCGCGTGCGCCACGAATCAGCGTTTCCTATCCCCATGCGAAGATAGGCTGATTCGCGTTCAGCACATTGGCCTTTTGGACTAGCGCAATGAAAAATTGCCGATTTTCAAGGCAGCAGCACGGTCTGCCCGGTGGTGTTGCGGCCTTCCAGATCGCGATGCGCCCGCTCGACTTCCTTTAGCGGGTACGTCTGGTTGACCTGGATCTTCACCTTGCCCTTCTCGATGACCTTCATCAGGTCCTTCGCACCCGCTTCGAGTTCCTTCCGCGTTGCGAAGTAGTGGGCCATGGTTGGGCGGGAGACGATGAGTGAACCCTTGGTCGCGAGGATGCCGAGGTTCACGCCGTCGACTGGCCCGGACGCATTGCCGTAGGTCGCCAGCATGCCGCGCGGCTTGAGGCTGTCCAGCGAGCTCATGAAGGTCGACTTGCCGACGCCGTCATAGACGACGTCGCACTTCTTGCCCTTCGTAATTTCGGCGACCCTCTTCGCGACGTCCTCTTCACGGTAGAGGATCACGTGGTGGGCGCCATTCTTCTTTGCGAGTACGGCTTTATCCTTCGAACCCACGGTTGCAATAACGGTCGCGCCGAGCGCCCGCGCCCACTGGGTCAGGATCTGGCCCACGCCGCCCGCAGCGGCATGCACAAGCACGGTGTGGCCCTTCTTCACCTTGAAGAGCGAGCGCAGGAGATACTGCGCCGTCAGCCCCTTCAGCATCATCGCGGCGGCGACCTTGTCGCTTACCTTCTTCGGCAGCTTGATGAGCTTGTCGGCCGGGACGTTCCGCTCTGACGCATAGGAGCCGGGCACGGTGCCGTAGGCGACGCGGTCGCCCTTCTTGAGGCCCTTCACGCCCTTTCCGAGCGAAACCACAACGCCGGCGCCTTCGTTGCCGGGTGTGAACGGGTAAGCGGCGGGCTTGTAGAGACCGGTGCGGAAGTAGGTGTCGATGAAATTGAGGCCGATGGCCGTCTGCTTGATGCGGACTTCGCCCGGACCCGGCTCCGGCAACTGAATCTCTTCGTACTTCAGAACTTCCGGCCCGCCATGCTGATAGACCCGTACCGCAAACGCCATTTCATCCTCCACAAGTGACCGCATAGGGCGGTCGTTTTTCTAGCTGTTCTCTTTGTCCCATACGAGGGCGGGGACGCGCAAACGGCGTTGGCTAGCGCCCGCCAGAGATGCGTACGTTGGTGCCCACGACATACGAGGCCTGATCCGACAGCAAATAGAGGATGGCCTCGGCCACCTCCTGTGCCTTGCCCTCGCGGCCCATAGGGATCATCGACCGCAGCCGGGCGATCCGGTCGGGCTGCCCGCCCGTCGCGTGGATCTCGGTATCGATTAGCCCGGGCGCAACGGAGTTGACGCGAATGCCTTCTGCGGCGACTTCCCGCGAAAGCCCGATCGTGAGCGCGTCGATCGCGCCTTTCGACGCGGCGTACCAGACATATTCGCCGGGTGAGCCGAGCGTGGACGCCATCGAGCCGAGGTTCACGATCGCGCCACCCTCTCCGCCGTACTTCGTCGACATGCGCTTCACGGCCTCCTGCGCGACGAGCATCGCACCCGTGACGTTCACATCCACGACCTGGCGCATCATCGCGGGGTCGGATTCCGCGAAGCGTCCGGCCTTGCCGGTAATGCCCGCATTGTTCACGAGATGCGTGAGCTTGCCGAACTTATCGACTGCCTCGAACATTTTCCAGATATCGGATTCGACCGCCATATCGCCCTGAATGGCGATGCCGCGCGCGTTACTTTTTTCGATATCGGCGACGACTTCGTTCGCGGCCTTCTCGTTACCGAGATAGTTGATCGCGACGTCATAACCCTGACGCGCGGCCATGCGCGCAGTCGCAGCCCCGATACCGCGGCTGCCGCCCGTGATCAGCAGAATTTTCTTGTCCATGATCCCTACTTCGCCTTCTTCCTTTTCTTTCCGCTCGTTCGGGCGGCTGCAACCGCAGTCTTTGCCTTGCGGGCATTCTTCCGCATCGCGATGTTCACGCCTTCAACAAGACCCGCGAAGGCCATCGAGAAGTAGATATATCCGCGCGGGATCTTGAAGCCGAGGCCGTCGGCTACCAGCGCGACACCGATCAGAAGAAGAAACGCAAGCGCCAGCACCTTCGTGGTCGGATGCCGCGTGATGAAATCCGAGATCCATCCCGAAGCGAGATACATCACAACGATCGCGATCAGCACGGCAATCACCATGATCTCGATGTCGTCCGCCAGACCGATCGCGGTGATGATCGAATCCACGGAGAAGACCATGTCGATCAGGATGATCTGCGCGATGATGGACCAGAATGCGCCGGAGGCAGCGGCCGTCTTGCTCGGGCCGTTCTCGCCCTCGACCGCGCTGTGAAGCTCCTGGGTCGCCTTTACGATCAGAAATACGCCGCCGGCGAAAAGAACGACGTCGCGCCAGGAGAAATCGCGTGTGAACAGCGAGAAAACCGGCTCCTTCAGCGCGATGATCCAGGTCAGCAGAAACAGGAGCGCGATGCGGAAGACGAGCGCAAGGCTCAAGCCGATCTGACGCGCGCGTTTCGCCGCCTGCTTGCCGAGCCGTTGCACCAGAAGCGAAATGAAGATCACGTTGTCGATGCCGAGAACGATCTCAAGCACGATCAATGTTACCAGTGCGACCCATGCGGACGGATCGCCGATCCAGTCGAATACGGGAATGCTCATGTGCTGCGGATCCGCAATATCCCTGCGCCGAGAAAGTATACCGCTAGCACCAGGAGCCCGATCCAGACAGGCTGCGGCGGGGATAGGTCGTATGCAAGCGCTGCCAGCGCGAGCGCGATCCAAGCCGCCAACAGCGGGATCGTCAGCATACGCAGCCGTGTCACACGAAACGGATGGACGAACGGAACGGGAATGAAGGTCAGCGCGCAAAGCAAGGCGATTATTCCGAGCGCGATCCCGGGCGCTGGCTTGCCGATCAGCAGATAGAACACGACCAGGTTCCATGCGGCCGGAAAGCCCCTGAAGAAGGCGTCGTCCGTTTTCATTCGCCCGTCAGCGAAATAGAGCGCACTCGCAATTGCGATGGCCGCACCCGCGACGAGGTCGAGCGGCGCGGGAATAAGGCCGCTAAGGATCAGCGCATAGACCGGCACGAGCACGTAAGTCAGATAGTCGACGACAAGGTCCAGTACGTCGCCAGACCAGTGCGGAAGCACTTCCTTCACGCTCAGGCGCCGTGCCAGCGGGCCGTCGATGCCGTCAACCAGAAGTGCGACGCCGAGCCACAGAAACATCTCCGTGAACTGCCGCCCGTGCGCCGCCATCAGCGCAAGCAGGCCGAAGCCCACGCCCGACGCCGTCAGCACATGCACTGCGAATGCGCCCGCGCGATGGGTGAGGCTATAGTTTCGACCCGGCGACATTTCGACATGTCAGCATTTCGGCGCGAAGTCCGCTAGACTGCGGCTATGGATCGAAACGCATCGGCATCGGATGCAATCGTTGTGGGCGGCGGCCCCGCGGGATTGATTGCGGCTATCGCGCTGGCGCGTGAGGGCGTGCAGACCACCCTGCTCGCACCCAAACCTCCGCACACGGATCATCGCACGACCGCCCTCCTCGGCAGTTCCGTCGATATTCTGAAAGATCTCGGCCTTTGGGCGCTCATCGAGCGAACGGCGGCCCCGCTCCGCAAGCTGCGTCTTGTCGACGGCACGAGGCGCTTGATCAGGACGCCGGAAGTGTTGTTCGAGGCTATGGAAATCGGTCTCGATGCCTTCGGCTACAACATCGCGAACGATGCTCTTCTCTCCGTCCTGCGCACAAATCTCGATAGCCCGCGATTGCGCATCGTCGAGCAGACGGCGAAAAATGTAAGCATCGACGAAGACCTTGCGCATGTAACGCTTGCCGATGGCAGTTTTCTCGGAGCTCGCCTGATCGTCGCGGCAGACGGCCGCAATTCCCTTTGCCGGCAGGCAGCGGGAATCGGCACGAGCAAGCGGCCCCTGTCGCAGCACGCCGTCGCATTGAACCTGTCCCACTCGCGGCCCCATAACGACGTCTCGACCGAGTTTCACACCGAGAGCGGTCCCTTCACGCTGGTCCCGCTTCAGGGCATGCGATCGAGCCTCGTCTGGGTATGCCGCGCGCAAGACGTAGAGAGACTGCGTGGGGCGACGCCGGACGAGCTTTCCCGCGAGATCGAGGAGAAGTCTCGCTTTCTCCTTGGTGAAGTCCGCGTGGACGGGCCGCGCGGCATCTTCCCGCTCGGCGTGGAGATCGCGGATCGATTCGCGGATAATCGGGTCGCGCTGGCCGGAGAATCCGGTCACGTCATTCCTCCGATCGGTGCGCAGGGATTGAATCTTGGCATTCGTGATGCCGCCGAGATCGCGCGGCTCGCAGGCGAAGCGCTCAGGCAAGGCGATGACCCCGGGTCGAAATCGGTGATCGCCGCCTATGATCTCAACCGGCGCGGTGACATTCGAAGTCGCGCGGCGGCGGTTGAACTGCTTGGCCGCTCCCTGCTCACGGAATTTCTACCCGTGCATCTCGCCCGCAGTGTGGGGCTCGAAATTGCGTCTCGAGTCTCTCTGCTCCGCCGGAATTTGATGCGCGCAGGCGTGGGCAGCGCCGCAAATCGGGAATAAATCGCTGAAGTTCCAGCGATCCTGCATCCGCGCGGAACCATTTTCGCACCCTTGCGTCTTGATCCGAGGGGTATCTCCGCACATTGTGATCCGCGTCACACGCGAAACCGGTCAGAATGCGCTGATCGACTGCACCATCGCCGCCCTTCAATGAGGCTTCGCCATGACCGCGCCGGCTGCAACGCCAACGACCGAGCATCTTCTTCGAGAGTACCGTCGCGTACGCGCAGACACGGAGCGGCTCGCCGCGCCGCTTTCTCCGGAAGATCAGATCCTGCAATCGATGCCTGACGCGAGCCCCGTCAAGTGGCATCGCGCGCACACAACATGGTTTTTCGAGGCCTTCGTACTCAAGCAGTTCGATCCGGATTACCGACCGTTCGATGAGCGCTTCAATTTTCTCTACAACTCCTACTACGAGGCCATGGGCGCACGGCATCCGCGTCCGCAGCGCGGGCTGTTGAGCCGCCCATCGGTCGAGGAAGTCGGGCGCTATCGCGGGCATGTCGATGGCGCGATGGAAAAGCTGATCTCGCGGGATGCGGGCAACAGGCAAAGCGAGCTTTCGACGCTGATTGTGCTCGGCTGCCATCATGAGCAGCAGCATCAGGAATTGTTACTCACCGATGTGCTGCATCACCTCTCCTGCAACCCGATCAAGCCGGCCTATATCGAACGCGAGCCGGACGAACCGGCGCAGGCGGCACCGGCGAAGTTCGTCGAATTTCAGGGCGGCCTCGTCGAGACGGGCTTCGAGGGCGAAGGTTTTTTCTACGATAACGAGGGCCCGCGTCACAAAACCTATCTCCAGCCGTTCGCGATCGCCGACCGTGCCGTTACCAACGGCGAGTGGCTCGAATTCATGCGTGACGGCGGCTACGAGGACGTCACGCTGTGGCTTTCGGACGGCTGGTACAAGTGCGGCGAGGAAGGCTGGCGTGCGCCGCTTTACTGGGAAGAGCGCGAGGGCGAATGGCATTCGATGACGCTCGGCGGACTGCATCCAGTCAATCCTGCCGCGCCGGTCGCCCATGTCAGCTATTACGAAGCCGATGCTTTCGCGCGCTGGGCCGGCAAGCGTCTTCCGCTCGAAGCGGAATGGGAGGTCGCCGCGGCGGGGCTGCCTGTTAAAGGCAACACCGTCGGTACGGGCGCGCTGCGTCCGCTGCCCGCGCAGCCGAACGGCGTTCAACTGCATCAGATGTTCGGGGACGTGTGGGAGTGGACCGCAAGCCCCTACCAGCCATATCCGGGATTTCGCGCGGTGCCCGGCGCCGTCGGCGAATACAACGGCAAGTTCATGGTGAATCAGTTCGTGCTGCGCGGCGGCTCGTGTGCGACCCCGGAAGGACATATCCGGCCGACCTATCGCAACTTCTTCTATCCGCATCAGCGCTGGCAGTTCAGCGGCCTTCGCCTCGCCCACGATCTGGAGCGCTAACACATGCTCGACAAGGTCGCGGACAAAGCCTTTCACAACGACGTGGTCGCTGGTCTTTCCCTGCCGCAGAAAGCGATTCCGCCGAAGTATTTTTACGACGAGCGGGGTTCGCAACTGTTCGACCGGATCTGCGACCTGCCGGAATACTATCCGACGCGAACAGAGACTTCGCTGCTTTCCCGGATCGCTCCGGAACTGCCTGATCGTCTTTCCGATGTGGCACATCTGATCGAGTACGGCAGCGGTGCAAGCCGGAAGACGCGGATCGTTCTCGATGCGCTCCCGCAACTGAAATCCTACGTTCCCATGGACATCAGCGAGGAGTTTTTGCTCGGCGTAGCCGATGCGCTTTCCGCCAACTACCCGCAGATCGACGTGGTTCCCCTCGTCGGAGACTTTACCGCCGAACTGTCGCTTCCTTCCGCCGTCAGGAACGGGACAAAGGCGGGGTTTTTCCCGGGTTCGACGATCGGTAACCTCGGCCCCGAAGGCGGGCGAGAATTTCTTGCCCGTACGCGCAGACAACTCGGGAGCGAGGCGAAATTCGTCCTGGGCGCCGATCTGGTGAAGGACGAGAAAGTAATGCGCGCCGCCTACAACGATCGCGCCGGCGTCACCGCGCAGTTCAATCTGAACATCCTGTCACGCATCAATCGCGAACTGGGCGCGGATTTCGACGAATGTTCGTTTCATCATCTCGCCATCTGGAACGCGGAGCAAAGCCGGATCGAGATGCATCTGGTCAGCGAAAAAGCGCAGTCCGTCACGGTCAACGGACAGTGTTTTGCGTTCGCAGACGGTGAAACCATCCATACGGAAAATTCCTACAAGTTCACGCAGGCTACCTTGCGCGCGCTTGCTGAAAGTGCGGGCTGGCGCACGGAAGAAATCTGGATCGACGAGGAGTATCCCTTCGCAGTGGTCCTGCTCGCAGCCGCCTGACTATTTGATACGGGGCCAGGTCCGCGAACCTTTTGCGCGGAATTGCGGAGCGATCGGCACGGGAAGCGCCGGGAGCGTCTTGTCGCCGCCTGACGACGACACCTGCTCCGTGAACAGCCCGCGCTTCACGAAATGCTCGTCGGCGAGCGCCTCCTCAAGCGTTGCCATGATCGTCACGCAGCAATCCGCGGCGGAAAATTTCGGCTGCCAGTAAGCGGCGGTTTCCTTCGCGATGAGCTCGCGCACCGCCTGTTTCGTTGCGGCCGGGTTCTTGAAGTCGTTGGTCAGTTCCTGCGGCAGGCCGATCACGCCGCAAAATGCCATCCAGAACTTCTGCTCCAGCGCGCCGCAACAGACGAGCTTGCCGTCCTTGGTGGGATAGATCTGATATCGCGGTGATCCGCCGGTGGTGCTGAGCGACGCGGGCCCCGCCTGCTTGCCGGTCGCGTGAAGTGTCGCGAGCGCCATCCAGGCGAAGGTGAACATGGCGTCGGCCATCGCGACGTCGATGTAGGTACCCTTCCCGTTCTTCCCGCGCGCGATCAAAGCTAGCAGAACGTTCTGAACGGCGGGAAATGTTCCGCCGGCAATGTCGGCGATCAGCGCTGGCGGCACGACGGGATTGTCCACCGGACCCGGAGCGAGCGAAAGCAAACCGGTCGAGCCGATGTAGTTGATATCGTGGCCTGCCTCGTCGCGCTTCGGGCCGGACTGA
>JAGXQU010000168.1 GCA_018335895.1 Hyphomicrobiales bacterium | reverse complement strand
TGCGCCGTCGAAATCGTGATCCCGCGCGCCTTCTCTTCCGGCGCCTTGTCGATCTGGTCATAGGCCGTGAACGTGGCGCCGCCCGTCTCCGCAAGCACCTTCGTAATCGCCGCAGTCAACGACGTCTTGCCGTGGTCAACGTGACCAATCGTGCCGACGTTCACATGCGGTTTGTTGCGTTCGAATTTTTCCTTGGCCATGGCCCTGTCTCTTCTACTTCCTCTGGTCGCGTTGAACTGGAGCGGGTGAAGGGAATCGAACCCTCGTATTCAGCTTGGAAGGCTGCTGCTCTACCATTGAGCTACACCCGCGAATTCGGCGGTCTTTTAACGGGAACGCTATGTCTCGCCAAGAACGATTGGCGCTTTTGCCTAACCGTGACATTGCGATCGCGAAGGCTGGTGGGGGAGGCAGGACTCGAACCTGCGAAGGCATAGCCAGCGGATTTACAGTCCGCCCCCTTTGCCGCTCGGGACACTCCCCCGGTTAGCCCGGGTTTCTTCCGCAATATAGTGCAGAAACCGACAGGGCCCCGCGACCGCGAAGCCCAGCGGCGGGACTTATGGTTGCCGCCCCCGGGGGTGTCAACCCTGTGAAATCATGTTGGTTCGGCGCGCTTAGCCCCTCTGCGGCAGCCGAATTGCCAAGCTCCGGCTGGGGAGCCTAGATGCCCGCCCCGACGGGATAAATTCATGGCCGGACGTCCGCAAAAACCGATGAAGAAGAAAGCCGCGCTCAGCGGCCGGCGCAATTTCGGCGCGGACGGCCGGAAGGTCCCGCTCGACCATGCGATCCTCTATGGCTGGCATCCGGTCGCCGAGGCGCTGAAAAACCCCGCACGCCGTTTCCGCGTTCTGATTGCGACCGAGAACGCGCTGCGCCGCCTGCAGGAAGCGAACATCGAACTTCCGGTCCAGCCCGAGATCGTGCGCCCGGACGTTCTGGACAAGAAGCTGACGCCGGATGCGGTGCACCAGGGTTTGTTCGCCGTAACGGACCCGCTGCCCCCGCCCGGCCTGCACGAACTTGCGCTCGACAAGCTGGTGCTCGTGCTCGACCAGATCACCGACCCGCACAATTTCGGCGCGATCGTGCGCACCGCGGCGGCATTCAATGTCTCGGCGATTGTCACTACGGCGCGCCACTCGCCGGAAGCCACCGGGGTGCTCGCAAAATCCGCTTCCGGCGGGCTCGAGCATGTGCCGATCGCGCTGGTGCAGAATCTCTCCCGTGCAATGAACGAACTGAAAGAGCGCGGCTTTACGCTCGTCGGGCTCGCGGAGGAAGGCGAAGTTGATCTGAGCGAAACGAAACTCACCGCGCCCGTTGCGCTCGTGCTCGGCGCAGAAGGCAAGGGCCTGCGCCAGCTCACGCGCGAGACCTGCGACGTGCTCGCGCGGATCGATTTGACGGGAGCGATCCGGAGTCTCAACGTTTCGAACGCGGCCGCGCTCGCGCTTTACATCGCCGACCGGGCCACCCGCAAGAGCTGACGGTACCGGCCATGCATTTCGGAACGTGGTTCAACTCGCCGCCCCCGAAAGGCAACTGGATCGAACGCTATATGATCCCGTCGCTGATCGCGCTCTTCCTCGTCGCCGTCACGACCATTCTCATCGCGATTGCCTTGCGCTGGCTCATCCTCGGCAACGTGGGCGTGCTCTATCTGCTTCCCGTTTTCGTGGTCGCCATGCGCTGGGGATTGATACCTGCGCTGATCTGCGCGGTTGTCAGCGTCGCGGCGTCTGCGTTCTTTTTCTATCCGCCGATCTTCAGCTTCAAGGCGCAGAACTGGGACAATCAGGTCGATCTTGTGCTGTTCACGATCGTCGCGGTCGCGACCAGTCACCTCGCAAGCAGGCTGCGGCGAAAAGACGAAGTGGAACGGCTGCGCGAAGCCCTGATCGGATCGGTATCGCACGAACTCAGGACACCGCTGGCCTCGATCATGGGCGCCTCCTCGGTCATTGCGAACGCGGAAGGCGTGAAAAACGATCCCCACCTGTCGACGCTCGCAAACGTCGTGCGCGAGGAAGCCGAACGCCTGAATCACGACATTCAGAACCTGCTCGATGCGACGCGGATCTCGAGCGATGGCATTCACCCCAAGCGCGAGTGGATCGATCCCGCCGACATCGTGAACGTGGCGATCGAGCGCCGCGCCCGCGCGCTAGCATCGCATAAAGTGCGCGTAACTATTTCGGACACGGTTTCCCTGTTCGAAGGCGATCCGGTGCTGTTCGACCAGGCGATCGGGCAAATCCTGAGCAATGCGGCGAAGTATTCGCCGGCCCATTCCGAAATCGAAGTCGACATCAGACACGAAAGCGATCAGATCGTATTCTCTGTTTCCGACCGCGGTGCCGGTATGACGCGGGAGGATCAGACGAGGCTGGGCGAACGGTTTTACCGGAGCCCGCGTCTCGCCAGCACCACCGCCGGTTCGGGCCTCGGCATCTGGATCGCCCGGGCCTTTCTCGAAGCGAGCGGCGGTTCGATCGCGGCTGAAAGCGGCGGCCTGAACCAGGGCTCGAAGGTTACGATCAGGATGCCGGCCTCGAAGGTGCCGGCGCGCGAAGCGGAGGCAACGGATGAATAATCACGCACCATCGGTTCTGCTCGTCGATGACGAAGCGCAAATCCGCCGTTTCCTGCGCGCGGGCTTCGAGATGGACGGCTTCAATGTACAGGACGCGGAGAACGGCTCCGAAGGCATCAAGAACGCGACGATGCGGCCGCCGGATCTGATTATCCTCGACCTCGCCCTACCCGATGTCGACGGCTCCGAAGTGCTCGCGCGCCTGCGCGCGTGGTCGAACGTGCCCGTCATCGTGTTGTCGGTACGCTCGAACGAAGACGAAAAGGTGAAGCTCCTGCAACTCGGCGCGGACGACTATGTGGTGAAGCCGTTCGGCATGGCGGAACTGCTCGCCCGCTCGCGCGCCGCGATCCGCCGCCATACCCGGAATCAAAGCGGAGACCCGGTCGTAAGCCTCGGCAGGCTCAGCGTCGATCTCGCAAACCGCTCGGTATTCGTCGATGGCGAGCGGCTGTCGCTGACGCGCAAGGAATTCCGGCTGCTGCAGATTCTGGCGCAACATGCGGGCAACGTGGTTACGCACAGCCAGCTGCTCAACGAAATCTGGGGCACGGGCCACGATCAGGATTCGCATTACCTGCGCATTTTCGTCCGCAAGCTGCGCCAGAAGATCGAAGTCGATCCGACCAAGCCGAAGCTCCTGCTCACCGAACTTGGCGTCGGCTACCGGCTTTCCACCGACGAAAGCGTGAAGACGACGCAACACTGACGTGCGCGTTCTCAAAGCCGGTCAGGCCGAATGCCTGACACCGGCGCGGCAGCGCAGGATCGATTGTTATTTTTCGTCCACCTTCGGGGCGAGAATGACGGATGGGCCCTGCGGCATGTACGGCGGCGGCAGATCGGCCGGCGCGTTCGACTGCGTGTTCCAGTAGCGGTTGTAGCTGGGACCCGGCACCGAAGGTTGGCGCGTCGCGCGCGAGCGATAGGCGAACGGATCGCCCGAATTGGACGGATAGTAGACGCTGCGCGGCGTAAACGGCATGTAATAGTAGTGCGGGCCCCAATATTCCGCATAGGGCACCACGTTGTTCCTGCCCGCGAGTCCCCATTCTCCATGCAGCACCGTGCCATCCGGAAGGATGACGGGTCGCTTGTCGGCCTGCGCCGGCAAGGACGCGGCAATCAGAAATGCAAAGATCGGAACGAGACGCGGCATGGCGGGATTTCCCGGTTTCCGCGATCCTGCCACCGGCTGGATGAAGGCCGGTTACCGCCGCCTTCACTCTTGAAACTATGGTTAGTGCCTTGCCTACGGGACGCGAACCCTTCCGTTTCCGGCGGCGGTAAGGAACGGTTGACCTTCCATACGTCCGGCATTGAAGTGACACATCTCAAACCGGGGACTGGGAGACAGCAATGACCGGCAATTCCGCAAAGCCCGCAGTTTCCACATGGCGAAAGGTTGCCGCCGCGATTCTCGACTTCTTCTTTATTTTCTTCGCAGGCGGCTATGTGATCGGGCTTCTCACCGGCGGCACGACGGAGAAAGGGTTCAGCCTGTCTGGCGGACCTGCGCTCCTGCTGTTTGCGCTTATCGTTCTCTATTTCGTCGTGCTCGGGCGCTATCTTGGCGGCACGCTGTTTCAGCGGCTGCTCGGCACGCGCTAAGGCCTGTTGCCGGCGGGCAAACGGCGGCTTGCGTCGGCCGCCGAAGCATCGCAAATAGCGGCGCATGACCGAAGTGGCCGGGTTAGCTCAGCGGTAGAGCAGCGGTTTTGTAAACCGAAGGTCGGGGGTTCAATCCCCTCACCCGGCACCAGGTTTTCCGGCGAGCGATTCAAAAGCCGCATCCAGCGCCGCCGCCGCATGGTCGATCATGAACTTCCGGCGGATATTGCGCTGGGCGGAAGCGACGCCGAAATCCGTGTCGCTCCAGCGCTCGAGCACGCTGCGAAGCGCCTGCGCGAGCGATTCAGGATTCTCCGGCTCGAACAGCATCGCGGGATTGGTCTGCACGTCTTCCATCACACCCGTTTTGCTCGACAGAAGCGGCACGCCCGCGGCAAGCACTTCGATGGCCGCCATGCCGAAAGTTTCCATGCGGCTCGGGTTCACGACGAGGTCGTAGCCGCGGACGAGTTCGCGGAACTTCTCGACGCGGCCGATGAAATTGCACACGACGTTTTTCAGCCGGCCGAGCTTCAGGTCGTTGTCGCCGGGCAAAGGCATCGTACCGGTGAAATCGATCTGCAAGTTCGGAAGCGCATCGCTCTCCAGAATGTGCAGTGCTTCGGTGAGGTCGGCCCACCCCTTCCAATCCAGCGGCGAACCGATTGCGAGAATTTTCGAAGGCGCCGCTGCGGGCTTCGGCTTGGGCTCGAGGAACTCATCCTCGAACACGCCGTCATAGGCAGCATGAATTGTCTTGCCGGGATCCCACGCCTGCACGCGCTCCGTCAGTTCATCCCCGATGGCGCTGACGTGATCGAACTCGTTGCAGCGATACTTGAAATAGTCCTCGCGCCGCATGCCGGGCGAGCGCAGCAGGATCGCCGTTCTGGCCTGCAGGCGCCCCGCCAGCGACAGTGCAAGAATTCCCTCCTGATGATCGTTTGCAAAAACGATGGACGGTGAAAAGTTCTGCACCTGCAATGCCGAAGCCGCCCGCTTCGCGAAGGCTTCGTTGCCGAACAAGCGGCCGCTCAGGCTGCGCGAACTCGGAAACTCTTCCAGCAGGACAGGAATGCCGAGCCGCCCGCACTCCTCCGTGAACCATCCCGGCTTCGAAGAGAGCACCACGGGATTCCATGCGAGCGCCTGCTCATGCCGCAGCAATCGCGCGAGGCAGGTCTGCGCCCCCGCGCGGTGCGTTCGGCCTTGAAAAAACAGGACGCGCTTGTTCATGCCTACGCACCAGAATCAACTCGGCTGCCGGACCCTCAGACCAATTCATTTCGGCCTGCACGGCAACGAAATTCTGATGACCGGATATTCGAAGACCTGCGCCAGGAGGGGCGAAGATCCGCTCACTTTTCCGGCTTTACGGCCTCTATCCTTCGGCGCGCAGCAGCGACGTCCGAGGGCTTGATGGATTTGTCGTAGGTGGCCTGCCGCGTCCAGTAGCTCCGGGGGAACAGGAGATACTTGATCCATAACATCATATCGAAATGATAGGCCTGCCCGAGCGCGCGGTAGATTCTCAGTTTGATCGCGCGCCGGTAGTCCTCAAAGCGAAGCTTGCTCCAGTCCGCCGGACGCTTGGCGTCGATGGCTCCGGCGATGATGCCGGCGATCCGCTCGCAAACGCTTCCGTCCGAATTTCCGCACCAGTCCTGGATATGCTGGCGCCGTATCGCGGCGACCTCCGGCTGCGTGGGGTTTGCAATCTGCGCCTCGACCAGCGCGGGCAGCTTCTTCGGATCGTCGCAAACTACGTTCGCGCGCGAATGGATTTCGTGGCACCAGAGCGGATCGCGCTCGAACGAAAGCTCGATTGTCGGCTTGCCGGCGATCCAGCTTTCGATCGCGGTCGTGCAGGTCTCACAGGAGATTTCCAGGTCGGTGTCGAGAATGAGCCCGCTGATGTTGCTCGTGTTGTCGTAGCGCACGTAGCGCTTCTTCTCGGGCGGGAGCGCTGCGAACCAGTCCGAATAAACGTCCTGCCCTTCGAGCGGATGCGGGCGCAGGGTCACCTCGAACTTGTCGGCATCGACCAATTCGTTGAGGTAATCGAAGAAGCGGTCACGCCCCTTCCAGTGGGCCTGCACCGACCGCTCGTAATTCCTGTAAATCGGAAGCCGGTCCGCGACGATCGCGAATTGCTTGTCGAGATCCTTCTTGGGAAGGCCTTTGTACTTTCCGCCGAAGAAATTGGTGCAGACAAGAACCTTCGGCCTGCCGCTCGATTCTGCCGCCGGGCGCTGGATCAGTTTCGACCAGGGCTTGAAATAGAAGTCGAAGCGATGCACGCCCACCGAAACGGCAGTCGAATCCGGATTGAAGCCCTCGTCGAGCAGCGCCTTCTTGTAGTTTTCATTCCAGCAGAAGTAGAAGTCGACATGCGCGTTCCGGTGAAAGCGCCCGACGTTGAAGCGGAGCGTCTCCGGATCGTAGAAAATCCCTTCGGTAAGAAGCACCCCGGTCAGCACGCCCATTTCGTGCAGGCGCCGCGTAAACGAGGCGATGTGGCTCGCCGTAACGAGATTGAAAATGATCATTGCCGGCCGGTAAGTCTCCAGCACGGCGCGAAACGCCTCCAAGGGTTCCAGATGGCACTGGATGCCCAACCTGCGGAGGTGATGCGCGATCAGTTCCGCGCCATCGAGATCGCGGATCTTGTTGTCGACAAGGATCACGACGTTCCGGTCAGGTATCGACGGCTCACTCATACGGAATCCTGAACGGTTGGCGCGGCGCGCGCACCCTGCCACAAGGCCGGCAATTTAAGGAATTAATCTACCCAAACCAGGTTGGGATTGAATTCCATGACCTGACGCTTCTGCGGCGGCAAAGCTTCGATGTCCTTGCGCTTCACGCGGACCTTCTTGAAGTGTCGCCAGCTGACATAGCAGAGCGTGAGCGTCTCGCGGATTTCGCCCTCGCCGCGATTTCCGGAGTGCAGCCCGTTGGAATCGAAGATCGCGACGGTCCCGGCCGGGCCGACGACTTCGGTAATTCTTTCCTTGAGGCTCGGGTTGCTCACAACATCGACTTCGAAGCGGGAACCGCCGTCCTTGCTGCGCGCGTAATTATAATATGTGTTGTGAGAACGCTTGAGGTAGGTCATGCGCTGCCCCTTCGTCGTCACGTCGGACAGCAGCACCATCACGTGGACTTGCCGCCCGCGCGTATCGTGGTGCCACTGAAACGACCCGGTGCGCAATTCCGAAGGCGCAGGCAGCAGGCGCATTGCAGATGCGGTCGTAACCGCGAAGCGCTTCTGATAATAGCCGCCGATGACTTCCAGCAGGAAATCGTCGAGCGCAGCGTCGTAGAACGTTGCATCCGCTTCCAGCGAATTAAGATTCGAGAACGCGTTCGGATTGCCCTTGTCGGGATGACCCGACACCGCGCGATCAAGTGCGCCCTGAAGCTTGCCCAGCAACGGCTGCTTGAAGTAACCGGGCAGCAGCACGATACCTTCGCGGCGCATTTCCTCTACCAGCGCGCCGGCCCGCTCCTTGGCTTCGCCGGATACGAAGTTGGGTGCGTAGCTGGGATCGGGGCGGCGATGGAAATACTCTTTCGCGTATCCGAACGGCGTTTTGACGATGGATGCCAGCGCCGTGCCGAGGCCGTTTGGTGCCGTTCCATTGTGCATATGCGTCTCCCGACCGCAGGTACCGAGTGGCAAAATGATTATCCGACTTCGAAATTGGCTTCAAGTACCGCGACGGCACGCCGTTTAAAGCGCCACAACTATCGCGATACGCTCAGAAGCGGCCTGATGGCTTTGAAAAGATACTCGGAACCGCTGTCGGACAAGTGATCGCTGTCGATCGCGACGAGGCTGCCCGCAGCGTTGCCGATCCGCGTAAGGCAGCCCGAGACGTTGCAGAAAACGTTCAGGGTCGAGACGTATTCAATCTCAAACTGCTTCGACAGTTGCGCAAGCTGCAGATCTGTTCGGCGCACATCTTCGAAGGCAAGCAGGCCCTCGGTCATTCTTTCCGGAACGGTTCCATGCCTGAAATAGAAATAGGCAACCGCTTCCTTGAGATCGGGCTTCCACGTCGGCGGCGGACCCACGAGAATGATTTTTTTCGTGCCGTTCGCACGCAGGAAATCGACGGTGTCCTTCAGACGTTGCGGCAACTCGGCGCCCATGCGCGACCACCGTCCGCCGATAATGACCGTGTCGGGACGCAGCGAGGCGATGCGCTTTCGCAGTTCTTCATTGATCTTCGCGCAATGGCCCTTGGTGCCCTTGCCGCCGTAGTCGAGCGCGGAACAGCCCGTGAATTGCGCAAGCCGGAATGCATCCGTCTCTTGCTGCAACTTTCGCGCGCCGACATAGAAATGCGCTGCGTGCGAATCGCCCCACAGCAGCACGAGCGGCTTCCCGCCTCCACCCGTGTCCGGGTCTACGCAGGCCGGCGAATAGGACGCCGCATTCTGCGTGCCGAGTTCGAGGAAGCAGCTCTTGTAGCGGTAACTGTTCTCGTAATTGAAGGGATGCTGCAGCATCTGCACGATCGCGGGTGGCAAGCGTTCGGGGAAACCGTTACGCTTGTAGGTCACGAAACCCAATACCCCGACACCGAACATGACAACGACAAGCACTGCCGGCGCATACCTGCGCACGTTCGGAATCGAACCGTAGCGGATCGGCTTCTCGACGAACGCATAGGTCAGCCACGCAAGCAGGAACGACACGGCTACGGCGGCCACGCTCAGAATGCGGATTTCATCGCCTTCGTGGATCCGGATGAATGCAAGCAGCGGCCAGTGCCAGAGATAAAGCGGATAGCTGATAAGACCGATGAAGATCATCGCGCGAGACGAGAGAAAATCCCGATTGATCGCCGCGTTCTGTCCGGCAGCGATCATCAGCGCGGCGCCTGCCGTCGGCAGCAACGCCCAGAACCCGGGAAATGCCGCTCTGCTTCTGATCAGGAATGTCGCATAAATAATGAGAAGCAATCCCGCGATGGCCGCCGCATCGCCGACCGTGAACGGCCGTCCACCCACGCCTCGAAAGAGCTGACGCGACGCCAGACTTTCGATCCGATGCGGATGGCGGACCTGGATGTAGCCAAGCAGGCTTCCCGTCATCAATTCCCAGAACCGGGTGAACGGCAGATAGAAGGCGTCGCTCGGGTTGGCGCGGGTCGCCGCGACATTCAGACCGAATGAAGCGACGAGAAGGATTGCGACCGCGAGAAGCGCAAAGGAAGTGCGCCGCCAGAGGAAATAAGCGATCAGGGGCCAGATCACGTAGTACTGTTCTTCGACCCCGAGCGACCACAAATGCAACAGCGGCTTACTCGTCGCTTCGGTATCGAAGTAACCCGTTTCCTGCCAGAACACGAGATTGGGCACGAACGCAGCGGTAGCGGCGATGTGTTTGCCGAGGTTGCTGAATCCGTCGAGCAGAAGAACCCGCCACCCGACGATCCAGCAGAAAAGCAATACGAGTATGAGCGCGGGAAATATCCGGCGAATGCGCCGCGCATAAAAATCTGCGAAGCCGAACGATCCCTTATCGAGACCGGAAAAGATGATGCCGGAGATCAGGAAGCCGGAGATTACGAAGAAAATATCGACGCCGACGAAGCCAGAACGGAAAGTTCCGGGAAAGACGTGAAACAGAACGACCGCAAGCACCGCGACCGCACGCAGGCCGTCGACATACGGCCGGTACTCCAGCGGACGGCTCATGCGCGCGGGCCGCTCTCTGCTGCCCCGGCCGCCTGCCATTCACGCGCGAGAATTCCCCAGCAATCTACGTCGGCAAATTCGCCATCGAGGAGGAACGCTTCCCGTCTCGTCCCCTCGTGCCGCCAACCGAGCTTTTTCACTGCGGCGTTGAAGCCCGGATTCGGCGACTGCGCGCTCAGACGGTGAAGCCCCATCGTACGAAACGCATGCGTGGTCAGCGTTGCGATTGCGTCGGCGCCATAACCATGACCCCAGACATCCTTCGCACCGATCATGATTGCGAGATCGGCCGAGCGGTGGCCCCATGAGATGTCGTTGAGCGAAATGTTGCCGATATGCTTTCGCTCGCCGCCCACACGTATCGCGAGCACCAGATCGCCGCGGGCGGGCAATCCGGCGACCCAGTCTTTCAGCTGCGCCATCGTCGTCGGAAAAGACTTCGGCCCGCGATAGCGAAGCACGTCCTTGTCATTCAACCATTCGAGATAGACCTGGCTGACGTCCGCAGCGCCGAGCGGCATCAGCTCAACCGAGCGGCCGCGAAGAAACACTGCTTCTTGTGAATTGGACATTTGCGGCTCTCGGCAACTTTGCTGAAACTAGACCGCCCTGCTCTTGCCTGACAAGATATCGTGTCCCGTCAGCGACACTGCTTTGCGACCCAAAAGATTTGCCTCGTATAACATGGACGAATTCATCCCGACCGTGATGTCGGCGGCAAGAATCGCAAGATCAGGCGCACCCTCGACCGTAGCGTTGATTCTGAGCTGCTCGCGCCAACGGTCGATCACATTCCGGTATTTGTCTTTTTTATCGCGCGGGTGAGCGCGAACGATCACGAGCAGCGAGGACGGATCGATGGCACCGCCCCAGGGCGCGCTTCCTTCCTTGAGCGTCCGCAACATGCTGTCCAGCACTTCCGTCTCGACATACGTGTTCTTGTATCCGAACAGCGTCATCTCCGCCGTGCATTCCGATACGAACAGGAGGACAAAATCGGATTCACCCGCGCCCCATTTTCCGCGGAGGGCTCCGATCTCCTCCGGACTCCTCTTCCCCGCAATCCGCCTTAACCGGAGATGATGAAGGTCTCCGATCATTCGGATGCGCTCCGCCGGCGCTCCGATGTCGCTGAGCCGCCGGGCGAACACTTCGTCGGAAACATACAGCCAATCCGGCCAGCTAATTCTTCCATCCGGATTTCTGAATCGTTCTGCCAGACCGGCCGGGTGATCGAGCACCGCGTGACTTTCAATGCCGAGTGATCGCGCTGCCGCCCATAGTGCCCTGTCCCCGGGCTCGTCGAGATCGCTCGTGCCGGTCAGCACGGAAAGAACACCGCTGCCTCTGAGCAAAGCCGAAGCCGCTTCTTCGTCTTTTCCATCCCAGAGTTCGACGCTGTATCCTGCATCACGCCACAGCCCATCGCCCGGAGGCCGGGTCACGACGCGCGGCGGCAACGCGAACCCACGCACCGCCGCCAGCGCTTCCAGCCCCGGATTTCCCCGGCAGCTTTTGATGTCCGACAACGCGTCGAGCGTTGCGATCAACTCGTTGGTCGGACCCGGATCGCGGCTGAATACGAGTAACGTAGACAAGGCGACACCGATCAGGCGCCCGAACGCCCGAAATCCGTCAATTCGCTGCGATGCTCGGCGACTTTATGAAATGCCGCGGCGACGTCATCGAGATCCGTCTCCGTCATCGGCGGCCGCATCATCTCATGCGTAATCACGCGCGAATAATGGGCGCGCTCGGCATTCGGACACTCGCCCTCGGCATAGGAGACCTGTCCTTTGTAGTGAGGACATTTAAACGGACACTGCACGTTGCCGTAAGCCGTCATGGTCTGAAACATCGGGTTCAGATAGAGCGGCCGCGTATAACCCGCGCCCATGAGCGGACCTTCGTGCTCGCGGAGCTTCGTGGCGGGGAGTTCAGCGCTGACAGCCTTAACGAAGAGATCCCGCGAAATGCCCGCGGCTTCTTCGTCGAAGTCCAGCGCGTGCACATAATATACGTGATCGCCGCCGGCACCGACCACCGGCATCGAAAGGCCCGGAACACCCGCAAGCTTCTGCTCAAGCATGCGGACGTTCACCTTACGCTGCGCGATAAGGTCACCGCCTTTACGAAGCTGGCATCGGCCGATCGCAGCCTCGATCTCGCCCAGCCGAAAATTGAATCCGACCATGTTCACGAGGTTCGTGGTGCCCTTATCGCGCACCACCGCTTCGGCATGGTTGCGGATCAGGCGAACTCGCTCCGCAAGCTCGTCGTTCTCGCTCGTGCACATCCCGCCTTCACCGGTATGAACGTGCTTGTGGTAGTTGAAGCTGAACACGCCGATGTCGCCGAGCGTGCCGACCGGACGGCCCTTGTACGTCGCAAACGGCACCTGCGCGCAGTCTTCGATGACCGCAATCCCCTTGCTCCTCGCAAGCGCCATGATGCCGTCCATGTCGGCGGCCTGACCGAAGATGTGAACGACAATAATCGCCTTGGTGCGCGGCGTGATTTTCGGCGCGATCGTCTCGGCGGAAAGCGTGTAGGTCTGCGGGTCGATATCCGCGAAAACCGGCACCGCATTGAAGATCACCGCAGCGGTCGCGGACGCGAACATCGTGTACGGAGAAACGATGACTTCGTCACCCGGCCCCGCACCGACCGCGCCGACGGCAGCATAAAGTCCTGAAGTGCATGAGTTCACGGCGATGGAATGCTTGACGCCGAACCTCTCCGACCACTCCCGCTCGAACGCCTGAACCACCGGGCCGCCGTAAAAATCCGGATGCCAGCTGCCGAGGTACCGGGATAGCACTCCAGAATCGAGCACTTCCTGCACCGCTTTCTTCTCTTCGTCGCCGATCACTTCATATGCCGGGAACGGCACCGTACGGACGGGATCGCCACCCAATAGCGCAAGTTTGCTCATTCTCTACCTTTCGGACGCCCGCTTACGGATCGTGCTGGCAAGCTCGATAGCATGGCTTGCACTGTTCATGTCGGAGGAAAGCTCGCCTGTATGCTGCCAGGCCGCCAATTCATCAAGCGCGGCGAGCATGGCTTCGCCAAATCTGGTCGCAGTCCAGTCTCCCCGCTGCAACACTTTCTCCCCCGCGAAAGTCGCCGAGGACCCGTAGCGCCGATTACGGACGGCGAAGCCGCCGTCTTCGATCGTAACGATCGCTTGCAGGCATGCGATTTCAAGCTCGAAGCGCGAACCGGCGCCCGCTGGCCGCGCAACAATATGAAACGGCGTCTCGCCGAGCATCGCCAGAGCCGACACAGAGGGATCAGGCACTGACTGTCCGCTTCGCGCGATCTGTGAAAGTCTGGCGGCCTGCCCGGTCAGATAGTTTGCAAGGTCGAAAAGGTGGCTGCCGTTGTTCATGACGCCGCCATCGTACCAGCCGACAAGCGAATAAAGCTCACCATACTTGCCGCTCGCGATCTCCGCTTTCAGCGTCTTCATCGCGGGATCGAACCTGCGCGTATAGTTGACCGCAACGGGGACTTTTTTATTCGCGAAGGCATCGGCGAGCTTTCGCGCAGCAACGACATCGCCGTCGAGCGGCTTTTCCGCAAAAACACGAGCCACATCCGAAGCGAGCAACTTCTCGAGTGCGACGAGATGCGTGCCAGTTGGCGAACAAACGCTGACTGTATCGAACCCACCATCTTTCAACGCCGCATCGAGCGAAGCGTAACCTCTCGGAATGCCCCACTTCTTCACGAACGCGTCACGCGCTTCTGAATTGGGTTCGACGCAGGCGACGAGATCGAACTTGGGATGACGCAAATAGGCGAGCGCATGGGTCAGCACCATGTCGTCATCGGGGCCCGCGTTGTAGCCGCCGGCAATTTTTCCGGCGCCGACGATCAGTGCTTTGTACCGCTCAGACATTCTTATCGACCACCGCGGCATTCAGCGCCGCAATTGCGGGATTGTCGTCGAGGAAGCGAACGATGTCGCCAAGCGGAAAGTCCCTACGCTTCGGACGTAGCGCCGCGAATACTTCCCGCGTCAATGCGAGATCGGCGGGCTCGTCGAGCGTGAGACGAAGATCGGCACGCGCGTCGATGCCTTCCGCGGGCACATTGCCGAGCGAATATAATTCGGGATGCTTGTATATGTAATAGCTGACATGCTCATGATCGACAGGATCGGCAGTCCTGCGCGCAACGTCAGCGAGAATGTCGCGTGCGAAGACTTGCGTTTCCATTCCGGACGGAAACGTCGCTTCCAGACAGTTCGACACATAGTCCACGCCCAGTTCGCGGTAGCGCCGGATCACGCGCGAAACGATCGCGGGATCGATCAGCGGGCAGTCTCCCGTCAGTTCGACAATAACGTCCGCTCGGTGAGCGGTCGCGGCGTCCAGCACGCGAACGAGCACGTCGTCCTCGCTGCCGCGCCAGAACCCGACACCCAGCCGCCGCGCCAGCGCTTCGACGGCGTCGTCCGACGCGTTCACGGTAGTCGCGATGACGATTTCGTCCAATTCGGGCACGAATTTTAGGCGTTCGACCATCAGTTCGAGCATCGGCCGGCCTTCCGCCTCGGCGAGCACCTTCCCGGGCAGACGTGACGAGGTCATCCTGGCCTCAATGGTAGCGATCGTGCGAAGCAAGATGATGCCCTGTGCGCTATCGGGATTCGGCTGGCCGGTGCGGCAAAAATCGACGGCTAGCTACCCCAGCCGGGCCGCCGCAGTCTACTTGGCGGCCATTTCGCGTCCAATCGGCTGAAGTGCCGAAAACGCCTGCCGGACATGCGGACTGGAATGCGCTTCCAAACTTGAAAATTGCTGCAAAAGCCGCTTTCTAGCCCTATCTATCGAACCGGTCTCCCGGAAGAGCCTCCGGTCACCTCTAAATAGCCATAAGCCGCCAGTTCACGCCGCGAGGCCTGAGGAATTTCATGCCGAATCCGCCCGCCCGAACCTTCGCAAAACCCTCCGCCGACCTGACCAACGCCTCGATCATGATTACCGGCGGCACCGGGTCGTTCGGACGCGCGATGGTCCGGCACCTTTTAGCGACCGCTCAGACCCGCAGGCTGATCGTCTTTTCCCGGGACGAACAGAAGCAGGATTCGATGGCGCGCGAACTCGAGGGCGAGTTTTCCGACGTGCAGGAGCGGATGCGCTTCTTCATCGGCGATGTGCGCGACGAGAACCGCCTGCAGCTGGCGATGCGCGACGTCGACTACGTTATTCATGCAGCCGCGATGAAAATTGTTCCCGCCGCGGAGTACAACCCGTTCGAATGCATTCTCACGAATGTGCACGGCGCCGAAAACGTAGTGAAGGCTGCGCTGCGCACCAGCTCGGTTAAGAAAGTCGTCGCGCTCTCTACCGACAAGGCCGCGAACCCGATCAATCTCTACGGCGCGTCCAAACTCGCATCCGACAAGATCATGGTTGCGGCGAACAATCTCGCTGGCGCGTCCGGCGCTGATTTTTCCGTCGTGCGCTACGGCAATGTTATGGGCTCGCGCGGCTCGGTTCTGCCTCTCTTCCTGGAACTGAAGCGAAAAGGCGTGAAGAAACTCCCGATCACCGACATCCGCATGACGCGGTTCTGGATTACGCTCGAACAGGGTGTCGCCTTCGTGCTGTCTTCGCTCGCCCTCATGAACGGCGGCGAAATTTTCGTGCCGAAGATTCCGTCCATGCGCATTACCGATCTCGCCGACATCGTGGTGCCCGGCGTGCCGCACGAGATCATCGGAATCCGCCCCGGCGAAAAGCTGCATGAAGTCATGATCACCGAGGACGATGCGCGCATGACCGTAGAGCTCGAGGATCGCTATGTGATCTGCCCTTCGCCTGTCCTCGCCGGCTGGTCACCCAAACGCCTCAACGAGCACGGCGCGAAACCGGTCGCCGAGAACTTCCGCTATTCGTCGGACACCAACGGCGACTGGCTCGACCGCGACCGTCTTTTGCAGATGATCGAAAAATAGCAGCAGCAGGAATGCGCAAGTGAAAAGTTGCACCAAATGCGTGATGCCGGAAAGCGCCGAAAGCCTCGGCTTCGACAGCGGCGGCACCTGCTCGGTTTGCCGCCAGGTCGAATTCAAGCAGACCGCAATCGACTGGAACGCCAAACTCGAGGAATTCCATAAGATCATCGACGGGGTTCGCGGCAAGCACGATTACGACTGCATCGTGCCGTTTTCCGGCGGCAAGGACTCGACCTTTACGCTCTGGTATCTGGTCAAGAAGCTGAAATTGAAGCCGCTCGTGGTCCGCTTCGACCATGGATTCATGCGGCAGACGCTGATCGAGAACAACGTCCGCACCTTCCGCACGCTCGGCTGCGACGTCATGAATTTCACGCCGAACTGGCAGGTCGTGCGCAAGCTGATGTTCGAGTCGCTGCGTCGCCGCGGCGACTTCTGCTGGCACTGCCACACCGGCATCTTCGCCTACCCGATGTGGATCGCGCTGGAAAAGAAGATCCCGCTCGTGATCTGGGGCGAACCCAGCGCCGAGTACTCTTCTTTCTACAGCTACGACGAGGACGAGGAGGTCGACGAGCGCCGCTTCAACAGCTTCGTCAATCTCGGCATCAATGCCGAGGATATGCTCGGCATGATCGACAATACGGTCGGCGACTATCCCGTGACCGCGCGCGACCTGAAACCCTTCAGCTATCCCCCGATCGCCGATCTGCGCGCATTGAAGCTGCGCTCGGTCTGCCTCGGCTCCTACATTCCGTGGGACGTCAAGGAACAGACTGCCCTCATCAGGGAAGAACTGGGCTGGCAGGGCGAGGAGGTCGAAGGCGTGCCGCCGGAGTACGATTACGAAAAGATCGAATGCTTCATGCAGGGCATGCGCGACTACATCAAATATCTGAAGCGTGGCTTCGGACGCACCACGCATCTCGCCTCGATCGACATCCGGAACGGCCGCCTCACCCGCGAACAGGGCGTCGAACTCGTCAAACAATATGATGGCAAGCGGCCGAACTCGATCGAGATATTCCTGAAATACCTTGGCATCACCGAGAAGGAATTTATGGAGATCGTGCGGCCGCATGTCGTCGAGCCGCATGTGATGCCCGAACTCGAAGAAATGGCGGCGAACAAGATGAACCAGAAGCCGTGGGATTTCGACAACTGGACCCGCATCGTAGGCGACCGCCGCGTCGACAAGTGAGCGCAGGATGAACGTCACGATCGTCGATTACGGAGCAGGCAATCTCGGATCGGTGCATCAGGCGTTCTGGACCGCAGGCGCCGAACCCGAGACGACCTCCAACCCCGAAAAGATCGCAAGCGCGGAACGCATCGTGCTTCCCGGTGTCGGCGCTGCCGGCGCCGCACTCGAACAGATCCGCTCGCGTGGCCTCGATAAGGCGATGGATGCCGCGCGCCACAAAGGCACGCCCATTCTCGGCATCTGTCTCGGCTTGCAGATGATGGCGGAAGAAATCGACGAGTACGGCATTCATCGCGGGCTCGGCTGGATGAAGGGCAAGGTCTCGCGCATTCCGGAGACGGCATCGGTGCACGTCCCGCACATGGGCTGGACCCGGATCGAAACGACGGAACGCGCGGGCGGCCTCATCGGCGCTTCCGACCGCGACCGGCATTTTTATTTCTGCCATTCCAACCGGCTGCATCTCGATGAAGGCGTCGCCGCCGCCACCGTCAGTCACGGCGAGACGTTCACGGTCGCCGTCCGCTTCGGCAATGTCTTTGCCGTCCAGTTTCACCCGGAAAAGAGCCAGCTCGCGGGGCAGAAGCTGATCAAGCAGTTTCTCGCCTGGTCGCCGCAAGGCGCATGACCACGAACCGGATCATTCCGAGCCTGTTGCTTCGCGACAAACGCCTCGTCAAGGGCGTTCGCTTCGCCGATTACCGCGATGCCGGCGCGCCGGTCACCACCTGCCGCGCGCATAGCGCGCAAGGAGCGGATGAAATATCCGTCGTCGATATCGACGCTTCCCGGCTCTCACGCGAACCCGACTTCGAGACGCTGCAAGCGGTTTCCAGGGACGTGCAGGTGCCGCTCACCTTCTCCGGCGGGATCGACGGCGTCTCCCGCGCGCGCCGGGCGATGGAATACGGTGCCGACAAGATCGGCATCAATTCGACGGCGCTCGAGCGCCCCGCACTGATCGAAGAACTCGCGCATGTGTTTGGCGCGCAGGCCGTCGTACTCGGCGTCGATTTCGTCCGGCGGAACGGTAAAATCCTCTTGTACGATCACCGCAGCGGCAAGGCGCTCGAAACGCCGGGCTTCGCCGAGTGGCTGCGCGCGGCGACCGAACGCGGCGCGGGTGAAATCCGGCTCGTCGCCGTGGATCGCGAAGGCACCCGCGAAGGCTTGGACACGGAAGCCTGGCAGGAAGCGCGTGCGCTGACCGGCGTGCCGATCATCCTCGAAGGGGGCGCGGGCAATCTCAATCAGGTTGCCGAAGCGATGAAGGCCGGCGTGGATTCGGTTTCGCTCGGAACCCTGCTGGTTTTTTCCGACAACAATCTTTTGAAAGTCCGCCGCTTCCTCGAAGGCGCCGGACTGCCGATGCGGCCATGATCCTCGCCCGCCCGATAGAAACGCCGCAACTTACACTCGCCACCCTTTCGCACGAGCATGCGAACGGCCCCTATCTCGCGTGGATGAACGACCCGGAAATCCTGCGCTACACGGAATCGAGAAACAGGACGTTCACTGCCGCCGACCTCGAGCGCTTCATCGCGGAGAACAACACGAGCGAGGACAATCTCCTGCTTGGCATGTTCGACAAAAGCGATGGCGCGCACGTCGGCAACATCAAGCTCGGCCCGATCCGGCGTCCGGAGAGCGGCGAGATCGGCCTCATCGTCGGCGACAGGCGTAAATGGGGAAAAGGCTTCGGCCGCGAGGCAATTTCGGCGTTAACGCATTATGCCTTCAGTGAAATCGGCCTCGCCAAAGCCACGGCCGGCTGCTACTTCTCGAACGCCGGGTCGATCCGCGCGTTCCTCGCCTCGGGCTGGCACGAAGAAGAGCGCCGCGAACGCGTGGCAGAGATCGATGGAAAGTGGGAAGGTATCGTCCGGCTCGCGCGCGACCGCAGCGGCCGACGACCGGCTTAGCGAATGAAAACCGTCGCCATCATTCAGGCCCGCATGGGCTCCTCGCGGCTTCCGGGCAAAATGCTCTCGAAGATCGGCGGCAGGGCCGCGCTTTTCTGGGTTGTACGCGCGGCGCAAGGTGCGGTCGGCA
>JAGXQU010000167.1 GCA_018335895.1 Hyphomicrobiales bacterium | reverse complement strand
GATCCGCAGATGCGTATTGTCGACGTCATGCCCGAGCACGCGCATCTTGTAGTGGCGGCCGTCCGCCATCCACCGGTTCACGAACTGCGCCGTCATCCAGCGGCGCCAGTTCATGATCAGCGATTGGCCGAAATAGAACTGCGCCACGGTCGCAACCGCGGTCCAGAGCACAATACCGGCGAGCAGAAACAGCGCGTAGCGGAAATCCTCCCAGTCGCGGTCCTGGATCGCGTTGAAGAAGTAGGCGTTCCAGTGGTTGAACGCGACCAGCGCGTAGACCACGCCGAACTCGGCGACGATCACGCCGAGCAGGAGCGAGCGCGCTCGCCACTTCTCTTCGGAGCGGAAGTAGGGCGCCGCGAGCGCGAGAAACGTCCGCAGGACTTCAAAGGCTTGTTTCATGTAGGGAAAACCGGCGAGGGAAAGTTACACCGAATATACAGGCCGGTTGCATTTCCGAAAGCTGCGAAAGAGCGGGCACTTCCCGCGTTGCAGCAGAGCCCGCAACCTATCTGACGGAGGGTTTGCGGTAGCGGATGCCGAGGGACTTGATCCGGGAAGCCAGTGTCGTCGGCTTGATACCGAGAAGTTCCGCGGCACCCCCATGTCCGAAGATCTTGCCACCGCAGGCATCAAGCGCCGCAACGATGTTCGCGCGGTCGCGATCCCGCCGTCCGTCCTCGGTCACGACCTGCGCCGCCGCGTTCGCAATCCGGTGAGAGGGTGCGGGCTCGGGCAGGTCGACACGGATCTGTCCGCCGCGGGCGAGAATGGCCCCGCGTTCGATCACATTCTGCAACTCGCGTGCATTGCCGGGCCATGCATATTGCGTAAGCCGCTGTATGTCGGCGCTGGATATTTTAAGCGCCGAAGAGACGCGCAGCTTCCGGTTCACGCCGCTTAGAAAGTGCGCAGCCAGCAGCGGAATGTCTTCGCGCCGTTCGCGCAGTGCCGGCGTTTCGATCGCGATCACATTCAGCAGGTAGAACAGTTCACCGCGGAAACTTCCGCGCTTTGCTGCGGCCTTGAGATCGCGGCTGCTGGATGCGACGACCCGCACATCGGACTTGCGTGCGGCCGCCCCGCCGTGCGCCGGCAGTTCGCCTTGCTCTAGAATCTCGAGCAGGCGGTCCTGCGCTTCCGGAGGCAGGTCGCCGATTTCTTCGAGATAGAGCGTGCCGCCTTCGGCAAGTTCGAAGCGTCCCGAACGGTTCCGCTCGGGCTCGCCGAACAATTCGCTCTCCGATTCCGCACGGGAAATTGTCGTGCAGTTCACCCGGATGAAAGGCTGGTCGCCGCGCAAACTTGCCTCATGTATCGCGCGGGCGACAAGTTCCTTCCCCGTTCCGGCCTCGCCCGCGATCAGCACGTTCGAGCGCGACGATGCGGCAATCTCGATCTGGCGCAGAACCTGCTGCATCGCCGGGCTTTTGCCGATGATCCCGCGGCGATTGCCTTCGATGCGGATTTCTTCCTGGAGATAGGCGTTCTCGCGCTCGAGTTTTTCGCGGAGCCGCCCGACCTCCGCGAGCGCATCGCGCAACTTCATGTCCGCTTCGCGCCGCTGCGTGATGTCGCGAAACACGATCACCGCGCCGACCACCACGCCGCGGTCGCGGATCGGGGTAGAGGTGTACTCGACGAAAAAGAAAGATCCGTCCTTGCGCCAGAATACTTCGTCGGAAACCTGATGCACCGCGCCGTCGCGGAACGCAGCGTAAATGGGACAGTCGTGATTGTGATAGTGCGAGCCGTCCGAATGGCTGTGATGCACGGTCTCGTGCATCGCTTTACCGATCAGTTCTTCGGCGTTCCAGCCGAGCATGCGCGCAGCGGCGGGATTGACGAAGGTGGTTTTACCTTCCGCGTTGACGCCGTACACGCCTTCGCCCGCCGCCTCGAGGATCAGCCGGTTGTCGCGCGCGACGTCACGGAAGAAGCGTTCGCTTTCTTCCTCCGCTGCCTCTTTTTTCGGCTGCAATCTTTTCATTCGCAGCAGGCGTTCCCGGCAGGACTACGAAATATCGTATAGTACGATAAATCGTAGCAGCTAAATTGCTGACCGCAATAGGAAATTACATCTTCGTCGCACTTTCGAACGAGCCGTAAAATCTTGGCACCGATGTTGCTCTTCTCTCTCCAACTCATTCGCCGAGAGGGGACTTGCAATGTCTATGTTCAACAATCCGTTCGATCCAAAGCGCCGCCTGACCTCAGGCTGTCCGTGCGGCCAGCACAGAAGCGTCGAGGAACACGATCGCGCTTCGCAATTGCAAGCGCAGGAAGTCGCCGGAAGCGAAGATCGGCGCTATGAGAACGTCGTCGCAGGAGCCGTGCTTCGCGCGATGTTTCCGCAGGACGCCGCCCGCCGTGCATTCTTGAAGAGCGTCGGCAGCGCGACCGCGCTTGCCGCGATCTCGCAGTTCTTCCCGCTTTCGACCGCGACCGAAGTCTTCGCGCAGGCGAAGCCGCTCGAGAAGAAGGATCTGAAGGTCGGCTTCATCCCAATCACCTGCGCCACGCCGATCATCATGGCGAAGCCGATGGGCTTCTATGAAAAGCACGGCCTGAACGTCGATGTCATCAAGACCGCCGGCTGGGCGGTGGTGCGCGACAAGACCATCAACAAGGAATACGACGCCGCTCACATGCTCTCGCCGATGCCGCTTGCGATCACGCTCGGCGTAGGCTCGAATCCGATCCCCTACACGATGCCCGCGGTCGAGAACATAAACGGTCAGGCCATCACGCTTGCGATCAAGCACAAGGACAAGCGCGATCCGAAATCATGGAAGGGCTTCAAGTTCGCGGTGCCCTTCGACTACTCGATGCACAACTATTTGCTCCGCTATTATCTCGCCGAGCACGGCATCGATCCGGATACCGACGTGCAGATCCGCGCGGTGCCGCCGCCGGAGATGGTCGCAAACCTCCGCGCCGACAACATCGACGGCTTCCTCGCGCCGGATCCCGTGAACCAGCGCGCGGTCTATGACGGCGTAGGTTTCATCCACATCCTGTCCAAGGAAATTTGGGATCGTCATCCCTGCTGCGCCTTCGCTGCCTCGCAGGAATTCGTCAAGGGTTCGCCGAACACCTACGCGGCGCTGCTCAAGGCGATCATCGACGCGACTGCATTCGCGACGAAGCAGGAGAACCGCAAGCAGATCGCCGAAGCGATCGCGCCTGCGAACTATCTCAACCAACCCGTGACGGTAGTCGAGCAGGTGCTGACCGGTACCTTCGCCGACGGTCTCGGCAACGTGAAGAAGGTTCCGGATCGCATCGATTTCGATCCGTTCCCGTATGAGTCCTTCGCGGTCTGGATCCTCACGCAGATGAAACGGTGGGGCCAGATCAAGGGCGAAGTGAAATATGCGGATGTCGCGAAGCAGGTGTACCTCGCAACCGACACCACGAAGCTGATGAAAGAGGTCGGCCTGACGCCGCCTGCTTCCACCTCGAAAAGCTTCGTCGTCATGGGCAAAACCTTCGATCCGTCGAAGCCCGAGGAATACATCAAGAGCTTCAAGATCAAGCGCACATAACGAAACTCGTCATGGCCGGGACAAGCCCGGCCATGACGATACAGAAAGCCAATGCAATGACTCTCTCCTTCCGCGCAGCCGTCGTTTCGATACTGATCCTCGTGCTGTTCCTGGGCAGCTGGCACCTCGCCACGAGCGGAACCGGCACGGTCCAGCAGATGGATCCGGAGTACGCGAAGCTGATGGGCCTGACCGCGACGCAGGGCAAATCCGCGATGCCGGGTCCCTTGCAGGTGGGCGCGACACTTTGGAAGCACATCACCAATCCGTTCTACGACAACGGGCCGAATGACAAAGGTCTCGGCATCCAGCTCGCCTATTCCATCGGCCGTGTCGTGCTCGGTTATCTGCTTGCGGTGATTGTAGCGATTCCGCTCGGCTTCCTGATCGGCATGTCGCAGCTCATGAGCCGCGCGCTCGACCCCTTCATTCAGGTGTTGAAGCCGATCTCGCCGCTCGCCTGGATGCCGCTCGCGCTCTACACGATCAAGGATTCCAACTACTCGGCAATCTTCGTGATCTTCATCTGCTCGGTTTGGCCGATGCTGATCAATACGGCGTTCGGCGTGGCGAGCGTCCGCAAGGAATGGCTCAACGTCGCGCGGACGCTCGAGGTCGGCGCCTTCAAGCGGGCCTTCACGGTCATCCTGCCTGCCGCAGCACCGACGATCCTGACGGGCATGCGCATCTCGATCGGCATCGCCTGGCTCGTGATCGTCGCCGCCGAAATGCTCGTAGGCGGCACCGGCATCGGTTACTTCGTCTGGAACGAGTGGAACAACCTCTCGATCACGAACGTGATCAACGCGATCCTGGTGATCGGAATTGTCGGCATGATCCTCGATCAACTGCTCGCGCGTGCCGCGAAGCTCGTGACCTATCCGGAATAAATCAATGACCGAAAAGCTCATTTCGATCGAGGCGATCGCCAAGCGCTATCCCGCGCCCGGCGGCGGCCAGACGGCGGTGTTCGAGAATCTCTGGCTCGGCATCAACCGCGGCGAGTTCGTCTGCATGATCGGCCACTCCGGCTGCGGCAAGACGACGGTGCTGAACATTCTCGCCGGCCTCGATGCGCCCTCCGAAGGCGTCGTGATCGTCGACAATCAGGCGATCGACGGCCCCGCCCTCGATCGCGCCGTAATTTTCCAGAGCCATGCGCTGCTGCCCTGGCGCTCGGTGCTCGGCAACGTCGCCTATGCCGTCGGCGCCAGGCACAAGGACTGGAGCAAGGCGCGGATCAAGGAACACGCGGAAAAGTTCATCGATCTCGTCGGCCTGAAAGGGTCCGAATACAAAAAGCCCTCCGAGCTCTCGGGCGGCATGAAGCAGCGTGTCGGCATCGCGCGGGCGCTTTCGCTGGAGCCGAAGATGCTCCTGATGGACGAGCCGTTCTCGGCGCTGGACGCGCTGACCCGCGGCACGCTTCAGGACGAAGTGCGCGGCATCTGTCTCAACACCGGCCAGACCGTGTTCATGATCACGCACGACGTGGATGAAGCGATCTATCTCGCCGACAAGATCGTGCTGATGACGAACGGGCCGGAAGCGCAGATCGCCGAGATCGTCGAGAATCCGCTGCCGAAGGATCGCGAGCGCAATCAGATCCATAAGCACGCAGACTATTATGCGATCCGCAATCACCTGATTGATTTCCTGGTGAGCCGTTCGCGGACTTTCAAGGACGAGATGAAGGGTAAGCCCTGGGACCCGATGAACGTTCCGCTGGTGCGCCCGGTATCCGAAACCCCATCCGCACCCGAACCCATGCGCAAGCGCGCCTGAGCATTTTTCTAAGCAAGGAAGACGACCATGAAACGCGAAGACCTCTCCGAGAAGCTGCTCGACATCAAGCGCGAGAAAGGCTGGAAGTGGAGCTACATCTGCGAAAAAATCGGCGGCTTCTCGCCGACGCTGATCGTCGGCGCACTGATGGGCCAGATGAAGCTCACGAAGCCGCAGGCGCAGGCCGCGGCCGAATTGTTCGGGCTCTCGAAGACCGAACAGGCGATGCTGAACGAAGTGCCCTATCGCGGCACCGGCACGCCGATGCCGCCCACCGATCCGTTGATCTACCGCTTCTACGAAATGGTGATGGTGAACGGACCGGCCTGGAAAGCGCTCATCGAGGAAGAATTCGGCGACGGCATCATGTCGGCGATCGACTTTGACTTCGTGATGGAACGTCTTCCGAATCCGAAGGGCGATCGCGTGAAGATCACGATGTCGGGCAAGTTCCTGCCGTACAAATATTACGGCGCGAGCGGCAACATTCCTGAATACGGCTTCAAGGAAGACTGATCGTCATGCGCCCGCCGCTGCCGCCTTTCGACGCCGTGAGTGCCGCGAAGAAAGCGCGGGCGGCGGAGGACGCATGGAACATGCGCGACCCGGAGCGCGTTTCGCTCGCCTACACCGAAGACAGCTGGTGGCGAAACCGCGCCGAGTTTTTCTCTGGCCGTCCCGCGATCGTCGAGTTCCTGACGCGCAAATGGGCGAAGGAGCATGACTATCGCCTGATCAAGGAGGTCTGGGCCTTTCACGGCAACCGGATCGCCGCACGTTTTGCCTATGAATATCACGACGCGCACGGTGATTGGTTCCGCGCGCATGGCAACGAGCAGTGGGAATTCGACGAGAACGGCCTCATGCGCCGCCGCGAGGCGAGCATCAACGACGTTCCGATCAAGGAAAGCGAGCGGAAATTCCGCTGGCCGTCAGGTCCGCGGCCTGCGGATCATCCGGGGCTCACAGAACTCGGGATGTAAGCGGCCTCAGTCCGCGAGCACGCGCTCGTCGATTTCCGAGATCTTGTTCACGCCGCAAAGCGCCATCGACATGTCGAGTTCCTTGCGGATGCACTCGATCGCGGTCTTCACGCCCTGTTGCCCGTTCGCACCGAGCCCGTAGACGAACGCGCGGCCGATCATCGCGCCCTTGGCGCCGAGCGCGAGCCCGCGCATCAGGTCCTGTCCGGTGCGGACGCCGCCGTCGAAAAGAATTTCGGTCTTCGCCCCGACCGCGTCAACGATCTTCGGCAGCGCTGAAATCGAGGAGGGGGCGCCGTCGAGCTGGCGCCCGCCGTGGTTGGATACGACGATGCCGTCCGCGCCGTGTTTCAGCGCGAGCTGCGCGTCGGACACTTCCATGATCCCCTTGATGATCAGCTTGCCCTTCCAGAGCTTGCGGATCCACTTTACGTCTTCCCAGTTCAGGGCCGGGTCGAACTGCTCCGCGGTCCATGCACCGAGCGAGCCGGTATTCGTGAGCCCTTTCACGTGGCCGACGAGATTGCCGAAGCTCCTGCGCTTAGTGCCGAGAATGCCCATCGCCCAGCGCGGCTTGGTCATGATGTCGAGGATGTTCGCGAGCTTCATCTTCGGCGGCACGGTGAGGCCGTTCTTGATATCGCGGTGCCGCTGCGCGAGCAGCTGCAAATCGACGGTCAGCACCAGCGCCGAGCATTTCGCTGCCGCAGCGCGCGCGATCAGGTTGCGGATGAAGGTGCGGTCCTTCATCACGTAAAGCTGGAACCAGAACGGTTTGTTGGTCTCGCTTGCCACATCCTCGATCGAGCAGACCGACATTGTGGAAAGCGTGAAGGGAATCCCGGCTTCGGCTGCGGCCTTCGCCGCGAGGATCTCGCCGTTCGCATGCTGCATGCCGCAAAGGCCAATCGGTGCCAGCACCAGCGGCACATTGACCGGCTTGCCCGCGATCGTGGTCTTGGTGTCGCGTTTCGAGACGTCGGTCAGGATCTTCTGCTTCAGCTTGATCTTTTGCAGGTCTTCGCGATTCCAGCGGAGCGTCTGCTCCGAATAGGAGCCGCTCTCGGCGTAATCGATGAACATTTTGGGGACGCGGCGCTTGTAGATTTCGCGCAGGTCTTCGACACAGGTGATGGTTTGCATGGTGCGGCCCCGAACCGTTAGATTTGATTTCGGCGACTACTAGCACTTTTCCCGAATACTGCCAGCCGCAGCACCACAGTCCTTCCATGCCCGATCAAGTCCCTGCCGTCGCAACCAAGCCGCTTCGTGTCGGCCTCTTTGCGACCTGTCTTGTCGACCTCATGCGTCCGCGCGTCGGCTTCGCGGCGGCGAAGTTGCTGGAAGATGTCGGCTGCGTGGTTGAAGTGCCCGCCCAGACCTGTTGCGGTCAACCTGCCTTCAACTCCGGCGACCGCAGCACTGCGCGCGAACTGGCGATGCAGGCGATTAAGGCCTTCGAGCCCTATGATTATGTGGTGATGCCGTCCGGCTCCTGCGCGGGCCAGGTGATCGTGCATTATCCCGAACTGTTCGAAGGCGATGCGGCGTGGCTGCCGCGGGCCAGAGCGCTTGCCGCGAAGACTTTCGAACTGACGGTTTTTTTGAGCGATGTATTGAAAGCGGCGCCGCGCGCCCGTTTCGAAGGAAGCATCACCTACCACGACTCCTGCTCGGGTCTGCGCGAACTCGGCATCAAGGCGCAGCCGCGAAAGCTGCTCGCCGGCGTCGAAGGGCTCTCGGTTGTCGAGATGAAGGATCCCGACGTCTGTTGCGGCTTCGGCGGCACCTTCTGCGTGAAGTATCCGGACGTCTCGAACAAGATCGTGGGCAAGAAAACCGGGAACATCGCGGCAAGCGGCGCCTCGACGCTGCTTGCGGGCGACCTCGGTTGCCTGATGAATATGGCAGGCAAGCTCTCGCGCGAGGGCAAAGAGATAAGAGTGCGCCACATCGCGGAAGTGCTGGCGGGCATGGGTGACGAGCCTGCGATCGGGGAGCCCGAGCGATGAGCCAGGCCGTCAATTCCCCGCACTTCAATGCGAATGCGCGCAAGGCGCTCGACGATGCTTTTCTGCAGAAGGCGCTGGCGCGATCCGAAAAAGGATTCATTGAGCGCCGCAAGGCGGCGGTAGAAAAGCTTCCCGAGTACGATGCGATCCGGGATTCCGCGCGTGATCTCAAGGATCATATCCTTGCACATCTCGATCTCTACCTCGAAGCCTACGAGAAGAACGTGATCGCCGCGGGCGGCCATGTGCACTGGGCAGCAGACGCCGAGGAAGCGAACGAAATCATTCACGGCATTTGCAAGCGGCTCGACGCGAAGACCGTCGCCAAGGGCAAGTCGATGATCTCCGAGGAGACGGGGCTCAACGCCTATCTCGAGGAGCGCGGCATCCGTCCGATCGAAACCGATCTCGGCGAATACATCATCCAGTTACGCGGCGAGACGCCTTCGCACCTGATCGCGCCGGCGCTGCATGTCACGAAGGAGCAGATCGAGGCGGACTTCCGCCGCGCGCATACGGACCTTCCGCCGGAGCGCAATCTCGACGAGCCGACCTCGCTGCTCGCCGAAGCCCGCGCCATGCTGCGCGAGAAATTTCTCGCGGCCGACGTCGGCATCACCGGCGCAAACTTCCTGATCGCGGAAACCGGGTCGTCCGTGATCGTCACGAACGAAGGCAATGGCGATCTGACGCAGACGCTTGCGAAAGCGCACATCGTGATCTCAAGCATCGAAAAGGTGGTGCCGACCCGCGAAGATGCCGCAACCTTCCTGCGTCTCCTGGCGCGCACCGCGTCCGGCCTCGATCTCTCGGTCTACACGACCTTCTCGACCGGCGCGCGGCGCGAGGGCGATCCCGACGGCCCGCTCGAGTATCATGTGGTGCTGCTCGACAACGGCCGCTCGAACATGCTCGGCGGAAAATTTCAGGAAATGCTCCGCTGCATCCGTTGCGGCGCCTGCATGAACCACTGTCCGGTGTTTCATGCGGTCGGTGGCCATGCCTATGGCTGGGTCTATCCGGGGCCGATGGGCGCGGTGCTGACGCCTTCTCTCGTTGGCGTGGAAAAGGGCGGGCAGTTGCCGAACGCGTCCACGTTCTGCGGCCGGTGCGAGGAAGTCTGTCCGGTGCGGATTCCGTTGCCGAAGCTCATGCGCAACTGGCGCGAGCGCGAGTTCGAGCGGCATCTGCAGCCGGCCGCGGCACGCTACGGTCTCGACTTCTGGGCCGCCTTCGCGAAGCGCCCGGCGCTCTATCGTGCGGCCACGTCGGTTGCGATGAAGGTGCTCCGGCTTATCGGAGGCAAGGGACGCATCCGTTCGTTGCCGCTGGCAAGCGGCTGGACCAAGCATCGCGACTTCCCTGCGCCGCAGGGCGAGACCTTCCAGGCGCTCTGGAAGAAGCGAAGGGTGGCGCGATGAAGGGCAGGGAAGCGGTCTTCGCGAACATCAAAAAGTCGCTGCGCGTTTCCGGTGAAGATCGTGCGCGCCGCGAAGCCATCGCCGCGCGGCTTGAGCGGCACCCGCGCGGCGTTGTCCCGGCCCGCGGACAGAAGGCGGACCGGGAAAGACTGGAATTGTTCAGGCAGATGGTCGAGGTAGCGAAAGCCTCGATCGCCGTGCTGGACAATAAAGAAGAGGTACCGGCTGCCGTCGCCGCCTATCTGCGCTCGAAAAACCTGCCGCAGTCGATCCGCCATGGCGATGACGAGCGCCTTGCGCTCATTCCTTGGGCAAAGGAGCGCACTTTGGAGGTCACGAAAGGCGCATCCGACGGCGCGCAGCTTGCTTCGGTGTCATACTCCTTCGGAGCGGTCGCCGAGTCCGGCACGCTCGTGATGGTATCCGGCGCCGACAATCCGACGACGCTTAACTTCCTGCCCGACCATCATCTCGTCGTGGTTGACGAAAAAGACATTGCAGGCGATTACGAAACAGTCTGGGACAAAATCCGCGAGTGTTACGGCGCGAAGGGAATGCCTCGGGTCGTGAACTGGATTACCGGACCCTCGCGGTCGGGCGACATCGAGCAGACGCATTTGCTCGGCGCGCATGGCCCGCGTAGCCTGCATGTTCTGGTGGTGCGCAGTACCTGAATTTCATCGCGGCCGGTTCCGGCCGCACCTACGGACGGTAAAATTCGAGAGGTGAGTCATGGCTAAGAAATCGAAGAAGAAAGCGAAAAAGAAGAAGGCCAAAAAAGCGAAAGCGCCGAAGCGCAAGGCCGCAAAGAAGACCAAGAAGAAAGTAGCGAAGAAGGCGAAGAAGTCCGCGAAGAAGCCGTCGCCGAAGAAGAAGGCCGACAAGAAGCTCGACAAGGCGCTCTCGCAGACCTTCCCGGCGTCCGATCCGGCGCCCGTGACGCCGCAGCCGGCGCCGAAGCCCTGGTCGCCGTTCGGCTCCAACTAAGTGCCACGGGCGCCTCGGCGCCCATCGACAGCCGATGCGAGGCCGGCTCCGGAAACGGGGCTGGCTTTCGCTTTTCGGCCTTTGGAATGGTTCTGATATAAGACGTTAGCGCGCTCAGAATACGCGCCCGAAGGAACCCGCCTCATGGTCGCAATGCCCGCTCCCGACACCTCGGTGCTCTCGCGCCGTGAGGCGATCGTGGCGGCCTTGCGCGCGATCGTTCCCGGGGAAGGGGTGATCGCAAACGATGTGGCGATGCGGCCCTACGAGTCGGACGGGCTCACGGCTTACCGGCAGCTTCCGATGGTCGTCGTGCTGCCCGAAACGACCGCACAGGTCTCGAAGGTTCTCTCCTATTGTTATGAGAACGGGGTGAAGGTCGTGCCGCGCGGGGCGGGCACCTCGCTTTCCGGCGGCGCGCTGCCGCTCGCGGACGGCGTGCTACTGGGGCTCGGCAAGTTCAACAAGGTGCTCGAGATCGACTATGCCAACCGGGCCGTGGTCGCGCAGCCGGGTGTTACCAACCTCGGCATCACGAGGGCTGTCGAAGGCAAAGGCTTTTACTACGCGCCGGATCCGTCTTCGCAGATCGCCTGCACCATCGGCGGCAACGTCGCGGAAAATTCCGGCGGCGTGCATTGCCTGAAATACGGGCTCACCACCAACAACGTACTAGGCGTCGAAATGGTGCTGATGACCGGCGAGGTCGTACGTTTCGGCGGTAAGCATCTCGACGCCGAGGGCTACGATTTCCTTAGCCTCATCATCGGCTCGGAAGGACTGCTCGGCGTCGTTACCGAAGTCACCGTCCGTATTCTGAAAAAACCCGAGACGGCGCGGGCGCTGCTCGTCGGCTTTCCGACCTCGGAAGCCGCCGGCGACTGTGTCGCAAAGATCATCGGGGCCGGCATCATTCCGGGCGGCATGGAAATGATGGACAGACCCGCGATCCATGCTGCGGAAGCTTTCGTGAAAGCCGGATACCCGCTCGACGTCGAAGCGTTGCTGATCGTCGAACTCGACGGCCCGGAAGCGGAGGTCGATCACCTGATCGATCGCGTGTCTTCGATCGCGAACGAATGCGGCTCCTCCACGCTCCGCATTTCCAACAACGAAGAGGAGCGGCTGAGGTTCTGGGCCGGCCGCAAGGCCGCGTTCCCGGCGGTCGGCCGTATCTCGCCGGATTACTACTGCATGGACGGCACCATCCCGCGGGCGAAGCTGCCGCTCGTGCTCTCCAGGATGCGCGAGCTTTCCGAGAAGTACGGCCTTCTGGTCGCGAACGTCTTCCATGCCGGCGACGGCAATCTGCATCCGCTCATTCTTTATGATGCGAACAAGGAAGGCGAACTCAAGCGCGCGGAAGATTTCGGCAACGACATTCTTCGCCTCTGCGTCGAGGTCGGCGGCGTGCTCACCGGCGAACACGGCGTGGGTGTCGAGAAGCGCGATCTCATGCCGACGATGTTCACGAAGACCGATCTCGATCAGCAGCTTCGCGTGAAATGTGCCTTCGACGACAAGGGGCTCTTGAATCCCGGCAAGGTTTTCCCGGAGTTGCACCGCTGCGCCGAAATGGGCCGCATGCATGTCCACGGCGGCAAGACCGCGTTCCCCGACCTGCCGCGCTTCTGATGCAGGACATTCTCAACCCCCGCGACGCCAATGACGTCGCCGAAGCCATCGCGTCGGCTGCGGCCGGCGGAAGACGTCTCGAACTGATCGGCCGCGGTTCGAAGCGCGAGCTTGGCCGCGCGGCGCAGGCCGACGCCACGCTCGATCTTTCCGTGATCTCCGGGATTACGCTCTACGAACCCGAAGAACTTGTGCTCTCTGCGCGCGCCGCAACCCCAATTGCCGAGATCGAGAAGGCGCTCGAAGAAAAGAAGCAGGAACTTGCCTTCGAACCGATGGACTACGGCCCGCTTTTGAGCAAGGCGCCGGGCACCGGAACGATTGGCGGCGCGATCAGTGCCGGGCTTTCCGGGCCGCGCCGGATCAAGGCAGGCGCCGCCCGCGATTTCATGCTTGGCGTTTCCGCGGTTTCGGGTCGCGGCGAAATCTTCAAGGCCGGGGGCCGCGTCGTGAAAAACGTCACGGGTTACGATCTGCCGCGGTTGCTTGCAGGCTCGTGGGGCACGCTGGCGGCGCTGACCGACGTTACGCTGAAGGTGCTTCCACGCGCGGAGGATCGCGCGACCGTGCTCGTGTTCGGACTTAGCGATGTCCGCGCGAACGAGGCCATGTCGGCTGCCATGGGCTCAAGCTGCGAAGTCTCCGCCGCCGCGCACCTGCCGAGGGTATCCGCGGATCGCGTTCCGGAACTGAACGCCCCCGGCAAAGCGGTGACCGCGCTCCGGCTCGAAGGCATTTCGCAATCGGTCGCCTATCGCAAGGGGAAGCTCGAGGAGCTGCTCCGCCCGTTCGGCGACCTCGGGTCGCTGGATGCCGTGGAGTCCCGTGCGCTGTGGAAGAACATCCGCGATGTCACGCCCTTTGCAGGCCGTAGCGGGCGGGCGGTCTGGAAGATTTCGACTACGCCGTCGTTCGCGCCGGTGATTGCGGCCGGTATCCACGCCGCTTCCGGCGCGGACTATTTTTACGACTGGGCCGGTGGCCTGCTGTGGCTGGAAATGCCCGGCGACAAGCCGGAGGAAGACGCGGTGCGTGCTGGGCTCGCGGGGCGCGGCCACGCCACGCTCATTCGCGCATCCGCCGCCGCCCGTGCGTCTGCCGATGTGTTCGAGCCGCTCGATCCGGTTCGCGCCGCCATCTCGCAACGGCTCAAGGCGAGCTTCGATCCCAAGGGCGTTCTCAACCCAGGCCGCATCTACGCGGACAGTTGAACTTATTGCTCAGATTTACGTTCGGACTACGAACCGACGGGTACCGGATTGGCGGCGACGGATGTCCATCAAATTGCAGGAATTAGAACAGCAACAGAGGCGCAAAGCCCGTCTGGTTCGACGGTTTTGGCAGACTGCAAAGGGCTTCTGGGGCAAAGACGGCGATAGGTGGGCTTGGTGGCTGGTCGCGACTGTTCTCCTAATCGTAGCGGCGCAGGTTTTCATCCAGTATCAGATCAATGTCTGGAACCGCACAATTTTCGATGCGCTGGAGCAGAAGAACGGGAAGTTGGTCGCGTGGCAGGCGCTTATTTTCGTGCCGTTGGCGCTCTCTTCTATCGCGCTTGCGGTAGCCATTATTTACGCAAGGGTGACAACACAAATCCATTGGCGCGCTTGGCTGACCAATCATCTTATTGATCGATGGCTTGAGAACGGACGTTACTTCCATCTCAACTTGATGCAAGGAGACCATAAGAATCCGGAGTATCGAATTGCGGAAGATGTGCGCATTTCGACGGAGGCGCCGGTCGATTTTGTCGCCGGCATTTTTTCCGCGTTCCTGTCGGCCGTAACTTTTGTGGGCGTGCTCTGGTTTGTCGGGGGGAACCTAACTTTTCAGTGGGGAGAAATTCAAATCTTTGTTCCCGGCTACCTGGTCATCGCCGCCGTTCTCTACGCAATGGCTGCGAGTATGGCCATGGTTTTTATCGGTCGCCGCTACGTTTCAGCCAGCGAGGCAAGGGCGCAGTCCGAAGCGGAATTGCGCTACGCCCTGACCAGTCTGAGGGAAAACGGGGAAAGCATTGCACTCATTGAAGGGGAGCGAGAAGAAAAAGAGGGCCTTTCGAAAATTCTGAAAGACGTGCTCAACCGCTGGCGCGAAATCCGCAAGCAGTTCGGGCGAACGATGATAGTGGCGCAATCGAGCTACTTGCTGGCACCCGTCATACCCGTAGTTCTGTCTGCTCCGAAGTATCTCGATGGCTCGATGACGCTGGGGCAAGTTATGCAGGCCTCGGCCGCCTTCGTTACCGTACAGGTCGCGTTCAACTGGATCGTCGATAATTATCCGCGGCTCGCCGACTGGACGGCGAGCGCGCGTCGCGCTTCATCGCTGATGGTGGCGCTGGACGGTCTTCAACGCGCAGAGACGGGTATCGCCGCGGGCCGCATCATCATGGCAGAAGCGGCAGAAGGCGTGGCGCTTCGACTGGACAGCGTATCGGTCGCGCTGGACGATGGCACAGGTGTCGTGAAAGACGCCGACTTCACGATTGCACCCGGCGAGCGGGTGCTTATCGTCGGCGAGTCAGGGTCCGGAAAGAGTACGCTTATACGCGCTATCGCAGGCCTGTGGCCGTGGGGAGAAGGCAGAATCGAGATCGCCAAAGACGCGCGAATTTCGTTCATGCCGCAACGTCCTTATGTGCCCGCTGGCACACTGCTCAGGGCGGTCAGTTATCCGGCTGAAGAATCTAGATTCGAAAAGTCGGTAGTGGTTGAAGCGCTAGAAGCCGTGGATTTGGGCGCACACATCGACCTCCTTGAAGCAAAGAACGAGTTCTGGGAGCAGACGCTTTCCGGCGGCGAGAAGCAGCGTCTCGCCTTTGCGCGGCTACTCATCCACAAACCTGACATAGCGGTACTGGACGAGGCGACCTCCGCCCTAGACACCCGAAGTCAGGAAAAGCTGTTGAACCTGATCCACGTAAATCTACCGCAAATGACAATTGTTAGCGTGGGCCACCGGCCCGAACTTGAGGAATTTCATGAGCGCAAGCTTGTTCTTGAAGTGGAAAAGGGCGGTGCGACGATTACGAGAGACGTCGATATCGACACTCCGGTGCGTCGTAGCTTTTACTTTTTCCGGCGTATTCTCCGTGGCCGGCAGCAACAGAACGCCGAAGCATGAAGTTTGCGGTGTAGTTGCGCCGGACTGCGGGGCGTGACACCTAATAGCCATGCAGACGCATTTTTCACTGACGCAGCTTGCCGATCCCGACACCGCGGAATCCGACCGGATACTGCGCGCCTGCGTGCATTGCGGATTCTGCACGGCGACGTGCCCGACCTACGTACTCTTGGGCGACGAACTCGATAGTCCGCGCGGGCGCATCTACCTCATCAAGAACATGCTCGAGGAAGGCCGCGCGGCGACCGGCGAAGACGTGAAGCACATCGATCGCTGTCTTTCGTGTCTTTCGTGCATGACGACCTGCCCGTCGGGCGTTCATTACATGCATCTCGTCGATCACGCGCGGAACCATATCGAGGAAACCTATCGCCGCCCGCTTGCGGACAGGTTCTCGCGCACGATTCTGCGTCTTGTAATGCCGTATCCGGCGCGCTTCCGCGCCATGATGCGCCTCGCGCAATTCACGCGCTGGACCGCGCCGATCGCAAAAGCCTTGGGCATGACCCGCATCGCCGCGATGCTGTCGCTGAGCCCCCGCTCGCTCCCGAAGAGAAGTGCTGCGCTTGCGCGCGTGCATCCGCCGCTCGGCGTGAGAAAGGGCCGGGTCGCGCTGATGTCGGGCTGCGTCGATCAGGTCGTGCAGCCCTCGATCCGGGAAGCCACGATCCGGCTGCTCACGCGCCATGGCATCGAAGTCGTGTTGCCCGAAGGCGAGGTTTGCTGCGGTTCGCTCTCGCATCACATGGGCCGCGAGCACGAAGCGCATGCTTTCGTGAAGAACAACGTCGATGCATGGATCCGCGAGATCGAAGGCGGCGGGCTCGACGCAATTCTGATTACCGCGTCCGGCTGCGGCACGACGGTCAAGGACTACGGCTTCATGCTCCGCAACGACGCGGCCTATGCTTCGAAGGCGGCGAAGGTCTCTTCACTCGCCCGCGATATCACCGAGTATCTTTCGATGATCGAACTGAAGACCGTGAACCCGGTAAGGGTGCCGGTCGCTTATCATTCCGCCTGCTCGATGCAGCACGGCCAGAAGATCACGCAGGCGCCGAAGAAATTGCTCTCCGGTGCGGGCTTCGAGGTACGCGACGTGCCGGAGGGGCACCTTTGTTGCGGCTCCGCCGGCACCTACAACATGCTTCAGCCGGAGATCGCGGGCCGTCTGCGGGAGCGCAAGGTCGCGAATGTACGTTCCACGGCAGCCGGCCTGATCGCCACCGGCAATACCGGCTGCATGGTCCAGATCGGCTCGGCGTTGGAGTGGCCGATCCTCCACACTGTGGAACTGCTGGATTGGGCAACGGGCGGCCCCAAACCAAATGCCCTGGATGGCTGGAATCCCCCGGAGGGTTTGTGGCATAACGCGGCCACTTTAAATCCAAGGGAGAAGGCCGATGGCCCCCGCGAAGAAGTCAAAGCGTAAGGCCAAAGGAAAGCCGAAAGGAAAGGCCAAGGCAAAGCCTAAGGCGAAACCGGCCCGCGCCAAGGCCAAGTCTTCCAGCAAGAAGACCGCCGCGAAGAAGCCCGCGCCGAAAGGCACCTCCGTCCGCATGGGTGGCGTTTCCATCCGCGGGCAGCGGGGTCCGCGCTTCGACGAAGTGCTCACGAAGGAAGCGCTCGCTTTCGTCGCAGAACTGCACAAGAAATTTGAAAAGCGCCGCGCCGACCTGATGGATGCGCGCTTGAAGCGTCAGTCGCGCTTCGACAAAGGCGAACTGCCGGATTTCCTGAACGAGACCCGGAAGATCCGCGAAACCGACTGGAAAATCGGCAAGCTGCCCAAGGACCTGATCGACCGCCGCGTCGAAATCACCGGCCCCGTGGACCGCAAGATGGTCGTGAACGCGCTGAACTCAGGCGCCGAAGTTTTCATGGCCGATTTCGAGGATGCCTGCTCGCCGAGCTGGGACAACCTGATCGAAGGCCAGATCAACCTGAAGGATCGCTGGGACAACAAGATCGACTTCACCGATCCTGTGACCGGGAAAGAATACAAGCTCGGCAGCAAGCTTGCGACGCTGATTGTGCGCCCGCGCGGCTGGCACCTGATGGAAGAGCACGTTCTGGTCGGCGGCAAGCCGGTCTCGGGCGCGCTGTTCGATTTCGCGCTTTATTTCTTCCACTGCGCCTCCCGCTCCCGCGCCGCGGGCTCCGGCCCCTACTTCTATCTGCCGAAGATCGAGAGCCATCAGGAAGCGAAGCTCTGGAACGACGTCTTCGTTTTCGCGCAGCGCAAGTTCAAGATGCCGAAGGGCACGATCAAGGCGACGGTGCTGATCGAAACCCTGCCGGCGGCGTTCGAGATGGACGAGATCCTCTACGAACTTCGCGATCATATCTGCGGCCTCAACTGCGGCCGCTGGGACTACATCTTCTCGTTCATCAAGCGGCTCGGAAAAAATCGCCGCTTCCTCACGCCCGACCGCGGCGTGATGACGATGGACCGCGCGTTCCTGCGCGCTTACTCACTGCTTCTGATCCGTACCTGCCACCGCCGCGGCGCTTTCGCCATGGGCGGCATGGCGGCGCAGATTCCGGTGAAGGGCGATGCGGTGAAGAACGAAGCCGCGTTCACGAAAGTCCGTCAGGACAAGGAGCGCGAAGCCGGTGACGGACATGACGGCACCTGGGTCGCGCATCCGGACCTCGTTCCGATCGCATCCGAAGTTTTCAATCGCATGATGAAGACGCCGAACCAGCTCGATAAGCTGCGCCGCGACGTGCAGGTCACGCGCGACCAGATGCTCGAGATGCATGCGGGCGAACGCACCGAAGAAGGCCTGCGCCAGAATATCCGCGTCGGTATTCAGTATATTGAAGCGTGGCTGCGCGGACGCGGCGCGGTTCCGCTCTATCATCTGATGGAAGACGCGGCGACCGCCGAGATCAGCCGTGCGCAGGTCTGGCAGTGGCTCTATCACCGCGCGAAGCTCGCCGACGGCCGCGAAGTGACGCAGGAACTGTTCGAGTCCGTGCTCAGGGACGAAATGGCGAAGGTGCGCAGCGCCATCGGGCCCGATGTCTACGATCAGGGCCGGTTCAAGGAAGCCGTCGATCTCTTCCGCGAGATGTCGCTCGCGCATGAGTTTGCCGAGTTCCTGACGATTCCGGCCTACAAGCTGATCACCACGGCCTAGGCTGCCATCGGCAAACGCAAATAAAAAACGGGCCGCACCACATGCGGCCCGTTTCTTTTGTCGCGCGGCGCAAACAAGTCGGCCTTGGCCGACTTGTGCATTGTAGAATTCCGAAGTCGGGTGAACCCGACTTCGGTCGCGACGCTACTTTAAATTAGAGAACGACGACCCGCGCGCCGACTTTGACGCGGTCGTAGAGATCGATCACGTCCTGGTTTCGCATCCGGAAGCAGCCGGAAGAGACGGCGCTGCCGATGGTGTGCGGCTCATTCGAGCCGTGAATGCGATAGAGCGACGAGCCGAGATAGAGAGCGCGCGCGCCGAGCGGATTGTTCGGTCCGCCGGGCATGTGCTCGGGCAGGTAAGGCTGACGTTTGCGCATTTCTTCAGGCGGACGCCAGTCCGGCCACTCTTTCTTTGCGGAAACGGTCTTCACGCCCTTCCACTCGAAGCCCGGACGGCCAACGCCGACGCCGTAGCGGATTGCGCGTCCGTTCGGCTGCACGAGATAGAGATAGCGCGTGCGGGTGTCGATAATGATCGAGCCGACGGGGTGCTCGGTCTTGTATTCGATGTCGGCACGTTCGAAGCGCGGATCGAAGGATGAGCGCTGCGGCCGCTCCTGCGGATCGACGCGCGCCACGTCCATCGGCTGCTGCTGGTAGTAGGCGGGCTGCTGCTGTTGCTGCGGCGGGTAATATTGCTGCTGTTGCTGCTGCGATTGGTAATACTGCTGCTGTTGCTGCTGATAATATTGCTGCTGCTGCGGCGGGTAATAGTAACCCTGCTGCTGCGGTTGATCCTGACGGATCGCGGGACCGCTTCTGCCGGTGACGAGAAACTCGATGAAACCGCCGCCGAGGTTCGCCGGCTGCTGTTGTTGCTGCGGCCCATAATAATACTGCGGCTGCTGTTGCCGTTGCTGCGGCGCATAGTAATGCTGCGGCTGCTGCTGTTGATACCGCGCGGCTGGCTGTGCCTGCACATAGTGGCGCGGAGGGGTTTCGTCCTGATCCCATTGCTGACGCTGTGGCTGCCTGCGCACATTCTGCTTGCGCGGCTGGCGGACCTCATTCGGATCGGTGATATAGCGCGGCGCGCGAACGACATACGGACCCTGTTGCGCGAGCACGATCGGCTCACGCTCAGGGAGCTGCGCGTCCTGGGCTATTGCGGGTGCCGCGAGAGTGGCGGCAACGAAGGCGAGAGCGAATTTACGCATCGACGTACTCGTGACTGAAATCGCCGAACAACACGCGCGACGCAAACGTCCGCGCGTGTTCCGTTAGTATTTTGTCATCCCAACCGTTTGGTAAATTCGCGCGAGCTCAGGCCCGCAATGCCGTGCTTTCGCGCATGATCCTTCCGATCATGGTTTCCGCCGGCTTTAGGATCATGGTTTCGGAATGTTTAACCGGGGGCACCGGTCAGGACGGCCGCCGGATGCAGAGGAAGCACGCAAGCGCCACGGCAATGAAACAGGCGGTGAGTGCGAGCGCCGCCGGGTCGGATACGCGTTCGATCACGAGAGCCATCGCGATCGGTGCCGCGGCCTGCACGGCAAGTGCCGGAGCCGCGAGACGACCGACCAGATGCCCGTAACCGCTCGGGCCGAACAGGGCGAGTGGAAGCGTGCCGCGCGCGATCGTCATCAGTCCGTTGGCTGCACCGAACATGATGACGAAAACTGCGGCTGTGGATGCGCTGATTCCGAACAGCGCGAAGACGGCGAACCCCGCGATCAGGAGTGCTGCCGCGAAACGCGCGACGTTCAGCGGGTGCGTATGCCGCGCAACCGCAAGCTCGCAGATGCGCGCCGCCACCTGTGCCGGGCCGAACAGCGCGCCGATAGCGACCGCGGTGGCACGGTCCACGCCCATCCGTTCGTAGATGAGAAGCATGTGCGTCAGCATCCCCGATTGCGCGAACATGAACGTCGCAAACGCGCAGGCGACGAGTGCGAATACGAGCCCTTTGGCCGCGAGCACCGCCGGCACTTTCGCGCCTTCGACGGGTAGAGGCGCCTTCGCCTTGCTCCGCGGTACGGCAAAGGCATGCAGCGGCGCCACCACGAGCGCCATCACGGCGGCATAGATGAAGTAAGTACCGCGCCAGTCCGTGAGTTGCAGCAGCAGATGGGTTGCAGGCCAGCTGACGGTTGAGGCAAAGCCGCCCATCAACGTCAGCAGCGTGATCTGCTTGCGCGCCTCCGCGCCGAAAATACGCGTGAGCGTCGCGAAGGCCGGATCGTAGAGGTTGGCCGCCATCGCGATGCCGAGCGCGATCCAGATGCCGAAGTAGAAAACCGGATGTGTTGCGAAGGGCAGGGCGGCAAGTGCGCCGGCCCCGAGCAGCGAGCCCGCCGCCATTACATAGTGTCCGCCGTACTGGTCGATCGCCTTGCCGATTTTCGGAGATGCGAGCCCGCCTGCGAGCAGGCCGATCGAGATGCCGCTCATCACAAGCGCGATGGGCCAGCCCCGCGCCTGTGCGAGCAGCGGGAGAAGGAGGGCCGCGGAATAGAAAAGCGTTCCCCAGGTCAGGATCATGGTGATCCCGAAGACCGGTACCGCGCGGTGAGGCCCGCGCAGCTTTTCGAGCCAGTTGGTAGGCCGTGACATTCGCCGTCTTTTTGCCGCTTCCGTTAAGAGCGGGCAACGCCTGAAGCGGGCAATCGAACGGTTTTCTGCGACAGCCGCGTGCATGGCCGCCCTGCGTTTCTTAACTCTCTCTAAACCCGGGCCATCCATTTTGCGGCGCATGGCGCGCGGACGTTTGTATCTCGTCGCCCCGCTCGTCGCTTTGGGGCTGTTTGGCTGCCGCGCTCTCAATTTTGAAGAGCGTGCGCCTTGGCGTGCGCAGGCCGAAGAACAGTGCATCGCGCAGCGCCTTGTGCAGACAAGCGCCTACGTCGAGCCGGTTTCCGAGATCAGCGGCAACTATTCCTGCGGGATGAACCACCCCTTCAAGATTCTCGCCGCTGCCGAGGGACAGGTCTCAATGAAGCCCGAGGCCACGCTCGGCTGCCCGATGACGGTCGCCTTCAACCGCTGGCTTTCCGAGGTCGCGCAGCCGGCCGCGCAGGCGTGGTTCGGCGAACAGATCGTCGAAGTGCGGCAGCTGTCTTCCTATTCGTGCCGCCGCATCGGCGGTAACGGCATCATGTCGGAACACGGCTACGGCAATGCGCTCGATGTCGCGGGCTTCACCTTTGCAAGCGGCCGTGTCGTCACAGTCAAGCAAGGCTGGAGCGGATCGCAGGAAGAGCGCGGCTTCCTGCGGCAGGTGCATGCAGGCGGCTGCGAGGTTTTCACGACCGTGCTCGGACCCGGCTATGACGCCGCGCATCACGATCACTTTCATTTCGATCTTGCGCGCAGGAACACGGTGGTCTGCCGCCCGAAACCCGAACTGGTTTCGCCGCCGCGCCAGCCGTTCCGTTATCCGAACGAGCCGGGACCGATGGTGCAGAAGCAGCAGAAGCATTACGAGCGGTTCCCGGTCGTGCGCGTGCAGCCCCATCATCAACAGCAGGCGGAGGAAGCGTCGCAGAAGCCGGGTTATCACCCGCGCGCGAAGCAGCAGCCGCTTTCGCCCGCGCAGTCCTATCCGCCGCCGCAACAGCAGGCGCAGCAGCAACCGGGGCAGCCGCTCGCGATCGGCCCGCAGCAGCAGGGCTATCAGCCGCCGCAGTATATGCAGCAGGCCCCGCAGTCTCCTGCGAATCCGCAGCAGCCACAGCGGTTGCAGTGGCAGCAGGGACCGCAACCCGCGCCCTACGATCCCAATCGCATGGTTCCGCCGGCTCGGGTCGGCGCGAAAAAGAACGTGGACGAAATTCTCACCGGCTCGATCAAGAACCGGAAGTATTACAAGGACGTGCCTGCGACAAAGAAAAATGCGCCGAAGGCGGTGCCGGGCGAGGACTAGGCGAGCCTGAGATTCGGCCGTTCGTAAGCGACACGAAATCCAGCGCGTTGAATATTCTTGAACGATGGGCCAGCCTCGCCCTCGTGGGGGATGCCGGTTTCCGTGAACAGCACCTTCGCGCCTTCGAGCCGCGCAGCTTCGATGCGGGCTGCAAGGACTGCCTGCTGCGCCTTCTTGCCGCGATGGCCTTCGAGTGTGGCGCCGAAGCCAAGCCAGCCGGCTCCGCGATCGAGATAGAGCACGCCGCACGCAATCAACTCGTTCCCGGAAAATCCGCAGAAATAGCGCCACTTTCTGCGCCCGATTGCGCTTGCTGCCCACTGCGAAGCAAGCGGCGGCACGCCGTAGGATCTCGCAACGACGTTGGCAAAGGCATCGCGCTCCGCAATGCCGATTTCTCGTACCGTGATTTCGGTCTTGATCTTCTGCGCAGGTACGCACTCGCGGGAGAAAATCGCCCAGGTTCGCGGGTGTCGCAGAAAGCCGCGCGCGTCGCAGAGCTTTGCGAGCGCGTCGGCGCCTGGCGCCAGTTGAATTACCCAGTTCTTGATGCCGTTCTTGCCGAATATATCGATCACGCGGTCAAGCACATCCGCCTGCGGCGTTGCCCGCATACCAAGACCTACCACCCGGTCGAACATGATGTGATCGATCGCGCGACACACGAAGAGGGTGCCGTCCTGGATTGCGTGATGTTCCAGACCGAGCTTGTCACGAAGCTCGTCTGAAGCGCAGTCGATCAGGTCGCGATAGGCCTCCGCTTCGATCCGCTCATGCAGTTCGACAATCGCGCTGGAAGGAAGCGGCATCGTACACCCCTAGCTGAGCGGACCATATCCCCCGGCGGTTGGCGTAACAATAATCACCGCTTCGCCCGCTTCCAGCACGGTCTGGTCGCAGCCTTTCAGTTTTTCTTCAATGCCGTTCAGACGGCGAACGCGGTTCTCGCCGACATGCCCGCTCTCGCCTCCGGCAAGCCCGAACGGCGGCACCCGGCGGTGGCCGGACAAGATCGCGCAATCCATTTTTTCGCGGAAGCGCACGCGGCGATAGATGCCGTCGCCCGCACGCCATTTGCCCCGCCCGCCCGAGTCTTTGCGGATGTGGAAGTCCTCGAGCACCACGGGGAAACGGAATTCGAGCACTTCCGGATCGGTGAGCCGCGTGTTCGTCATGTGCGTATGTACGGCGTCAGTACCGTTGAAGCCGGGACCCGCGGGCGAGCCCGAACAGATCGTCTCGTAATACTGATAGTTGTCGTTGCCGTAAGTCAGGTTGTTCATCGTGCCCTGCGCGCAGGAAAGTGCACCGAGCGCGCCGAACAGGCAGTTCGTGATCGCCTGCGAAGTCTCGACGTTACCCGCGACAACGGCGGCCGGATATTCCGGCGAAAGCATCGAGCGCTCCGGCACGACGATGTTGATCGGCCTTAGGCAGCCCGCGTTCATCGGAATTTCGTCGTCCACCATCACGCGGAACACATACAGCACGGCCGCGCGGGTGACGGGCGCCGGCGCATTGAAGTTTGTGTTCTGCTGCGGGCTGGTGCCAGTGAAATCGACCGTTGCCTCGCGCTTCTTCTTGTCGACCGAAATCTTCACCCTGATGAAGGTGCCCTGATCCATCTCGTAAGAGAATTCGGAATCGTGCAGGCGATCGAGCACGCGCCGCACGGATTCCGCGGCGTTGTCCTGCACATGGCCCATGTAGGCTTTCACGACAGGCATGCCGAACAGCGCGATCATTTTGCGCAGTTCGCGCACGCCTTTTTCGTTGGCGGCGATCTGCGCCTTCAGATCGTTTACGTTCTGAAGCGGATTGCGTGCCGGATACTTCGCGCCTTCGAGCAGCGCATAAAGTTCCTTTTCGCGGAAGCGCCCACGGTCAACGAGCTTGAAGTTGTCGATATAGACGCCTTCCTCGTCGATGTGGGTGGCTAACGGCGACATCGAGCCGGGTGCCACGCCCCCGACATCGGCGTGATGTCCGCGCGAAGCGACCCAGAACAGGATGTTCTTTCCCTTCGCGTCGAACACCGGCGTGCAGACCGTGATGTCGGGCAAATGCGTGCCGCCGTTATAGGGCGCGTTCAGCGCGTAGACGTCACCGGGCCGGATCTTGCCTTTGTTCGCGCGGATCACGGTTTCGACCGAGCGGTCCATCGAGCCGAGATGCACAGGCATATGCGGCGCGTTCGCGACCAGCGTGCCGTCCTGTGCGAATACCGCGCAGGAGAAGTCGAGCCGCTCCTTGATGTTGACGGAATAGGCCGTGTTCTGGAGCGTGACGCCCATCTGCTCGGCGATCGACATGAAGAGGTTGTTGAACACTTCGAGCAGCACCGGGTCGGCTTTGGTGCCGATCGCGTGTTTGCGCGCCAAAACCTTGATGCGTGTCAGCACGATGTGATCTTTCGCCGTGAGCTTCGCGGCCCAGCCGTCTTCGATCACAATGGTCTGGTTCGGTTCGATCAGGAGCGCAGGCCCCTTGATCGTGTGCCCGGGCTTGATCTGGTCGCGCGTATAGACACCTGCCGTCTGCGATTTTCCGCGCGAGAAAAATTCCGTCTTTCTTCGCGGCCCGGGAAGCTTCGAGTTCGTGGTTTTGCCTGCGCGCTCCGAGAACTTCGCACCGCCGCCGATCGCTTCGACGGAGACTGCCTCGACCACGATCTCCTTGTCGCGGTCCATGAAGCCGAAGCGGGATTTGTGCGCGGCTTCGAAATCGCGCTGCATCTTCTTGAGCGTGCCGGCGACGACTTCGAGCGGCGTGTCGGTTCCGGCATAGCGCAGATGGGCGCGAACGATCACCTGGATCTGCGAGCTTGCCACGCCCTGTGAAGCGACTTCTCGTTTCACTTCAGCACCGAGCTTCTTGCCGATCCGGTTCACGGAAGCGAGCGCTTTCGTGCCGAGTTTTTCTTCGAGCGCCTGCGTGCGGGTCGCGCGGATGTCGGCGAGCCCCATGCCATAGGCGGAAAGAAGCCCCGAAAGCGGATGAATGACGACACTCTTCATGCCGAGCGAGTCCGCGACGAGGCAAGCATGCTGCCCGCCCGCGCCGCCGAAGCAGTTCAGCGCGTAGCGCGTGACATCATAGCCGCGCGCGACCGAGATCTTCTTGATCGCGTTCGCCATGTTTTCGACCGCAATGGTGATGAAGCCGTCGGCGATTTCCTCCGGCGACCTGCCGCCGCCGACTTCCTTCGCAAGCTTCGCAAAAGCGCCGCGCACGGCTTCCGCGTCGATCGGCTGGTCGTTGGTCCTGCCGAAAATCTTCGGAAAGAAATCGGGGATCAGCTTGCCGACCATGACGTTCGCATCGGTCACGGCAAGCGGCCCTTCACGGCGGTAGCACTTCGGCCCGGGATCGGCGCCCGCCGAATCCGGTCCGACGCGGAAGCGGG
>JAGXQU010000166.1 GCA_018335895.1 Hyphomicrobiales bacterium | reverse complement strand
CCGCACTCGCGCTGATCCGTATCGCCCGCGTTCAGATCGGCCGCTGAAATGGCCAAGACCTCGCTCAAGGAAAGAAGTGCCGCGCGCCTCGCGGCAGTGCAGGCGCTCTACCAGATGGATATTGCCGCCTCGCCGCTGCCGAATGTGCTGTCCGAGTTCGAGCGGCACTGGATCGGCCGGGAGATCGAGGGCGAGCGCTACGAGGAAGCGGAAGAGAAGCACTTTCGGGACGTAGTCGAAGGCGTGGTGCGCGAACAGCTCACGCTCGATCCCGTCATCGACAAGACTCTCACCGACGGCTGGCCGCTGAAGCGCGTGGAGAGCGTCCTGCGCGCGACGCTGCGTGCCGGGGCCTACGAACTCTATCACCGGCACGATATTCCGGTGCGTGCGATTATCAGCGAATACGTCGATGTGGCGGCGGCCTTCCTCGACAAGGATGAAGTCGGCACGGCCAATGCCGTATTGGATGCGCTGGCGAAACAGGCGCGGCCGCAGGACTTCGCGAACTAGTGATGAGCAGGAAACGCGAGAGCAGCGGCGAGGACAAGCTGATTGAGCGCTTCTTCAAACCGCTCGCACAGCATCCCGGCGCGCTTTCACTCTCCGATGACGCCGCTTATTTAATCCCGCCGCCCGGGCACGATCTGGTGCTGACCACCGACATGACGGTTGCGGGCGTGCATTTCCTCGCCGGCGATCCGCCGGACACGATCGCGCAGAAAGCGTTGCGGGTTAATCTTTCCGACCTCGCAGCAAAGGGCGCCGAGTCTATCGGCGCGCTGCTAGCAATTTCCTTCGCGAAGGATATCGGCGAACAGTGGATCGAAGAATTCTGCAACGGTCTCGGCAGGGACTGTCGTTCGTTCGCGTGCCCGCTACTGGGCGGCGATACGACGAAAACGCCGGGGCCGCTTTCGATTGCGATCACCGCGATCGGGAAGGTGCCGTCCGGAAAAATGGTGAAACGGGCAGGCGCAAAGCCCGGCGATGTCGTCGTCGTCTCCGGCACGATTGGAGATGCCGCACTCGGCCTGCTGGCGTCTGAAGGCGATCCGAAATTGAACGAGCACCCCGAAGTCGGCGATCTGATCTCGCGCTATCGCGTGCCACTTCCGCGGATGGCGCTGGCACCTTTGCTTCGCGGTTACGCGAACGCCGCGATGGACGTTTCCGATGGACTCGTAGGCGATCTCGGCAAGCTTGCTGCTGTTTCCGGTGTCGGCGCCAAGATCGACACGGCGAAGTTGCCGCTTTCGGTTCCTGCTTACGATGCAATTCACCTCGCACCCGGCTACCTGACTGCCGTTCTGACTGGCGGCGACGATTACGAGGTACTGGCTGCAATACCGGAAGCGCTCTACGCCGCCTTTGCTGAGGCTGCGGGCAAGGCCGGGGTGCCTGTAACGGCCATCGGCATGTTCGAGGCGGGAGAGGGAGTCGCCGTTCTTGACGCGAACGGCAAGGAACTTTCGTTCGAGAAAGCCTCCTACAGTCACTTCTAGGCCAAAAGAACGCATATTCAGTCGCGGAATCCTGACGAAATGACCGTCCCGCGAGTTGCGCCGATAGGGCATTTTTGGCAAAGGTGGCGCGCTTTGGGGGGTGCCCTGAAGGCTCTCGCGCCGGGCCGCTAAGCCTGCGACGCGCAAGCAATTTCCGACAGAAGACTAGGGGCAAATCGATGCTTGCTATATGGCTGATTCTCGCCTGCGGCGTACTTGCGATTGCGTACGGCGCCTGGGCGACGAATTCCGTTCTCTCTGCCGACGCTGGCAACCAGCGCATGCAGGAAATCGCGGCTGCGATCCGCGAAGGCGCGCAGGCTTATCTGCGCCGCCAATACGCGACGATCGGTATCGTCGGTATCGTCATTTTCGCTCTCGTCTGGTGGCTGCTCGGTGCGCTCGTCGCAATCGGTTTCGCCATCGGCGCGATCCTTTCCGGAGCGACCGGCTTCATCGGCATGAACATCTCGGTTCGCGCGAACGTGCGCACCGCGCAGGCTGCTACGAAGTCCCTTGGCGAGGGTCTCGATCTCGCGTTCAAGTCGGGCGCGATCACGGGCATGCTCGTTGCCGGCCTCGCGCTTCTCGGCGTTGCCGGCTACTACGCGTTCCTTACCTTCGGCTTGGGCCTGAAGGCGGAGAGCCGCACGGTCGTCGACGCGCTGGTGGCGCTCGGCTTCGGTGCCTCGCTGATCTCGATCTTCGCCCGTCTCGGCGGCGGCATCTTCACGAAGGGTGCGGACGTCGGCGGCGACCTCGTCGGCAAAGTCGAAGCGGGAATCCCGGAGGACGATCCGCGCAACCCTGCGACCATCGCGGACAACGTCGGCGACAACGTCGGCGACTGCGCAGGCATGGCGGCCGACCTGTTCGAAACCTATGCGGTGACGGTCGTCGCCACGATGGTGCTGGCTGCGATCTTCTTCGCTGGCTCGCCGTTGTTCGGCAGCCTTCTGATCTATCCGCTCGCGATCTGCGGTATCTGCATCATCACGTCGATCATCGGCACCTTCTTCGTGAAGCTGCCGGCGAACCAGTCGATCATGGGCGCGCTCTACCGCGGGTTTATCGCCTCGGCGATACTCTCGATCCCCGCGATCGCGGTGGTCACCCACTTCCTGCTCGGCTGGAACACGCCGATCACGGCACAGGGCATCACCTTCACCGGAACGTCGCTGTTCTGGTGCGGCGTCGTCGGTCTTATCGTGACCGGCCTCATCGTCTGGATCACCGAATACTATACCGGCACAGACTATCGCCCGGTGAGGTCGATCGCGCAGGCGTCGGTGACCGGTCACGGCACCAACATCATTCAGGGTCTTGCAGTCTCGATGGAAGCGACGGCGCTGCCGGCGCTTGTCATCATCGGCGGCATCCTGGTGACGTACTGGCTCGCCGGCCTGTTCGGCATCGCCATCGCCGTGACTGCGATGCTCGCGCTCGCGGGCATGGTCGTGGCACTCGATGCCTTCGGTCCTGTCACCGACAATGCCGGCGGCATTGCCGAAATGTCGGGTCTGCCGAAGGACGTCCGCAAGGCGACCGACGCGCTCGACGCAGTCGGCAACACCACGAAGGCCATCACCAAGGGCTATGCGATCGGCTCCGCCGGTCTCGGCGCGCTGGTGCTGTTTGCGGCCTATACCTCTGACCTCAACTACTTCGTCACGAACTCCGCGCAGTTCAAATACTTCGCCGGCGTGAAGGTCGATTTCTCGCTCTCGAATCCCTACGTCGTGGTCGGCCTCCTGTTCGGCGGCCTGCTGCCGTATCTGTTCGGCGCGATGGGCATGATGGCCGTCGGCCGTGCTGCCGGTTCGATCGTCGAGGAAGTTCGCCGTCAGTTCAAAGAGAAGCCGGGCATCATGAAGGGCACCGACAAGCCGGATTACGGCAAGGCGGTCGACCTTCTGACCAAGGCTGCGATCAAGGAAATGATCATCCCGTCGCTTCTGCCTGTGCTGTCGCCGATCGTCGCTTACTTTGCGATCTACTACATCGCGGGCGGTGGCGCGGTCGGTAAGGCTGCGGGCTTCTCCGCGCTCGGTGCCATGCTCCTCGGCGTCATCGTGACGGGTCTCTTCGTCGCGATCTCGATGACCTCGGGCGGCGGCGCGTGGGACAACGCGAAGAAGTACATCGAAGACGGCAACTTCGGCGGCAAGGGTTCCGAGCCGCACAAGGCGTCCGTAACCGGCGACACGGTCGGCGATCCTTACAAGGATACGGCTGGACCGGCGGTGAACCCGATGATCAAGATCACGAACATCGTGGCACTGCTCTTGCTCGCGATCCTTGCGCACTAAGCGAGACGCATAAGAAACAAAAAACCCGCGGGGAGCGATCCTCGCGGGTTTTTCTTTTTGCAGGGATACGCCGCTTACTCGCGGCCGACGCCGAACGGATTGAGGTTGCCCATGTTCTTCAGCATGTTGCCGACCATGCTGATATCGGAGCCGCCGGCGACCGTCGTGCGGCCGATAAAGTCGAAGACCTTGCCGTCCTGCATGCCGTAGTTCGCGATACGGATCACGCGGCGGTCTGCGCTGAAATAGACGACGAGTACGCGCTGATCGACGAGCTCGGGCTTGAAGAACGCGGTCTGCCGGGCTTTCTGCGAGATATAGTAGAATGCCTCGCCCGAAAGGGTGGCGACGGTCGAGGGTGTGCCGAGCACGAGTAGCACCTGTTCCTGGCTCGATCCGATCGGAACCTGCTGCAAGGCCTGCTCGTCGAGCACATAGCCGCGGTGGAGCGTCTGCGTGAAGCTGTTCACAGGCATGCTGCTGCACGCGGCGACCGCGAGCGAAGAAAACAGCGCCGCAAGCGCGGGCGCGCGGCGGATCGCGGTGGGTTGCAGCACTCGTAAACGCATAATGGTTAATTGCCGGATTGACTTGTCGCGACCCCGCGACTACCTCGCGCGGCTACGAAACGCAAATTACCCCCGCAACCGAGCATGTTCTGGTTCAAGAAAACCGATTCCGGACGCCGAAAGACCATCGAACGCCTCTATGGCGCCATCGTGGCGCAGGCCCGCGCGCCCGTTTTCTACCGGGATTTGGCCGTGCCCGATACGGTGGAAGGGCGCTTCGATTTCCTGGTGCTGCACATGCATCTCGTGAACGAGCGGCTCGTGCGGGCCGGTGAGGCGGGTGCCGCGCTGGGACAGGAGCTTCTGGACCGCTTCTTTGAGGACATGGACGCGAGCTTGCGCGAGATCGGGATCGGCGACCTCGCGGTGCCGAAGAAGATGCGTACGCTAGCCGAGGCCTATCTCGGCCGTACTGCGAGTTATGCACCTGCGATTGCGGGTGGTGACGAGGCAGCCCTTTCAGCCGCCATCGCCCGCAACATTCTCGGAACGGAAGACGCCGGGAAAGCCGCGCCCCTTGCAGCTTATGCAATTGAAACGGCGGGCGTCCTCGGCCTTCAGCCGTTCGATCAATTTCTGGAAGGCCGTGTAGAATTTTCCGCGCCAGGGAGGACCAACGCCGATGCAGGATGATCTGCCATGGACCTATAAGATCGAACTCGCATCGGTGCCGCCGCAGGGAAAGTCGTTCGAACTCGTGCCCGACGATGCGGCGCGCCAGCGGCTTGCGGATGCTGCCGGTGTATTGTCCGTGAAGTCGTTGAAAGTCGCGTTCGAGGTTAGGCCAGTGGGCGACGATGGCGCCGACGTGTCTGGCACGCTTGAAGGTGTGGTCCGGCAGAACTGCGTCGTCAGCCTCGAGGAATTCGACAACCCGGTCGCCGAAACCTTCTCGGTGGACTTCGCGACCGATCCCGAAAGCGAGGCTAAGACCGACGACCAAGAAGAGATCGAGGATCTCCCGGACCCGATCATCGACGGGAAGATCGATCTGGGGGCGCTTGCGACCGAGTTCCTGATCCTCGCCATGGATCCTTATCCTCGAAAGCCTGGGGTTGCGTTCGAAGTGCCGCAAGCGAAGGAGGCGCCGGACGAGCCGAAGCCCGGCTCGTTCGAGGGGCTTTCGGCGCTTAAAAATAGGATCAAGAAGTAATATTAAGCTGTTGAAATTGCATATTTTATAGGTCCACGGTTGAACCGTGTTGCCGAACCGCTATTGTCGGTCAGCGCCGGAGCGGGGCCGGGCATCCTCAATCATTCGGCTGAAGCCCGACAGCCTGCTGCCATTCCGCATGTCCAGAACGGTTCGCATCGCTATCGACGCCATGGGAGGCGATCACGGCCCCACCGTGATCGTACCGGGCGCAGAAATCGCCGCCATCCGCAGGCCGGATACCGAGTATCTCCTGTTCGGCGACGAGAAGCAGATCGCGCCCGTCCTCGCCAAACAGAACCGGCTGAAGACCGCCAAGGTCGTTCACACCGACGTTGCCGTCCGCATGGACGACAAACCGAGCCAAGCGCTACGCAAGGGCCGCAAGGTTTCCTCGATGTGGCTCGCGATCGAGGCCGTGAAGAAGGGCGAAGCCGACGTGGCAATTTCGGCGGGCAACACCGGCGCGCTGATGGCCATGAGTCTGTTCTGCCTGAAGCCGCTTTCCGGCATCGATCGGCCTGCGATTGCAGCGATCTGGCCGACGCTCCGGGGTGAAAGCGTCGTGCTCGATGTCGGCGCATCGATCGGCTCCAATGCGAAGCAGCTCGTGGACAACGCAGTGATGGGTGCCGCGATGGCGCGCGTCGTGTTCGATCTCGACCGCCCGACGGTTGGGCTGCTGAATGTCGGCGTAGAGGAGATGAAGGGCGTCGAGGAAGTACGCGAGGCCGGCCAGATTCTGCGCGGAATGAACGCTTCCAATCTGGATTACCGCGGCTTCGTCGAAGGCGACGACATTTCCAAGGGCACCGTGGATGTCATTGTCACCGAAGGCTTCACCGGCAACATCGCCTTGAAGACGGCGGAAGGTACCGCGCGCCAGATCGGCGAGTATCTGCGCGCCGCCATGAGCCGCACACTCAGCGCCAGGATCGGCTACCTGTTCGCGCGGGGGGCATTCCGGGTGCTGCGCGAGAAGATGGACCCGAGGAAGGTGAACGGCGGCCTGTTTCTCGGATTGAACGGGCTCGTCGTAAAAAGCCATGGCGGAACCGATGCGGAAGGCTTCGCTTCCGCCATCGAAATCGGCTACGACGTCGTCCGCCACGATCTACTGAAGGGAATTGCCGACGGCCTGCGGTGGGAAACGCCCGCGGTGCCGGAACCGGCCGAGGAAATGCAGCAGTGACAGTTTACCGCTCGGTCGTGCGGGGGGTGGGTTCCTATCTCCCGGCCCGCACGCTGACCAACGCCGAACTGGCGACGATGGTCGATACGTCGGACGAATGGATTGTGCAGCGCACGGGCATTCGCGAACGCCACGTCGCGGCGAAGGACGAAAAGACCTCCGATCTCGCAATCGCGGCAGCGAGGGCCGCACTCGCGAACGCGGGCCTTACCGCCTCCGACATCGATCTCATCGTACTTGCGACTTCGACGCCCGATCTGACCTTTCCGGCGACCGCCACCACCGTTCAGGCGGCCCTCGGAATTACGCGAGGCGCTGCCTTCGATCTCCAGGCGGTGTGCTCGGGTTTCGTTTTCGCGATTTCGACGGCGGATAAATACCTTCGTTCCGGCGATTTCGAACGCGCGCTGGTGATCGGTGCGGAAACCTTCTCGCGCCTCCTCGACTGGGAGGACCGGACGACCTGCGTTCTGTTCGGTGACGGCGCTGGTGCGGTCGTGCTGGAGCGCAGCGAGCAGCCGGGCACCCGTGACGATCGCGGCATTCTTGTTTCGAAACTACGCTCGGACGGACGGCACAGGGACAAGCTTTTTGTCGATGGCGGGCCGGGTTCGACGGGAACGGTCGGTCACTTGCGGATGGAAGGCAAGGAAGTCTTCCGCCACGCGGTCGGCATGATCACCGACGTGATCGAGGATGCCTACGCCGCGACCGGATATTCGTCGGAGGACATCGACTGGTTCGTCCCGCATCAGGCTAACCTTCGTATTATCGACGGCAGCGCCAAAAAACTTAAAATTGCACCGAACAAGGTTGTCGTGACGGTAGACAAGCACGGAAATACTTCCGCGGCGTCGATTCCGCTCGCGCTTTCCGTTGCCGTCAACGATGGAAGGATAAAGAAAGGCGATCTTGTTCTATTGGAAGCCATGGGCGGCGGCTTCACGTGGGGTTCTGCGCTGTTGCGCTGGTGATACGGTTTCGCGGGCGCGCGACAGAATTGTTCTAAAGCTGTTGACCCGGCGCGCAGCCGCAAATAACGTCGCATTATCAGTACGATAGTAGTTTGCACCGCGGGGGCGGCCATGAGCGGGAAGACCATCACGCGCGCTGACCTGAGTGAAGTTGTCTATCAGAAGGTCGGCCTCTCGCGTACCGAGTCGGCGGCGCTCGTCGAACTCGTTCTCACGGAACTTGCCGACTCTCTCGCTCGCGGCGAGAACGTGAAACTCTCTTCTTTCGGTTCCTTCATCGTTCGCCAGAAGGGCGAGCGCGTTGGCCGCAATCCGAAGACGGGAGAAGAAGTGCCTATCGAGCCGCGCAGGGTGATGGTTTTCAAGCCATCGAATATTCTCAAGCAGCGAATCAACGGGCGGCACGTCGACGGGAATAGCCGCTGAACGCCTTCAAAGAGGCTGCGTAAGTGGAAAAGGGTCCTGACGCTTTCCGGACGATCAGCGAGGTCGCCGACGACCTCGACTTGCCGCAGCACGTCCTTCGTTTCTGGGAAACGCGTTTCGCACAGATCAAACCGATGAAGCGCGGCGGCGGACGCCGCTACTACCGTCCCGACGACGTCGATCTGCTGCGCGGCATTCGACATCTTCTCTATGGTGAGGGCTATACGATCCGGGGTGTGCAGCAGATCCTGAAGGATCAGGGCCTGCGCTACGTGCAGACCGTCGGCCGCTCGGCGGAAACCGACCCGGCCCGGCTTCGCGACATCGACTTCAATCCGGAAGCGCTCGAAGCCGATGCCGAGAACATGAGCATCTCGGCGGGCGCGCGCGGCGGCTCAGTGAACTTCGTTCCTCCGCCGCGTCCGCGTCACGATATTCGGCAAGAGCCGGAGATGCCGCGCACGCCGGAGCCGCGGATCTCCGATATGCCGCGGCAGGTTCCGCCCGCGCATCACGACTACGAAGACGAAGGTCCGGCGATTCCGTTTCGCAAATTCGCGCCCGCTCCGGTCCGCGAAGAGCCGCGCGCACAGATGCGTCCGCCGCATGAGGAGCGCTACGAGCCGCGGACTGCGGAGCGTCCTGCTGTCCCGCGCGCGCCGATGCCGGAAACGCCGGGAAGCATGCGGCTGCCCGCCGAAGCCGTGCGGCTGCTGAAAGCGACGCTCTATGAACTGGGCGAGTGCAAGCGGATGCTGGATGCGAGCCGGAAGGGCAGCACCTAACGCGGCAGCAATTCGGCCTTCGGCTCGATTTTCTTCGAGAGCAGCTTTCCGCTCTTGCGGTCGAAGGTCCAGCGCCCCGCGAGCTGGTAGACTTCCAGTTGCAAGCCGTCGTTCTCGAACACGAATTTGTAGCACGCGATGAACCCGTAGCGTTTCGTGCGCTCGTCGTGGAAAGCGGGCTCGACGCGGCCGTTATCGATGTGTCCGTCGAAGGGCAGCATCTTCGTGGCCGTGGAAACCTGTTTCGCGGAAGGAACCTCGAAATTCGCCAGATCGTATTTGCGGACCACGGCACCGATGGTGTTGCCGAAAAAATTCTCGCAGTTCGTTCCGCGCTCCAGGAGGTCGGCGAACAAAAGCTCCATCGATACAATCTTCGCGTGGCGTGATGTCGTGTTGTTGAAGTGCAGGCGCAGGTCGCCGCTCGCGGTGTAATAGGGAAGCTCTGCCTTGATTTCCGGTCCCGGTGAAATCGTGACCGTGATCTCGCCGCCGCGCTGCGCGGAAGCCTGTCCCGTGGCGAACGCCAGAGCGAACAGGAGAGTTGCAAAAGCGACGTACATAAAAATGCGGGCGAGTGGTTGGCTCGCCCGCAGTTGTGCACCATCGCGCTTTGGAAAACTACGCTCCGGTGCCTCCACGCGCCGGAATATTTTTGTGTTTCAGCGGTAGGGCATTTCCTTGGAGCCGCCGCCACCCATCGCCGGGATGTTCGGCCATTCCCGGCGCGAAGTTCGTCACGCTAGAGACGGAAAACCACGTGCCGCTGCCGGGCGACCCGGCGTGGGAGAAGCTGCTCGGCGAAGTTCTGGGTTTCGTTATCGAAAGGTAGCTGCGGAAGACTCGGCCGGAGTCTCGTTCTTCGCAAAGCGCAGCACGAGATAGCCGAGCACGCCCGCGATCAGCGAGCCTCCGAGAATGCCGAACTTGGCGCGGTCCTGGAACGCGGGATCGCCGAAGGCGAGCAACGCGATGAAGAGGCTCATCGTGAAGCCGATGCCGCAGAGCAGCGACACGCCGAGTATCTGCCGCTTGCTCGCGGCGACCGGCAGGTCGGCCCAATCCATTTTCACGAGCAGCCAGACGGTCCCGAGAATGCCGACGACTTTGCCGAGCACGAGCCCGAGTGCGATGCCGAGGATGAGCGGGTCCTCGAGCAGCGCGAGCGATGCGCTGGCGAAGGAAACGCCGGCATTCGCAAAGCCGAATATCGGCACGATGAAGAAGGCAACGGGGATATGCAGTCTGTCTTCGAGGCGATGCAGCGGCGATGCCGCCTCCGACGCCTCGGGCTTCGCCGGCGTCAGGCGGATCGGGATGAACATCGCGAGGATGACGCCCGCGAGCGTCGCGTGCACGCCGGACTTCAGGATGCAGAACCAGAGCAGCAGGCCGAGCACAAGGTAAGGAACGAGACTGTTCACCTTCCGCCGGTGCAGAACGTATAGCATCGCGGCGATCGCGGCGGAGGCCGCGAGATAGAGGAAGGCCAGCTCGGCGGTGTAAAAAAGCGCGATGATAACGACGGCGCCGAGATCGTCGATGATCGCAAGCGCAGCCAGAAATACCTTCAGCGATGCCGGCGCGCGGGGGCCCAGAAGCGACAGCACGCCGAGTGCAAAGGCGATATCGGTCGCAGCCGGAATGGCCCAGCCGCGCAGCGCAACGGGATCACTGCCGTTGAACGCGACATAGATGAGTGCGGGCCCCACCATGCCGCCAAGTGCGGCGAAGCCCGGAAGCACGCGGCGGCTCCAGGTCGATAGCTGGCCGTCCATCATCTCGCGCTTGATCTCGAGTCCTACCAGCAGGAAGAACACCGCCATCAGCGCGTCGTTGATCCAGTGCAAGACGCTGAGCGGGCCGAGATAGGATTTGAGCGCGGAGAAATAGTGCGGCGCGAGCGGCGAGTTTGCGACCACGATCGCAAGTGCTGCGACCGCCATCAGCAGCATGCCGCCGGATGCTTCGCTGTCCAGAAAGCGTCGAAGAGTGGAGTTGATTCGCCCGCGGCGCGCGTTCTCTGTCATCATCTCTTTGTAGTGGCTCGCGCGAGAGAGGCACCGCGACCTATCGGCGCTGAAAAGAAATGGTCGGAGCGGCGGGATTTGAACCCACGACCCCTAGTCCCCCAGACTAGTGCGCTAACCGGGCTGCGCCACGCTCCGACAGGGCGCGGACTATAGTGATCCGCTCCTTGCGCTGCAACGACGGTTCCGTTGCTGCGCGCGGTTTCTTCTCTACTGATTTGCGCGGAATTTCAACACGATAACGGCTCGCGGCGATGGCGCCACCCCACAGGAGCCCCGCGAGTAGCCAGAAGTGCCGCCAGTGGTCGGTGTCGATGATCGCGCCTTCGGCTGCGACCGCGACGAAGGTGGCCCAGACCGCAAGCAGCACCGGCCGCCAGGGCGTCGCGCGGAGCGCGCCTTTCAATCCGGCCCAAACTGTCATCGCGACGAACAGGATGTAGGTGAGGCCGCTCGTCCAGCCGCCGGTCATGAAGGCGTTGAGGTAGACGTTGTGCGGATCCTCGGGAAAGATTTTCGCGAACTGGAATGGCCCGAGGCCCCACGGCGTATCGAGCGCGAGCAGGAAGCCAAGCGCATGACGGCCGAAGCGGCCAAGCTGGCCCATGTCGTAACTCTGGTCGAACGACGCACGCTCCGAGAACAAGGTGCCGACGCCCTGCATCGAAAGCAGCGCGACCAGCAGCAGACCCAGTGCGATCAGGCCGGCAAGCGTTGCCGCGACGATGCGGGCACGCTCGCGCGGGTCGTTGCTCACGACAAATAGAAGACCGACGAAGATCGCCGCCGATCCCGCGAAGTGGCCCCATGCGCCGCGCGAGAAGGAGAGCAGGACCGCGACCGCGATCAAAGACACCTGCGCGCCGCCGATCACGAGATCCTTCAGGCGAAAGCTCAGCGCGCGGCGGATCGCGAGCAGCGCGGGCAGGACCAGAAAGGGTCCGAGCACGTTGGGATCGTTGAAGGTCGCTTTCGCGCGGCCATAGAGCAGGAACGCATCCGCGCCCGGCAGCGCACGGAAATAGGCGAGGATCGCGATCAGCGAAGCGATCATCGCAGCGGTCATGTAGCCGCGCAGGAGAAAATCGAGACGGCGTCCGGTGTCTTCCGCGATCACGCAGGCGAAGAACAGCGCGGTCGCGGCCAGAAACCAGGATACCGCCACCCACAGCGCCGTCTTGTTTTCGCTTACCACCGGAATGACGGCGATGGTGAGCCCGAAGCAATAAACGACGAGGAGGGCGAGCAGCGGAATGTGCCCGCGCCGCAGCGCGAGCCCGCTTGCGAAGAAAACGAAGATCGCGGCCGACGCGAAGATTTCGTATGGCGAGGGCTCGGTGAAGACGAAGGCGCCGGAGAATCCGGTCAGCCACAGCATCAGATGGCGCAGCTTTTCGACCGCGCGTAGTGGCGAGATCACATAGGCGGAGGATGCTGCCGCCGCGGCCGTCATCAGTAGGCGTTCTCGGTTTTGAGCAGCGAGATCGGCGTCTTTGCGAGAATGTAGAGGTCGAAGAACACCGACCAGTTCTCGATGTAGTAGAGATCGTGCTCGACGCGGCGCTGGATCTTTTCCTGCGTGTCGGTTTCGCCGCGCCAGCCGTTCACCTGCGCCCAGCCGGTGATGCCCGGCTTCACGCGGTGGCGCGCGAAGTAGCCGTCGACGACTTCGTCATAGAGGCGGTTCTGCGCCTTGGCGTGGACCGCATGCGGGCGCGGGCCGACCAGCGAGAGATTGCCCTTGAAGACGACGTTGATGAGCTGCGGCAGTTCGTCGAGCGAGGTCTTGCGGATGAAGCGGCCGACACGGGTCACGCGCGGGTCGTCTTTCGTCACGAGCTTCGCCGCAGAGGCGTCGGCCATGTCGGTGTACATTGAGCGGAACTTGTAGACCTCGATCAGTTCGTTGTTGAAGCCGTAGCGCTTCTGGCGGAAGAACGCCGGGCCTTTGCTGTCGAGTTTCACCGCGAGAGCCGTAAGCGCCATCACCGGCGAAAGCGCGATCAACAACAGGCCGCCGACCACGCGGTCGAACAGGCCCTTCAGCACGAAGTTCCAGTCGGCGATCGGCCGGTCGTAGATGTCGAGCACCGGCACGTTGCCGATGTAGGAATAGGCACGCGGGCGGAAGCGCAGCGTGCTGGTGTGCGCGGCTAGGCGAATATCGACCGGCAGCACCCAGAGCTTGCGCAACATCTGGAGCACGCGGCTTTCGGCGGTGATCGGCAGCGAAACGAGCAGGAGGTCGATGCGCGTGCGGCGCGCGAATTCGACGAGATCATCGACCGTGCCGAGTTTCGGCTTGCCCGCGATCATCGGCGCGGAGCGGTCGTCGCCGCGGTCGTCGAACACGCCGCGAATGTCGAGGTCGGAGTCCTCTTGCGCCTCCAGCGCCTGGATCAGCGCTTCGCCCGCCGCGGCGCCGCCAACGATCACGGTACGGCGGACGAGGCGGCCTTCGCGCGTCCATTGGCGCACCTTCGCGCCGATCAGCAGACGGAAGGCGAACAGCACGGCAAGCCCGGTAAAGTACCAGCTCGCGGTCCAGACGCGGGAGTACATCCCTTCGAGGCGGAAGAAGAACTGAAGCGCAAAGGCGAGCAGGAAGATCGCGGTCCAGGCGAGGGTGAGGCGCGCGAGCGACGAAATCGGACGCCGCAGCGCGGCAGCGTCGTAGATGTCGGCGACATGAAACGCGACCATCGCGCCCGCGGCAGCGCCGAAGGTCGCGACAAAATACGGCCAGATGAAAGCTTCGCTCGGATAGACGTAGCCGAGATAAATCGCGGCGCCGGTCAGAACGAGCAGCGCGAACTCGGCAATGCGAATGGCGCCGCCGAGCACAACCGCGGACATTGCCGGCGGCGCGGGCTCGCTCGCGATCATCTTCGCGAGCGGACTGAGTTCGCGCGCTGCGTTGGGTACCTGCGCGGCAGCGATCGCGCTCGCTGCGCGTTCGGACGCTTTTGCGTTTCCGTTCTTGTGGCCGGCCCTGATCATTGCTTCCCCGACGGTCAAATCCGGGCGGTCCCCGAACCGCCTAAAGTGTGAGGAAAACTAGAGAAAATCCGTCTCGGAAGGCTTAATACTGGTGCAGACAGTCAGGGATTACGGCGCGAAAGCGCCTGCTCGTAAGCCCCTAGAATATCGGCGGACATGGCCGGTACGGTAAATAATCCGGAAACCCGGGCGCGAAGACGCGAAGTTTCGCCGCCGTCCGGATGATCGAGCCGCTTCTGGATCGCGGCAGCCAGCGCCGCGACGTCTCCGGGCGGAAGCAGGGCGTCCGTGTCGGGGCCGAAGATTTCCGGAATGCCGCCGACCCCGGTTGCAACGACAGGCATGCCCGCGGCGATGCCTTCCAGCACGATGTAGGGCAGCGACTCCGCACGCGAAGGCACCACGAGCAGGCGTCCCTTCGTGAAGGCACTGCGGGCAGGCATCGCGCCCACAAATGTGATCTGCGCTGCGACACCGCGCGATCCCGCCAGCGCCTCGAACGCTTCGCGGTCCGGCCCATCGCCGACGATGACGGCGCGAAGCGTCCTGCCGTCCGACTTCAGGCGTGCGATCGCTTCGATCAGCACGTCCACGCCCTTGAGCTTGCGAAGCTCACCGACGAAGACGATGTCCGCCGCATCCGGCTCGGCGGTCACAGGCTCGAACTCTTCTGAGCG
>JAGXQU010000165.1 GCA_018335895.1 Hyphomicrobiales bacterium | reverse complement strand
GAGCGCCGCCTCTTCCTGGCTTGCGACGATCGCCGGCGCGCCACGCTTGAAGATCCCGGCCTTCTCGCCTGCGATGTCCGCAATCGTGGGTCCGAGATACTCGGTATGGTCGATCGATACCGGCGTGATCACGGTTGCAAGCGGGCGCTCGACGACATTGGTCGCGTCCAGCCTCCCGCCGAGACCGACTTCGAGCAAGAGCACGTCCGCTTCGCTTCGCGAGAACAGGAGAAATGCCGCCGCCGTCGTGATCTCAAAAAACGTGATCTCGCCGCCCGCATTGGCGCGCTCGGTCTCTTCAAGTGCGGCGGCAAGCGCCTTGTCGCTGACGATTTGCCCCGCAAGGCGGATGCGCTCGTGAAAACGCACGAGATGCGGCGAGGTGTAGACATGGACGCGCTTGCCTTCGGCCTCGAGCATTGCGCGCAGAAACGCGACGGTCGAACCTTTGCCGTTGGTACCGCCCACATGAATGACAGGCGGCAGCCGCCGCTCGGGATTGCCGAGCGCTGCGAGCAGCCGGTTCAGGCGCCCGAGCGAAAGATCGATCCGTTTCGGATGAAGCGCGCCGAGCCTGGCGAGAACTTGATCAGCAGAGGACATGCTATCTGGAAGGAGACCGGGCGGCGGCGAGCCGCCCGATTCAGGCCCCTGCGGGTGCTGCGAGCGACGGCTGCCCGCCCGCGCCATGGGCCTTTGTGAGCAGACGGCAGATACGCGCAAGCGTTTTGCGCATCTCGTGGCGATGCACGACCATGTCGACCATGCCGTGGTCGCGCAGATACTCCGCGCGCTGGAAGCCGGGCGGAAGTTTCTCGCGGATCGTCTGTTCGATCACGCGCGGGCCGGCGAAGCCGATCAGGGCACCGGGCTCCGCGATATGTACGTCGCCGAGCATGGCGTAGGACGCGGTAACGCCGCCCGTCGTCGGGTTCGTAAGTACGACGATATAGGGCCTTTTCGCTTCCCGCAGCCGCTGAACGGCAACGGTTGTCCGCGGCATCTGCATCAACGATAGAATGCCTTCCTGCATCCTCGCGCCGCCGGAAGCGACAAATAGAATAAAAGGCGCGCTCTTTTCGACGGCGGTTTCCAAACCCTTGATGACGGCTTCACCTGCCGCCATGCCGAGCGAGCCGCCCATGAAATCGAAATCCTGTACCGCGACCACGACGGGAACGGATTCAAGCTTGCCGTAGCCGAGCTTCACCGCATCCTGCATGCCCGTCTTCGAACGGGCGTCCCTGATGCGGTCGGCATATTTCTTCTCATCGCGGAATTTCAGTGGATCGGCTGCTACGCCGGGCACCGCGATATCGAGCCAGGTTTCGTTATCGAAGGTCGACTTCATGCGCGCTGCGGCACCCATGCGCATGTGATAGTTCGAGCCGGGGATCACCCACTGGTTCGCTTCCACGTCCTTGTGAAAGACGAGCTGACCCGTCTCGGGACACTTGATCCAGAGATTCTCGGGCACCTCGCGGCGACCGAGGAAAGAGCGGATTTTCGGGCCGACGTTCGAGATCCAGTTCATGGCCGGGGCTCCGGTCGAATACGAGGAAACATTATATAGGTGCGGGCGGCGGTTTCGAAACCGCCTTATTCGGCAGCCTTACGACGCGCCGAACGCACGCCTTCGGCAAGCGCAGAAACGAGATCGGTGACGGCTTTTACCGTTTTCGGTGTTGCGCGCTGCTTGTCGTCGAGGCTCGTGCGGACGGCCTCGACCAGCGCGGAGCCCACGACCGCGGCGTCTGCGCCTTCGGCAATCGCACGCGCGTGCTCCGGCGTCTTCAGGCCGAAGCCCACCGCAATCGGCAGGTTGGTGTGACGCTTGATGCGCGCGACCGCGTCGATCACGTTCGAGGTCTGCGGCGCCGCGGCCCCCGATACGCCGGCAATCGAAACGTAATAAACGAAGCCGGACGTATTCTTCAGTACCGCAGGCAAGCGCTTGTCGTCCGTGGTCGGCGTAGCCAGCCGGATGAAGTTCACACCCGCCTTCATCGCGGGAATGCAAAGTTCTTCGTCTTCTTCCGGCGGCAGATCGACGACGATGAGACCGTCAACACCCGCTTCTTTCGCGTCCTTTAGAAACTTCTCGACGCCATAGATATAAATCGGATTGTAGTAGCCCATGAGCACGATCGGCGTTTCGTTGTCGTCCTTGCGAAAGGCACGCACCATCGCGATCGTTTTCTCCAGCGATTGACCCGCGGCAAGCGCGCGCAAGGAAGATGCCTGAATCGGCGGCCCGTCAGCCATCGCATCCGTGAATGGTACGCCGACTTCGATGATGTCGGCGCCAGCCTTCGGAAGCGCTTTCAAGATCTCGAGCGAGGCGTCGTAGTCGGGATCGCCCCCGGTGATAAACGTGACGAGGCCCGCGCGGCCTTCGGCCGCGAGTGCCTTGAAGCGGGCGTCGATGCGGGTGGTAACGGTCATTTGGGCGGGATCGCCTTGATCAGGATTTCGCGCACGACCTTGTCCGGGCAGCGCATGGGATAGGTGACCAGCGTTACTTTTTCCTTGGTATCGCGGTCGACGAAGCTGGTCGTGACTTTCAGGTAGCTGCCGTCGCGCTCGAAGATGTTTTCTTCGTTCAGCGCGAACTTGCGGCGGCCGTCGGTTTCGGTCCCGGCGCAAGTCGATGTCTGCTTCTCGGCGTTGAACGCACAAGTGCCGCTCGTATCCACCGACAGCTTCTTCTTCATCTTCGCAATCGGCTGATTGAGCACGGTGAAGAAGCCGCCGTCAGCAAAATGCATCGAGAAACCGGACTGGCAGAACGCCTCGATGATGGCGGGCGCGATCTTCTCGGTCGGATAGACCCACGCACCTTCCTTGATGGGGTTTTCGCCGAAGCGTTCCTGCGCGTAGCCCGCGAGTACGCCGCCCGCAACCAGCGCCGGGGCAAGAACGGCTTTAGCAAAACCGCGCGCAATCATGCCGACATCTTCTTATTGATGTAGCTCGCAACCGAAGCGAGATCCTTATCGCCGCGGCCGGACATGTTCACGACGATCAGATGATCCTTCGGCTTACCGCTCGCAAGCTGTCCGAGTTTGGCGAGCGCATGCGAGGGTTCGAGTGCCGGAATGATGCCTTCCAGACGCGAGCAGAGCTGGAACGCTTCCAGCGCCTCGTCGTCGGTCGCGGACAGATATTTGACGCGGCCGATTTCGTGCAGCCAGGAGTGTTCGGGGCCGATGCCGGGATAGTCGAGGCCCGCGGAGATCGAATGCGCTTCCTCGATCTGGCCGTCACCGTTCATCAGGAGATAAGTGCGGTTGCCATGCAGCACGCCCGGCTTGCCGCCCGCAAGCGACGCCGCGTGCTGCTTGTCGAGACCATGACCCGCCGCTTCCACGCCGTAGATTGCAACATCGCGATCGTCGAGGAAGGGGTGAAAGAGGCCCATCGCATTCGAGCCGCCGCCGATGCAGGCGACCAGCGCATCCGGAAGGCGGCCTTCCGCTTCCATCATCTGCGCTTTCGTTTCTTCTCCGATCACGCACTGGAAGTCGCGCACCATCGCAGGATAAGGGTGCGGGCCCGCGACCGTGCCGATGCAATAGAAAGTATCGTGCACGTTCGTGACCCAGTCGCGCAGCGCTTCGTTCATCGCGTCTTTGAGGGTCTTCGAGCCGCTCTCGACGGGGCGGACTTCCGCACCGAGCGCGCGCATGCGGAGCACGTTCGGCTCCTGCCGCGCGACATCGACCGAGCCCATGAAGACCACACATTTGATGCCGAACTTCGCGCAGAGCGTCGCGGTCGCAACCCCATGCATCCCGGCTCCCGTTTCAGCGATCACGCGTGGCTTCTTCATGCGCCTCGCGAGCATGATCTGGCCGAGCACGTTGTTCACCTTGTGCGCGCCGGTGTGATTGAGGTCTTCGCGCTTGAAATAAATTTTCGCGCCGCCGAAATGCGCGGTGAGGCGTTCCGCAAAATAGAGCGGGCTCGGACGGCCGACGAAGTGCTTGAGATGATAGTCCATCTCCTTCTTGAAGGCCGGGTCCTTCTTGGCTTCCTCGTAAGCCTTCTCCAGATCGAGCACGAGCGGCATCAGGGTTTCGGCGACGAAGCGTCCGCCGAAAATACCGAAGTGGCCGCGCTCGTCGGGCCCGGTACGCAACGAATTCACGCGGTCGTTCACGATGCCTTCTCCATAGCCGCGCTGCGCGCAGCGCGTACAAACGCAAGTATCTTATCGCGGTCCTTCACGCCCGGCGCGCTTTCCACGCCCGATGAAACATCGACCGCATCGGGGCGCACAGCTTCGATCGCCTGCGCCACGTTCGCGGGATTGATACCTCCCGAGAGCATCACGGGCTTGCCGCGCTTCACGTTCGCAAGCAGCGACCAGTCGAAGGTATGACCATGTCCGCCCGGACGGGTCGCATCCTTCGGCGCTTTCGCGTCGAATAAAATCCAGTCGGCCACCGCTTCATAGGAAGCGAGCGGTGCGAGATCGGCGGCGGAGGCGACCGGAATCGCCTTCATCACCGGCTTTTTCGTGCGGGCACGGAGGTCGGTGACGCGCGCCGCCGTCTCGGAACCGTGCGGTTGATGCAGATCGGGTCCGATGCCCGCCTCGATCGCGTCGATCAGCTGGTCATCTGCATCGACGGAGAGCGCAACAATCTTTGCCTTGCCGCGCGCCCGGGCCGCGAGTTTGGACGCTTCGGCAAGCGCTACATTGCGCGGGCTCGCTGGAAAAAAGACGAGCCCGACCATGTCCGCGCCCGCCTCGAGCGCAGCGTCCATTGCTGCCAAGTCCTTGATCCCGCAGATTTTGACGATCATGGCGCTTCCGATGCCATGGCCGCCCGGTCCTGTCCACTTCAAGGGGACGTGCGGCCCTGCAAGACGGTTCTGGCAGACCGGCGGCACTGAGGCGTAATCGTGCGGGCCTACAAAACTACTGGCGCAGCGCGATCTCACGCGAAGCTGGATCGGCCTGCTGGCTGCGCGTGGCCGTCGCCTGGAAGAACGCGTCGTTCTCCGCCGACAGCTTCTCCGCCTCGCGCTCTGCTTTTCTCGCGCGGTAGCGCCAGCGCATCCGGCCTATGCCGGCGGCAACACCGCCGATCACCACGCCCACTACAATGGCTGCGAACAGCGCTACGAACAGGGGAAGCGTGAAGGCAAAGGCCGGCGTCTCGCGCGAAAACGGATCGAGCGAAAGGGTCACCGGCGCACGGTTTGCGACCGCCAGAAGGACGAGCACGATGGTGAGCGGAACGAGAATGAGCCAGCGCAGGAACTTTCGCATTCAGCGGGCTCCGGAAGTTTGAACCGGAAGGAACAACTCTATTTCGCCGGCGTGCGCGGCTTGTTCAGGCGGTCGCGCATTTCCTTGCCGGTCTTGAAATAAGGAACGACCTTTTCCTGCACCTTAACCTGGGCGCCGGTGCGGGGATTGCGGCCGAGCCGCGCAGGACGGTTCTTGACCGAGAAGGCACCGAAGCCGCGCAACTCCACGCGATCGCCGCGCGCGAGCGCAAGCGTGATCTCGTCCAGGATGGCGTCGACGATGTTTTCGACGTCGCGCTGATACAGATGCGGGTTCGCTGTCGCGATCCGCTGCACCAGTTCGGATTTGATCATCGACAAATTTCTGATCCGCCGCTGTGAAACTTCTGTTTCTGTAATCGTCTGGCTAAAGCGCGAAAAGCCGAACGATCAAAATGAGTTGCGTCAGCTATCAATTACGCAATTCAGGGTGCCAGAGCGCCAAAAGCCCGTCAAGTTGCGCACTCGCTGCGGCGCGCAAGACCGAGTCGTTCGATACCGCCGACGCAAGTGAAGGAAAACCCGCGAGCTCAAACAGCGACGCCGCGGCACCAAGCCAGCGGAATTCGGAACCGGCACGGCCGGTTCGCCAGTCCCTGACCCTCAGATCGGCGGCAACTCCCTTGTTCTTCGCGAGCCATTCACGTGCGGTCCGCTCGTCGCCGATCTCGTCGATCAGTTTGAGGGGAAGCGCCTGGGCCGCGGTGAAGACGCGGCCGTCGGAAACTTTCACAAGCGTCGCCGCATCCATCGCGCGCCGCTCCTGCACGAGGCTCTTGAACCAGCCATAGCTGTCGGCGACGAGCGAAGCGACGGCGGCTTTGGCTTCTGCCGAGGTCGGCTCAAGGCCGTTCGGCGAAGCTTTGAGCGGCGAAGACTTGATCGACTCCACGTCGACGCCGATCTTCTGCAAAAGCTGGTGGAAATTCGGATACTGGAAGATCACGCCGATCGAGCCGATGATCGCGCTTCTCGGCGCGAAGATGCGCTCGGTGCCGAGTGCAGCAATATAGGCGCCCGAGGCCGCGGAGCCTTCGACCACCGCGATCACGGTCTTCTTTTCGGAGAGCTTACGGAGCGACTTGAAGAGCTGTTCCGAGCCGGTGACGGTGCCGCCGGGGCTGTCAATGATGACGAGCACGGCCTTCGCCCCGGACTTCTCGATTTCGTCAAAGAGCTTTACGCGCTCGCGATCGTTGCGGATCAGACCGCCGATCGTGACCCGCGCGACATGGGCGCTCGATTTTTCGATGTAGTTCGCGCCGCCGATGCCCGCCAGAAGACCGCCCGCGGCAACCAACACGGCGGCGACGGCAAATACCCGCCAGAAGGTGACTTTGCGCCGCATGCGGCGGCGGTCGATGGCCTGATCAACATCGAGAGACATGGCGGGTTCTCCGGTTCGAATGAGCGCAAGCGGTCCAGACGGTCTATGGGCCGCGATTCCAGTTCACGCCACTCAAA
>JAGXQU010000164.1 GCA_018335895.1 Hyphomicrobiales bacterium | reverse complement strand
CGGCTCGAGCGCCGTGGGGAGGACCGGCGCGAGCCAAGGCGAAGGCGATTGTTCGAGCGTTCCGAGTTCGCGCGCAGCATCGGCGCGATCGGAAGATCCGACTGCACGGCGAGAACCGCGCACCCCTGCACTCACGACATTTTCGCCCGCGCGCGAGAGTTCATTGCGCAGCGCTTCCGCAGCGGCATCGATGGCCGCTTCGCGAATTGCCGCGTCCATCCCGCGCAGCCGCCGTAGTATTCGGCCCGAAGCAAGAACGGCGCGCAGCTTCATGCGCGCTCCTCCTCGACAAGGCATTCAAGAAGGCGTGCGCGCTCGTCAGGGTCGCGCACGGCGCGGATGCAGAATACCCGTGCGCCCAGCACGAAACGGTGTGTGAGCGTGATGTCGGTGCGGTAACGCAGCGTCACGCGATGGGTAAGCCGCCCGAGCCGCTTGTCGGAGACGACCGCATCGTCAAACGACAAAGGTTCGATAGCAGCCCATATGTCGCCGAGCGGCTCCCAGGTTCGCGTGACACCGCCCGCACCGTCTTCGATCTCGTCTGCCGCCCGCAGGGTCAGCCGGTGACGAAATTCGCCGATCGTGGTCACAGCGACACCACGCGATAAGGCGCGATCAGTTCCGCGACGCCGTCCGGTATCCGATTGTCGCCTCCGCCGCCGCGATACTCGTAAGCGCGTGCGAGCAGAAGACGGATGGCCCGCACCAGCGGCGCGGGAACGTCGGAAGCAAGGCCGTAACCGGCTTCGATATCGATCTCGATAGCCGCGATAGTCCTGACCGGCTGAATCACGCGGCCCGCGTCGAACCCGATCATGCCCGGCGAAGACGCCGTATTCGCGATGAAGATGTCGGGATCCATTTCCTGCGCGTCTCCGCTTTCGTCCCGCACGCGCCCGCCGATCACTTCACGGAGCGGCGAGACGGGAGACGGGATCGACGCCAATGCCGGCCAGCGGTCGAGCACGATCCGCCAGGTTTGCGTGAGCAACGCGCGGCGTGTGTGCGCTTCCACCTGCACGCGCGCGGCCGCGATCATCGATTGAATCAACGCGTCGTCGGCGTCGTGCCCGACACGGAGATAATTCTTCGCTTCGTTGAGCGTAAGCGGTTCGCCCGCGGGCGGCTCGATCAGGATTGCGGCCATGATGACATCCGGTTGACAAGCATCGCCCGCCCCCGCACATCACGGCGCGGGAGATGCGATGCTTCGTTTTCTGTTTCTGGTTGCGGTCTATGCGGCGTCGTCCGCGAGCGCCGGTGCGATCGTCGGCGGAAAGGCCGGCGAGCATGGCGCGCAGCGGCACACGGTCTTCATGACTTCGAGCATTCAGGATTGCTCAGGCACGTTGATCGCGCGCGATCTCGTGCTGACGGCTGCGCATTGCGTCGCGAACGGCGAGCGTTACACGGTGAAAACCGACGCCGGATCAATTGCGGTATCCCAGGTCGTGATGCATCCGTCGTTCCGGCGCGACCTCTACCAGACCTACAAACCCTCGCCCGATATCGCGATCGTGAAACTAGCGGCTCCGGCACCCGGTTCGTTCCGTCCGGTTCGCCTCGCCACCGAGAAGACGTTTCCGCCGCACGGCACCAGCTTCGTCATCGCCGGGTTTGGCGAATCCGTTGAAGGCGACCGGCGGGTCGGCACATTCCGCACCGCGCAGCTCGTCAATGGCGGCACGACCGGCGGCATCATGCTTCGCCTGCATGCGCCGAAACATGCGCCCGGCAGCGGCGCCTGTGTCGGCGACTCCGGCGGCAGCGCCTACCGCAGCGAAGACAGCGTACTTGTACTGTACGGCGTGATCGCATGGTCCGCCGGAAGATCCGGAAAAAGTTGCGGCCTTGTTACAGGCATCGTGCTGGTCGCAAACCAGATCGACTGGATCCGCACGACGGCAAAACGTCTCGGTTCGAAGCTGGACTAAACGCTTTTCTCCCGCACCGCGCTTGCTACAATCCTTCCGGGTTCGGGGGATTCCATGCGTTATCCGTCATCAGGTCGTCACATCCGGTGGCTTTTTCCGGCAGCATTCGCTTGCGCGATGCTTTCTACCTCCGCCCTGGCAATCGTGTTCGGTAATCCTTCGCCGCTCGGCATGCATGTCGTACGCGTTATCGGCGGATCTGGCGCGCAATGCTCCGGCACAGTGATCGGCAGACAGCATGTGGTGACGGCCGGACACTGCTCCGCGGCGGCGGTCGTCATCGACGGCAAGTATATTGCGGCCTCCAGTCGCTCGCAGAATGCAAAACTCAGTGACGGCCGGATGATAACGGTTCACGGCGACGCCGCGATCCTCAGCTTCCGCCAGCCGCTGCCCGCTTCCGTGATGCCAATCAAAATCGGCGTTCAAGGCACCGACGGCAGCTTCACCATCGCAGGCTACGGCACGACCAGCGAACAGCGCTGGAATCTGGGAAAACTTCACGAGGCACAGGTTGTCGTACACGTGCCGTTCAAACTCGTTGTCCCCGATCGCATCGGCGACCTTACCGCCAGCGCCTGCTTCGGCGACTCCGGCGGCGCGGTGCTGCGGAACGGAGAACTGGTCGGCGTGATTACGCGCGCCTCGCATCCGCATCCGGCAATCGCATGCGGGCATCTCACGCATTACGCGCCGGTCGTGGCGACACCGCTCGTCGAGTATCACCCGCATGACGGCTTCGAAGTCAGTGCGGCGCCGCGGAAACCGCAGCGCCGCCTGATGTATCGCCGCGCGTTTACGCCGCGCTGAACTTGAGCAACTTGATCGCGTCGAAGTCCTGCACACCGCCGCCGACGCGCTTGGTCACATAGAACAGCACGTAAGGCTTCGACGAGTAAGGATCGCGCAACACGCGCACGCCCTGGCGGTCGATCACGAGATAGCCGCGGCGGAAATCGCCGAAGGCGATCGAGTAGGAGTCTTCTGCCATGTTCGGCATGTCCTCGGCTTCCGCGATGGGGAAACCCATCAGGCTCGCAGGCGCGCCCGCCTGCGCGGGTGGCGTCCAGAGATAGTGTCCGTTCTCGTCTTTGAGCTTTCGGATCTCGCCTTGCGTGCGGCGATTCATCACGAAGGTGCCGTTCTGGCGGTAGCCCGCTTTCAGCGAGTACACGAGATCGACCAGCGGATCGGACGGATTCTCTTCCGGGAATTCGCCGTCGGCACCGGAGATCACGAAGCCGAGCTTGTTCCATTCCCAGGAGCCTTCCGCGACCTTGTCGTAGTTCAGAAATCCGCGCGGCTTATTGGTGCCGTCGCCGTTGACGAAGGCGGCACCCTCCTGCTCGGCGAAGACCGTATCGACTTCGGCAGCAAGCCACTCGTCGATGTTGACGGCGCTGTCGTCGAGCAAGGTCTGCGTTGCAGCCGGCATCGCGTAGAGTTCGACCGTCGGAAACGCGAGCTCGGCGAGCGTCGGCGAAGTCGTCGGCGTCGAGCGCGCGGCCGTTCGCCGACCCAACCGGTCGCAGCGCCCGAGATCAGGAAC
>JAGXQU010000163.1 GCA_018335895.1 Hyphomicrobiales bacterium | reverse complement strand
CCGGCACCGATACCGGCGGCTCGATCCGTCAGCCCGCAGCCTTCACCGGAATTGTCGGCATCAAGCCAACCTACGGCCGTTGTTCGCGATGGGGCATCGTGGCCTTCGCGTCGTCGCTCGATCAGGCCGGGCCGTTCGCGCGCACCGTGCAGGATTGCGCGATCCTGCTCCGCTCGATGGCGGGACACGATCCGAAGGATTCCACCTGCGCCGACAAGCCGGTGCCCGACTACGAGAAGGCGATTGGCAAGAGCGTAAAGGGAATGAAGATCGGGATTCCGAAGGAATACCGCGTCGATGGCATGGCGCAGGAAATCGACGGCCTGTGGCAGAAGGGCCGCGACTGGCTGAAGGCGGCGGGTGCCGAAATCGTCGATATCTCGTTGCCGCACACGAAATACGCACTGCCGGCCTATTACATCGTCGCGCCAGCGGAAGCTTCTTCGAATCTCGCGCGCTACGACGGCGTGCGTTACGGCCTGCGCGTGCCGGGCAAGGACATCGTCGACATGTACGAGCAGACGCGCGCCGCGGGCTTCGGCAAGGAAGTGCGCCGCCGCATCATGATCGGCACGTACGTTCTCTCCGCCGGCTATTACGACGCTTATTATCTCCGCGCGCAGAAGGTCCGCACGCTGATCAAGCGCGACTTCGACGAGGCGTGGAAGCAGGGCATCGACGCGGTGCTGACACCGGCAACGCCGTCCGGGGCTTTCGGTATCGGCGAGAAGGGCAGCGACGATCCGGTCGAGATGTACCTCAACGACATTTTCACCGTCACCGTGAACATGGCGGGCCTGCCCGGCATCGCGGTTCCGGCGGGGCGCGACCAGAACGGGTTGCCGCTCGGCCTTCAGCTCATCGGCAAGCCGTTCGGCGAAGAAGATCTCTTTGCGCTCGGCCATGTGGTCGAGCAGGCCGCAGGTCCGCGCATGGTCCCCGAGAAGTGGTGGGGCAAATAGGAAAAAGCCGCACGCGCGTTGCGTGCGGCTTTCTCGGCCCCGCGCGTAGAACCTACTGCGCGGGAGCGCTTTCAGATTTGCCGGTTTGCGCGCCGGTGTCTTTCGCCGGAAGTTCCGGCAGGTTCCGTTTCAGCGTTTCCGGAAGTTCCTTCACGCCTTGCGGCAGTTCGAATTTCTCGACGAAGTTCGCAACGCTCGTGCGTGCGCCGTCGTTCAGTGCGACGCCGTAGATCGCAGCGCCAAGCATCACTGTAAGCGCGAGAATACCGGCGCCGATCTGCCAGTTGCCGCTTGACTGCGTTGCGAGAGTGTTACGGCGCTTCAAAACGCGCCTGCGAGCCTTGCTTTTCTTTTTCCGGGCACGGGCCATGACAGTCTCCCTTCTTGTGCCACGATAACGCGGCACGACCGCATACGGTTCCGCGCGATGGAACCCTTAACCCTTTTGTCTCGTGCGCCATGCTAGCGTCGCGGACGTCCGTGGAGTGAAGCAGGTGTGGCGTAGCGTTCGTGGATTGCGTGCGGGCTCGCTGACGACGGCACTCGTGCTGCTCGCGGCTGGATGCTCGGTGCACAACATCCCGATCAACGAGCCGGTCAACCAGCAGAATGCGGGGCTCATGCCTGAGCAGCAGGAGCCTACGGCCTCCTATGCCGACGAGTTTCTCATCATGCTTGCGTTCTCCGGCGGCGGCACGCGCGCGGCGGCCTATTCGTTCGGCGTGCTGCGGGGGCTCGACCGCTACGAGGTTCCCACCGCGGAGGGGCCGCGCCCGCTCCTGGACCGCATCGATTTCGTCAGCGGCGTTTCCGGCGGCTCGATCACGGCTGCGTATTTCGGGTTGAAACAGCGCGGCGCGCTGAGCGATTTCCGCGAGCGGTTTCTCCTCAAGAATGTCGAGTCCGATGCGCTTTCTACGAGCCTTACGCCCGCCAATCTCGTGCGCGGGCTCTCGGGCGGTGTGAACGACGCGACGCATCTGCCGCGGTGGCTGAACCAGAATCTGTTCGACGGCGCGACATTCTCTGCGTTCCGCGCGCGTCAGCGTCCGCGGGTGTGGATCAACGCCGCGGACATCTACAACCGAACGCCGTTCGTATTCGGCCGCACTGCCTTCAGCGTGATGTGTTCGGACCTGAACAGCTATCCGATCGCCGACGCGGTCGCGGCCTCGGCTGCCGTGCCGATCGCCTTCGCGCCGATCGTGATCGAAAGCTATGCAGGAAAATGCAACGCGCAGCTGCCGGACTGGGCCGTGCGTGCGCGCACGAACCCGAACACGCCGCCGCTGCTCAAAAGCTTCGCGAACGCGCTCGCGAGCTATCATGACGGCAGCATGCGCTACGTAAAGCTCCTGGACGGCGGTCTGGTCGATAATTTCGGCCTGTCCGGGTTCACGATTGCGCGGCTTTCCGCGACCGCGGCGTACGAGCCGCTGACGCCGCATCAGGCGGTGAAGCTGCGCCGCGCGCTGTTTCTGGTGGCCGATGCGGGGCGTGGCGTGAGTGGGAACTGGGCGAATACGCTGGAGGGGCCGAAGGGTGCCGATCTCGTGTCCGCGGCCGCCGACACGGCGATCGATGCCAGCGTGCGCGCGAGTTACACGGCGTTCGAGCAGACCATGGAGGAATGGCGTCAGCAACTCGTGCGCTGGCGCTGCGGGCTGTCTGCGGATCAGCGCAAGCATTACGGCGCGCCCGCACGATGGAACTGCCGCGACGTGCGCTTCTTTATCGGAAGGATCGGCTTCGACCAGCTTGGCGGCCAGCGCGAAGACTACCTCAACAAGGTGAAAACCACCCTGCAATTGCCGCAGGACCAGGTGGACGAAGTCATCAAGGCGGGCGAGGACACCGTCGCTAACAACGACCTTATCCGCCGCTTTCTGAACAGCACGGGGCGCTAACTGCGCAGCGAAAACCGGCCGGCGTCCTCGCCAGCCGGTCTTCGGTGCCGTTAGTTGCTGTTCGCAGGGGGCGTCTGCGGTGCGGGATTCGTTGGGCCCGTCCTGTTGTCATTGTTCGGCGTAGCCGACGGCAACTGCTGCTGCTGTTGCTGCTGGGTCGCCGGATTCATGCCGAGCGTCGTGGTGTCCGTGTCGGCACGGAACATCAGGAAAGCGATCAACGCGCCGAGTACGACGATTGCGCCGATCACGAGACCCGTGAACCCGGCCGGCGCCGGATCGGCGCTCGGACGGCGGCTAAATTCGTCAGACTCGAACGACTTGCGGGGTTCGTTCGGATCGTAAGACATGAAGGTTCCTCCTGAGATGAGAGTGGAGGAAACGCGAGCATCCGGAGACTGTTCCAATTTTGCGCAGTCGCGTAGGAATTGCGGCAATCGCGTGGCTCACGATTCGTTACAGAGATCAAAATGCTTCACGCATTCGCAGTTCTGCTCTGTCTGCAGCTGGCGGGCGAGGCGCTCGTGCGCGCGGTCGGTTCGCCGCTTCCGGGGCCCGTGATTGGGCTTGCGCTTTTGTTCGCGTGGCTGGTGGCGAAACTGCCGCTGCCGCAGGAGACGAACGCCACCGCAGACGGAATTCTCAAACATCTTTCCCTCCTGTTCGTGCCCGCGGGCGTCGGCGTCGTGCAGCAACTTCCCTTGCTCGGCGCGGAGGGATGGAAACTCCTGGCGGTCATTCTGGTTTCGATCGCGCTCTCGCTCGCTGCGACCGCGATCACCTTCGCGGCGCTTGCGAGGCTGATGAAGATTGGCAACGAAGCGCCGGAAGGAGCGGGGCGATGATCAATTTCGTCGATCTCTGGGTCTATCTTTCCGGCAGCCCGCTCCTGTGGCTGACTGTGACGCTGGTTGCCTACATCGTGGCCGATGCGATCTCGGCGGCTTGCGGCAGGCATCCGCTCGCCAATCCGGTGATGATGTCCGTCGTTTTCATTTCTTGCGTGCTTGTGATCTCGAAGACGGCGTTTCCGTCGTATTTCGCGGGCGCGCAGTTTATCCATTTCCTGCTCGGGCCTGCGACGGTTGCGCTCGCGGTGCCGCTCTACCGGCATCTGCCGGAAGTGAGGCGCATGTTCGTGCCGATGATCGTGGCGCTCATCGTTGGCTCAGTGATTTCGATTACTTCGGCGGTGCTGCTCGCGAAATGGCTGGGCCTGAGCAAGCTCGCGACACTCGCGCTCGCGCCGAAATCGGCGACCGCTGCCATTGCGATGGGTGTCGCGGAGAAAATTCAGGGCGATCCCGCGCTGACCGCGGTTATGGTGATCATGACCGGGATTTCCGGTGCGATCATCGTGACGCCCTTGATGAACATGTTGCGGCTCAAGAACTATGCGGCGAGGGGTTTTGCCGCCGGGCTGGTCTCGCACGGGATCGGCACCGCGCGGGCTTTCCAGGTGAATCCGCTCGCCGGCACCTTCGCGGGTATCGCGCTCGGCCTGAACGGGGTGCTGACGGCGATCCTGGTGCCGCTTCTGCTGCCATGGTTGCTGTAAATTCGCCGGTTGAGCCGCGCGGGCAATTTGCTAGAAGAACCGCATGAACGCACCCACCCGCACCTCCAAGCTTCTCAAAGGCGACAAGCACGATTGGGAAGTCGTCATCGGCATGGAAATTCATGCGCAGGTGACCTCGAACGCAAAGCTTTTCTCCGGCGCTTCGACCGAATTCGGCGGCGAGCCCAATTCGCATGTCTCGCTGGTCGATGCCGCGATGCCGGGCATGCTGCCGGTCATCAATAAAAAGTGCGTGGAGCAGGCGGTCAAAACCGGCCTCGGGCTGAAGGCGAAGATCAACAAGAAGTCCGTGTTCGATCGGAAGAACTATTTCTATCCCGATCTGCCGCAGGGCTATCAGATCAGCCAGTTCAAGCATCCGGTGGTGGGCGAAGGCGTCGTCACGGTCGATATGCAGGACGGCTCCTCGTTCGAGGTCGGCATCGAGCGGCTGCATCTCGAGCAGGACGCGGGCAAGTCGGTACACGACCAGCATCCGTCGATGTCCTATGTCGATCTCAACCGCTCCGGCGTTGCGCTGATGGAGATCGTGTCGAAACCCGATCTGCGTTCGTCGGATGAGGCGAAAGCCTACGTCACGAAGCTGCGCACGATCTTGCGTTACTTGGGCACCTGCGACGGCGACATGGAGAAGGGCAATCTGCGCGCGGACGTGAACGTCTCGGTGCGCAAACCCGGCGACGCGCTCGGCACGCGCTGCGAGATCAAGAACGTGAACTCGGTGCGCTTCATCGGGCAGGCGATCGAATACGAGGCGCGCCGGCAGATCGACATTCTGGAAGACGGCGGCAAGATCGACCAGGAAACGCGTCTGTTCGACAACGCCAAGGGCGAGACGCGCTCGATGCGCTCCAAGGAAGAGGCGCACGACTATCGCTACTTCCCGGACCCGGATCTGCTGCCGCTCGAATTCGACGATGCGTTTGTCGCGAAATTGAAAGCCGAACTTCCGGAACTGCCGGACGAAAAGAAGGCGCGTTTCGTGAAGGAGTTCGGTCTTTCGCCCTACGACGCGGGCGTGCTGATCGCCGAGCGCGAGACGGCGGCATTCTTCGAAGAGGTCGCGAAGGGACGCGATCCGAAGGCGGCAGCAAATTTCATGATCAACGAGTTCTTTGGCCGTCTGAACAAGGAAGATAAAACGATCGAGGAAAGCCCGATTTCGGCGAAACAGCTCGGCGCGATCGTCGATCTGATCGCAGACGGCACCATTTCCGGCAAGATCGCCAAAGACCTCTTCGAGATCGTCTGGGAAGAGGGCGGAGACCCGCGCGATGTCGTCGAGAAGCGCGGCATGAAGCAGGTCACCGACACCGGCGCGATCGAGAAGGTCGTCGATGAAATCATCGCGGGCAATCCCGACAAGGTGGAGCAGGTGAAGGCGAAGCCCACCATGCTCGGCTGGTTCGTTGGGCAGGTCATTAAGGCCTCCGGCGGCAAAGCCAACCCGCAGGCCGTGAACGACATTTTGAAGAAGAAGCTCGGGATATAGGATAGCGCCTCATGGTTCGAGCGGTC
>JAGXQU010000162.1 GCA_018335895.1 Hyphomicrobiales bacterium | reverse complement strand
TTCGAGCCTCTGATCTCGCTGCCGCTGCTGTTCGGTGCGGCGGCCGTCGTCGTGCTGGTCGCAGCCCTTCTTCTGTTCTCCCGCTCGCGCGGCGCAATCATCCGCACGATCGCGCTCGCGCTCGGCCTGATTGCGCTCGCCAACCCCTCGCTCACCCGCGAGGACCGCGATCCGTTGACTTCCGTCGTCGCCGTCGTGCTGGACCGCAGCGCAAGCCAGCGCTTCGGCGACCGCACTGATGCAACGGACAAAGCCGCCGAACTCCTGAAACAGCGTCTCGCTGCAATTCCCAATCTCGAAGTGCGCATCGTCGATGGCGGCACCGATGGCGAAGGCGACGGCACCAAACTGTTCTCCGCGCTCAGCGCGACGCTCTCGGACGTACCGCCGGAGCGCGTCGCGGGCGCGATCATGATTACCGACGGCCGCGTCCACGACGTGCCGCTGCCCCAGCATCTCGGCTTCGAAGCGCCGGTTCACGCACTGATCACCGGGCGCGAAAACGAGCGCGACCGCCGCGTGGCGCTGACTTCGACGCCTCGTTTCGGCATCGTCGGACAGCGGCAGACCATCGGATTCCGCGTCGTCGACGAAGGCATCCCGAATGGCGCGCGGGTGAACGTCACGGTCCGCCGCGACGGCGCGGTGGTCGCAAACACTGTCGTGACCGCGGGCGTCGAGGAACGGGTTGAGGTCGAGATCGCGCATGCGGGCGCAAACATCATCGAAATCGAGGCCGCTCCGCTCGAAAACGAACTGACGCTGCTCAACAACCGCGTAGCGCTGACCGTCGACGGCGTGCGCGAGAAGCTGCGCGTGTTGCTCGTGTCCGGCGAACCGCATGCCGGCGAGCGCACTTGGCGCAATCTGCTCAAGTCCGACGCCAACGTCGATCTGGTTCACTTCACGATTCTGCGCCCGCCGGAGAAGCAGGACGGCACGCCGATCCACGAGCTTTCCCTGATCGCGTTCCCGACCCGCGAACTCTTCCAGACCAAGATCAGGGAATTTCATCTGATCATCTTCGACCGCTACGCCCAGCAGGGCGTGCTGCCGCTGATCTATTTCGACAACATCGTCGAATATGTCCGCGCGGGCGGCGCCATGCTGATCGCGGCGGGCCCCGATTACGCCGGAAGAAATTCGGTCTGGCGCACGCCGCTCGAAGCCATCCTGCCCGCCGCACCGACCGGCAACATCACGGAAGTCGCCTATCGCGCAGGTCTCACCGACGAGGGCAAGAAGCATCCGGTGACCCGCGCCCTGCCCGGCTCGGAATTCTCGCCGCCGCGCTGGAGCCGTTTCTTTCGCCTGATCGAAGCGCAGACATCGGCCGGCAGCGCGTTGATGAACGGCCCGAACAACCAGCCGCTGCTCGTGCTCTCGCGCCACGGCGAAGGCCGCGTCGCGCTGCTGCTCTCCGATCACATCTGGCTTTGGGCGCGCGGCTATGAGGGCGGCGGACCGCATCTCGATCTTCTGCGCAGGCTTTCGCACTGGCTGATGAAAGAGCCGGAACTCGAGGAAGAGCGCCTCGTCATGACCGCGCGCGGCGGCGAAATCTCGATCGAGCGGCGCACCATGAGCGAAAGCGCGGAGCCCGTGACCGTGACCGCGCCTTCGGGCGGCACGCAGACGCTCGGCCTCACGCGTGTCGAACCCGGCATCTTTCGCTCCGCGATCAAGGCCGAAGAACTAGGGCTCTGGCGCGCGACCGACGGCAAGTTGACTGCGCTCGTGAACCTTGGACCGCTGAACCCACGCGAGTATCTCGAAGTGACGAGCACGCGCGATGTGATGCTGCCGCTCGCGAACGGCACCGGCGGCGGCGTGCTGCGGCTCGCCGATCTTTCCGGCGGCGCGCCACGCATCGCGCAGATCCGCGCGGCCGAACGCTTCGCCGGGCCCGACTGGCTCGGCCTCAAGATGCGCGACGTAAGCGTGGTGCGCGGGCTCGGGCTGTTCCCGCTTTTCGCCGGGCTCTCCGGTCTGCTGATCCTGATGGCGGGCATCGCCGCCGCTTGGGCGCGCGAAGGCAGATAGACTGCTTTCGAACACACGAAGTCGGGCAGACCTGCCTTGCAAAGACATAAGGCCTTACGGCGAGAGATTGATTCAGAGCCTCCGGCGTCGTAGGACGCCGCCCATGATTGCTTACCTCGACTATCTTTTCTTCCGGGCGCGGCACTGGCTCAAGCGGGTCAGGGGCGGCGACAAGGAAATCCCCTACGAGATCGAAATTCGCCGCCTCTACAGCGAGCGTGTCGGACTGAAGAAGTTCGAGCGCGGCGATCTCTATAATGTGATGTCGTACAAGACGAACGGCAAATTCGACTACGAGTTGTACAAAACCATCCAGATCCTCGGCAACAAGGGCAAACTGGACCGCGTCTTCGCCGTGCAGGAGAACATTACCTATCTCGTGCACGAGATCGAAAAGATCGTTCCAGAAATCCGTTTCGTGCTGTGCCACGGCACCCGCAACGCGGCGGAGCAGAATTTCTTCAAGAGCGCGCTGGCGCGGCCTGCGACAATTCTCGGTACCGAAATATCCGACAACGCCTCCGAATTCCCGATGACGATCGAATGGGATTTTCATGAAGTGAAGCCGGAATGGATCGGCGCGGTCGATGTGATCTACTCGAACAGCTTCGACCACTCCTATGACCCGGAAAAACTATTCACCGCATGGCTTTCCTGCCTCAGCGTGAACGGCGTCATGGCGCTCGAATGGTCGCTCGCCCATACCGAGAACCCCACGATTCTGGATCCGTTCAATGTCGGCCTCGACGGCTTGACGAAGATTCTGGAAAAATTCTGTGCAGACGGAAAGTTCAAACTGCTGCCGCCGCTCACGGCTCTGCCCGTCCGCAGGCTCGAACAGACCTTCGTGCTCGTGCAGCGCGTGCGCTAAAGCATGACCCCGAAAGGTGGGGACCGGTTTTCGGATAAGATCAGGCTTAGAGGAAGAATCTTCTATCGCCCGTAGTCGCGGCGCACCGCCCCCTCGACACCCTCGAACGCTCCCGGAACGATTTCCGCGATCAGCACGCGATCGGGATCGACGGGCCCGGGCAGCTTCACGCGGCCGGGTGCGACCTTCGCAAAACCCAGGCGCCCGTAATAGGGCTCATCGCCGACGAGCAGGATCAGTTTCGCGCCGTCATCCTTCGCGGCCTTGATCGAAGCTTCCATCAGCGCGCGGCCGACGCCGCGGCTCCTGAACGGCGGCTCCACCGTCAGCGGCCCCAACAGCAATGCTTTCGCCCCGCCGATCGTGATGGGCGTGAGCCGCACCGAGCCTACGAGCAGCGTGCCGATGCGCGCGGTGTAGGAAAGCTCGCGCCGGTGTCCGACGCCTTCGCGCAGACGATATGCCGAACGCGCAAAACGTCCGGGGCCGAAGGTCCGCTCGGAAAGTTTTTCGATCGCCGGATCGTCTTCCGGCGTTTCGGGCTGGATGTTGAGCGACAGGTCGGCCAAGGCAGGATATTCCGCGAAAATTCGCGCGCCGAATACCACGAGAGCCGATGCCGGTCCAATGACGGCTCATTTGCAAGTGTGTATTGCGCGGCCGGCTACGCCGCGCTCACCACTGCGCAGGCGGCGGCAAGCCTTCGAGAATTTCCGCGAGCCGCCTGCGCGTCGATTGCGTCGTGTCTTCCGGCAGCGCGTTCAACGAAAAGAACTTCGCTTCCTGGATCTCGAAGGTCGGCGCGAGAGGCCCGCCATGGTCGAAATCGCGCACGACATAGACGGCGACATGGTCGCGCGACGAGGCATTCCTGTTCTGAAACAGCCCATGAAGCGCAGGCGTTCCCTTGATGCGGATGTTGCCTTCTTCGAGCAGCTCTTTGGCGAGCGCCGCCTCGAAAGTCTCGCCGGGCTCGACGCCGCCGCCCGGCAGATGCCAGCCCGGCGTATAGCCGTGGCGCACGAGCAGGACTTCACCGCCGCGCAGCACGACGCCGCGCACGCCGAGCGTCATGCCGCGCTTCATGCGCCAGTAGAGATGCAGGAATCGGCGGATCATTTATTCATTATAGCAGGCCGTTTGCGCGCCGCGTTTTCCCCGCTACACAGTCATGATGTTCGCGCTCGCCCATCTTTCCGATCCGCATCTGTCCCCCATGCCGCGCCCCAGACTCGTCGAACTGATGGGAAAGCGCGCGGTCGGCTATTTCAACTGGCGCTCGAACCGCGGCGCGCACCACAGCCCGGATTTCCTGAGCGCGCTTGTCGCGGACCTGAAACACCGCGGCTTCGATCATCTGGCCGTGACCGGCGATCTCGTGAACCTCGGCCTGCCCGACGAATACGCTCTCGCACGGCGCTTTCTCGAAAGCCTCGGTCCCGGCGACCGTGTCTCCATGGTGCCCGGCAATCACGACGCTTATGTGCGCGGCACAGCGCTGCTCCATATCGATCTATGGAAAGACTACATTGCCGGAGACGAGCCGGCGCAGGACTCCGGCATCGCCGGCGCGGCGTTCCCCTATCTGCGCCGCCGCGGCAACCTCGCGATCATCGGACTGTCGACCGCGATCCCGACCGCGCCTTTTCTCGCAACCGGCAGGCTCGGCAAGGCGCAGCTTCTCGAATTCGAGCGGCTCCTGAAGATAACGAAAGAAGAGCGCCGCTTTCGCGTTGTGCTGATTCATCACCCGCCCGCCGGAAAACATTCGCCGCATGAAATTCTCACCGATGCGAAGGCCTTCTGTGCCGCCGTCGCGCGTGAAGGCGCTGAGCTTGTGCTGCACGGCCACAAGCACAAGGCGATGCTGCAAAAGATTGCCGGTCCGGAGAGAGACGTGAACGTGATCGGCGTGCCGTCGGCATCCAATCCGGGGACCGCTCCCGAGCGCGGCGGCGCGTACAATATTTACCGGATCGGCGGCGAAGCAGGCGCGTGGACCTGCGATATGGAAAGCTTCGGCATCGCGCGGGGCGGCGCGGCCATCGCCAAGATCAGAAGCGCGAAACTGCTCTGATTAAGAATTTCCCGTAAACCACACCGCGGCAAACAGAGCCGCGGCACCGGCAAGCGCGCCGAGCACGAAAGCCGCGAACACCGCACCCCGGCTTTTCTTCGGCGCCTCTTCTCTGGTTTCGGTCGTCGCCAGCGCCTGTTCCCGCGCAACCATGCGGCGCGCGACATAGCGCGTGATCGCCTCGCGCATCGCAGGAACGTCGGTGCTTTCTTCCAGCACGCGGCGGCCGTTCGCGGTATCCGTGAGCAATCTGTATGTGCGCTTGTCGTTACCCATCACGACATGGGTGATCGCATCGAGCCACAGCCGCGGCTGCACGCCGCCGGA
>JAGXQU010000161.1 GCA_018335895.1 Hyphomicrobiales bacterium | reverse complement strand
CGGGCGACGACCCGGTGAAGAAGACCTCGCGCAAGTCGCTGCGTCTCCTCGGTTCGGTCGGCGAGCCGATCAATCCGGAAGCCTGGGAGTGGTATTACCGCGTGGTCGGCGACAGCCGCTGCCCGATCGTCGACACCTGGTGGCAGACCGAAACCGGCGGCATTCTGATTACGCCGCTTCCCGGCGCGATCGCACAGAAGCCGGGCTCGGCGACGCTGCCGTTCTTCGGCGTCCAGCCGCAGCTCGTCGATGCCGACGGCAAGGTGCTCGAAGGCGCCGCCTCCGGAAACCTCTGCATCACCGATAGCTGGCCGGGCCAGATGCGCACGGTCTACGGCGATCACGAACGCTTCGTGCAGACGTACTTCTCGACCTACAAGGGCAAGTACTTCACCGGCGACGGCTGCCGCCGCGACGAGGACGGCTACTACTGGATCACCGGCCGCGTCGACGACGTCATCAACGTCTCCGGTCACCGCATGGGCACCGCTGAAGTCGAAAGCGCGCTCGTCGCGCATCCGAAAGTTTCGGAAGCCGCGGTCGTGGGCTACCCGCACAACATCAAGGGTCAGGGTATCTATGCCTACGTCACCCTGATGGCGGGCGAGAACGGCTCGGAGGAGTTGCGGAAAGAACTGGTCAACTGGGTACGCAAGGAAATCGGGCCGATCGCATCGCCCGATCTCATCCAGTTCGCGCCGGGCCTGCCGAAGACGCGCTCCGGCAAGATCATGCGTCGTATTCTTCGCAAGATCGCCGAGGACGAATACCAGAGCCTCGGCGATACCTCGACGCTTGCGGATCCCGCGGTGGTCGACGATCTGGTGAACAACCGCCAGAACAAGAAGAGCGCGTGAATTAACTACTGAAAAGACAAGCAGGCGCGGGCGAAAGCCCGCGCTTTACTTTTGCGTTCACGATAAAAGGTTAATTTCCACCGCGCACGCGGACCGGCGGCTACAACCGCGGTCATGCAGAAACTGAAAGTCGCGCTCGTTCTGGTCTTCCTCTTCGGTATCGTATTCGCGGCGAAAGCCCGCGAGGTCGTGCCGTTCGAGAACGCGCCTGCCGGCATCATCGTGATCGTGCACAGCGAACGCGCGTTGTACCTCACGCTCGGCAACGGCCGCGCGCTCCGCTATCCGGTCGCGGTCGCCAAGCGCGGCAAGCAATGGTTCGGCACACGCCATATTGACGGGAAATATGTGAACCCCGCATGGTCGCCGCCGCCGGAAGTGCGCCGCGATCATCCGTACATGCGGGCGGTCTACGAAGGCGGCGCTCCCGACAATCCGATGGGCGTCCGCGCGCTTACGCTGACGGGCGGAGAATTCGCGATCCACGGCACCAACCGTCCGAGCTCGGTCGGCCGCTTCGCGTCCTATGGCTGCTTCCGGATGTACAACGAAGACATCGTCGATCTGTACGAGCGCGTCGGTGTCGGCACGCCGGTAATCGTGACACGATAAAAGTAACGCGCATCCGCCAAGTCAGAAATCGCTGGCGATGCCCTTCTTCTCCCAGTCGCCGTAACGAGAGGGTTCTTTCTCGCGCTTCGCGCCTTTCTCAGGCGGAAGTGCCGCGGCAGCCGCATCGATCTCCCTGCGCCGGGCTTCGGCTTCGGCGAGCGCTCGTTTCGCGGCTTCGGTCTGCGGTCTTTTCTCAGTCATGGCGTTCAGGAACAACCTCCGGACGCGAGCGTCAAGCTCCCCGCAGAAACCCCGCCCTTGCGAAGGCGGTTCCGGCACCCCATTGTTTTCAGCCGGACGAAGGCGGCGCTTTTTCGCGCCAGAAAGGGAAATCCTTCCATGAACTACATGAAAACCGCGATTTTGCTGGCCGGCATGACCGCGCTCTTCATGGGGATCGGCGCGCTGATCGGCGGCCAGCAGGGCATGCTGATCGCGTTCGTGATCGCAGCCGGCATGAACGTCTTCAGCTACTGGAATTCCGACAAGATGGTCCTGTCGATGCACGGCGCACAGGAGGTCGACGAGCAGTCCGCGCCCGAGCTGGTGCGGATGGTGCGGGAGCTCTCGAGCCGCGCGGGCCTGCCGATGCCGAAGGTCTATCTCATGGACAACCCGCAGCCGAACGCATTCGCGACCGGCCGCAATCCTGAGAACGCGGCGGTCGCCGCGACCACCGGCCTGATGCAGATGCTGAACAAGGACGAGATCGCGGGCGTCATGGCGCACGAGCTCGCGCACATCAAGAACCGCGACACGCTGATCATGACCGTCACCGCGACCTTCGCAGGTGCCATCTCCATGCTCACGAATTTCGGCATGATGTTCGGCGGCAACCGCAACAACAACGGCATCGGCATGATCGGCACCATTGCGATGATGATTCTCGCGCCGCTTGCCGCCATGGTCGTGCAGATGGCGATCTCGCGCACGCGTGAATATGCCGCTGACCGCATGGGTTCGGAAATCTCCGGCCAGCCGATGGCGCTCGCCTCGGCGCTCAATAAGATATCGGGCGCGGCACATGAAATCCCGAACATGGATGCTGAGCGCAATCCGGCGACCGCGCACATGTTCATCATCAACCCGCTGTCCGGCGAGCGCATGGACAATCTGTTCTCAACCCATCCGGCGGTCGAGAACCGGATCGCGCAGCTAGAACAAATCGCATCCGAGATGGGCGCCGTATCGAACCTCACCTCTTCCGCCTCGCGCGTTTCCGGCGTAACAGGACCGAAAGCACGTCCGCGCGGTCCTTGGGGATAAATGGCGAAACGCCAGCACAAACCGATCAAGAGCGACGCGCCGGGCCTCACCGCCCGGCGCTTTGCTGCGGATGCCCTGCTCGCGATCCTGCATGGGCGCCGCGCGCTCGAAGACGTGTTCGAGCATGGCGAGACCGGCGTGCAGTTTCGCGCGCTGGACGAGCGCAACCGCGCGCTCGCACGCATGATCGTTGCGACCGCGTTGCGCCGCGCGGGCAGCCTGCAAGCCGTGCTCGAACGTTTCCTGAGCGAAGGCTGGCCGGAGGACGTGCGCGTACACGCGGTGTTGCTCTCGGCAAGCGCGCAGATTCTTTTGCTTGAAGTCGCCAATCACGCCGCCGTCGATCTCTCGGTCGATCTCGCGAATGAGTTTCGCAACAAACGCTATGCGGGACTTGTCAATGCAGTGCTGCGCAAGGTCGTCGCCGAAGGCCGTTCGGTTCTCGATGCATTGCCGCCGGAGGCCGATACGCCGGAATGGATGCGCGAACGCTGGCGCAACACCTACGGCGCGGAAACGCTGCGTGAAATCTGTCTCGCGCATCGCATCGAGCCTGCGCTCGATATCACGCCGAAGCAGGATCCTTCGGCGCTAGCGAAACAGCTCGAAGGGATCGTGCTGCCCACCGGCAGCGTTCGCATCACCGGCAAAGGCGCAGTTACGCAACTTCCCGGCTACGACGAAGGCGAGTGGTGGGTACAGGACGCAGCCGCCGCGATCCCCGCGAAGCTCATGGGCGACATTCGCGGGCTTCGTGTCGCCGATCTTTGCGCGGCTCCGGGCGGCAAGACGCTGCAACTCGCAAACGCTGGCGCGCGTGTAACCGCGGTCGACCGCTCGACCCCCCGGCTCAAGCGGCTCAAGCAGAACCTCGAGCGCACGAACCTGAAAGCCGAAACCGTCGCCGCCGATGCGGCGGCGTGGGAAGCCGAACCCTTCGACGCGATTCTGCTGGACGCACCCTGCTCCGCCACCGGAACCATCCGGCGGCACCCGGACATTCTGTGGCAGAAGCAACCGGAAGATCTCGAGCAGGTCACGAAGCTGCAGGCGCGGCTGCTCCACAACGCGGTGAAGCTGCTAAATCCCCGCGGCCTGCTCGTCTATTCCACCTGCTCGCTGGAGCCGGAGGAAGGCGAGATGCAGATCAATGCGCTGCTCGCGCGAAACAAAGATCTGGAGCGCGTGCCGATCGGCCCCGACGAAGCGGGTGATTCGCGCGCCGTGACCGCCGACGGCGATCTGCGGACACTTCCCTTTCATCTTCCGCATAGCGACCCGCGGCTTTCGGGTTGCGACGGATTCTTCGCAAGCCGCCTGCGCCGCAAATCCTGATCTCCATTCAGTAGACAGAAGGATCGTCTTGGCTATCTTGGCCGCGGGATCTGGGGAGTTTGCAGAAGCCGGTCGCGAACCGGCGAAGCGGAAGGCGACAACATCCGATGGCGGAGCGGCGGCGGCCTGCGCTGGGTGGTGGCGGATTGCGGGGCTGGTGGGCGCGGATCACCGCGAACCCGGCCTATCGCTGGCGTATCGGAGTGCCGATTCCGGAACGGCTCCTGATCGCGCCGCAAGACCTTCGCACCGGCGATCCGACGATTGCGACCGAGATTTATGGCGGCGTATTCGGCTTCGCCGGCAAGACGGTATCGGCAGAAGGCCGCTCGCCGTTCGAAATCCTGCCGCCCTCGCGCGAATGGTCTGAGGAACTGCTCGGTTTCAGCTGGCTCCGGCATCTGCGCTCCGCCGGCCTCACGCTGTCGAGCCAGAATGCCCGCGCGCTCGTTTCCGACTGGATCGCGCTGCACGGAGGCGCACATCCCGTTTCCTGGGAGCCCGCAATCACCGCGCGGCGCGCGATCGCGTGGCTCACGCATTCGCCGCTCATCCTTCAGGATTCGGATCACGGATTTTATCGTTCCTATATGCGTTCACTGTCGCGGCAGGTTCGCTTTCTGAACAAGATCTATCCCGTTGCAGAAGACGGCTATCCGCGCTTACTCGTGACGGTTGCGCTCACATTTGCCGGACTCTGCATGGCCGGAGAGCAACGCCTGTTCCAGCAGTCGGCGAAGCGGCTCATTCACGAATTGCGGCGGCAAATACTCCCGGACGGCGGACACATAAGCCGCAATCCCCGGACGATCATCGAAATCCTGATCGATCTCCT
>JAGXQU010000160.1 GCA_018335895.1 Hyphomicrobiales bacterium | reverse complement strand
TCGTTGAGCGAAATTTCCTGAATCTGGATCGCGGGCCTTGGCAGCAGCACGAGCCGCACCGGGCCGTCGATGCGCGGAACGATGCCGGTCGCGTTCAGGATCGCGCGGCTTGCGACGCCGCGGATCTGCTGTCCGGAAACGAGATAAGGCAGTGCGAGCAGCGCCGTCGCAACAATTGCCACGACCGCGATGGAGCCGACGGCAATACGCTTCATACGAGACGGGACGCTCACGACGATTTCCGGCGCTTGATGGTTCGCTGGGCAGCCGAATGGCCGGCCGGAGCGAAGTCTAGTCTATTTCCGGGTGCTATGTGTTCCTTTCATGACCCTGACACGGGCGGTTGGGCGCGCTATGAACCCCGGAAACACAAGCACTTACGCTAGGGAATACGCCGCCAATGACTGAAAGGACCGCCCCGCTCTGGATCCCCGCTCCGGAGGCCGTTCGCGCGAGCGAAATGACCCGCTTCATGGATGAGGCCAATCACCGCTACGGGCTTTCGCTCTCCGATTACCGGCAGTTGCACCACTGGTCAGTCGAGAACCTGCCGGCATTCTGGGAACTGGTCTGGGACTTCTGTGCCGTCATCGGAGAGAAGGGCGCACCCCTGCTTTCGGACGATTCGCGTATGCCCGGGGCGAAATTCTTTCCCGGCGCGAAGTTGAGCTTTGCCGAGAACATGCTGCGCAAGACCGGCTCCGGACCTGCGATGATTTTCCGCGGCGAGGACAAGAAGAGCTACCGGTTTACCTTTGACGAGCTTCACGCGCTGGTCTCGCGGCTACAGCAGGCAATGAAAGCCGCCGGCGTCGGCAAGGGCGACCGCGTCGCGGCGATGCTCCCGAACCTGCCGGAGAGCGTCGCGATCATGCTTGCCGCGAGTTCGCTCGGTGCGATCTTCTCGTCATGCTCTCCCGATTTTGGCGAGCGCGGCGTGATCGACCGTTTCGGACAGATCCAGCCGAAGCTGTTCTTTGCCTGCGACGGCTACTGGTATGCCGGAAAAAAGATTTCTATCGCCGACAAGCTCGACGTCGTGGTCAAGAATCTTCTGTCGACGGAAAAAGTCATCGTCGTGCCGTATCTCGGCGAGGCGAAGGAAACGGCCGCGAAACTCCCGCGGGCGGCCGATCTCGATAGCTTCATCGCGCCCTTCGTCGCGAAGAAGGTCGAGTTCGAACGTCTCGCCTTCGATCATCCGCTCTACATTCTGTTTTCGTCGGGAACGACCGGCGTGCCGAAGTGCATCGTGCACTGCCAGGGCGGGGTTCTGTTGCAGCATCTGAAGGAGCATAAGCTCCACTGCGGCATCAAGCCCGGCGACCGCATGTTCTGGTTTACGACCATGGGTTGGATGATGTGGAACTGGCTCGTGACCGGCCTCGCGGGGGAAGCGACGCTGATGCTCTATGACGGCTCCCCATTCCATCCGAAGAACAATGTCATGTTCGACTATGCCGCCGAGGAGAAAATCGACTTCTTCGGCACTTCCGCGAAGTTCATCGACGCCGCGAAGAAGGCGGGGCTGCGCCCGAAGGACACGCACGATCTTTCGAAAATGCGTGTGCTCGCCTCGACCGGCTCGCCGCTGGCGCCGGAGAGTTTCGATTACGTTTACGAGGCGGTGAAGTCAGACGTTCACCTCGCTTCCGTTTCCGGCGGCACCGATCTCGCGGCCTGCTTTGTCTGCGCCGATCCGACCGCTCCGGTTTGGAAGGGCGAGATTCAGGCGCCGGCGCTCGGCATGGCGGTCGAAGTTTGGGATGACGGAGGCAGACCGGTTGCGCGCGAGCGCGGCGAACTCGTCTGCACCAAGCCGTTTCCTTCGATGCCGGTGATGTTCTGGAACGATCCGGACGGCAAGAAGTATCACAATGCCTATTTCGACCGCTTCCGGAATATCTGGTGCCATGGCGATTTCGCGGAATGGACCGAACACGGCGGCATGATCATTCACGGTCGCTCGGATGCGACCCTCAATCCGCAAGGCGTTCGCATCGGCACGGCGGAGATTTATGCGCAGGTCGAGCAGATCGCGGAAGTCGTGGAATCGATCGCGATCGGGCAGGAGTGGGACGGCGACACGCGCATCGTGCTGTTCGTCCGTCTTCGTGACGGCGTTGTGCTCGACGAGGCGCTGATGTCGAAGATCAGGCAGCAGATCCGCGCTGGCGCGAGCCCGCGCCACGTGCCTGCGAAGATCGTGCAGATCGCCGATATTCCGCGCACGCGCTCCGGAAAAATCACCGAGCTTGCGGTGCGCGACGTTGTGCACGGCAGGCCCGTGAAGAACACCGAAGCGCTCGCCAATCCCGAGGCGCTCGATCTCTTTCGCGATCTGCCTGCGCTTAAGAGCTAGACAGAGATCGTGCTCGGCGTGACCGCAGGCCTGCTCACGCGCGCGAGCATGAGCACCGGGACCAGCCCGGCGAGCACGATCAGGATCGCAGCGACCGAACCGTCTTCGTAGGTTCCGCGCACCGCTTCCGCATAGATGTGGGTTGCGAGCGTTTCGACGCCGAACGGCCGCAGCATGAGCGTCGCCGGCAGTTCCTTCATGCAGTCGACGAAGACGAGAATGGCGGCGGCTCCGAGTGCGGGCCGCAGCATCGGCAGGTGAATTCTCCTGAGCGTGCCGAACGCGCTTTCGCCCAGGCTGCGGGCGGCGTGATCTACGTTCCCGGAAATCTTCGCGTAGCCTGCCTCCACGCCGTTGATCGACATGGCGAGGAAGCGGATCGTATAGGCGAGCACGAGTGCCGCGCCGGAACCCGAGAGCAGAAGGCCGGTCGAGAACCCGAACCATTCGCGCATGGTTGCGTCGATCATGTTGTCGAAGGCGGCGAGCGGCCACAGCAGGCCGACCGCGAGCACGGTGCCGGGAACGGCGTAGCCGACGCTGGCCATGCGGCTTGCGGGGGCAGCGAGGCCGCTCTTGTCCGTGCGAAGCGCGAACGCGAGCGCAAGGCCGATCGAGATCGTCACGAATGTCGCGGCACCGGCGTAAAGCATGGTGTTGAAGGTCTCGCGCCAGATCATCAGCGAGAAACCGCCGGATGCGATCTTTCTCGCAGCCTGATCGGCGAGATAAGCGAACGGCACGAGGAATCCGATTACAAATGGTGTTGCGCAGGCGGCGAATGCGGCGAATGCTTTCATGCCGTGCAGCTCAGTGACCGCCGGCGGCTGGGCACGTTTTCCGCCACCGGAGAAGCGTTGATGGCGCCGCGCCCAGCGCTCCAGCAGAAACAGCGCCGTCACCAGCGCGAGCATGAAGAGCGAGATCTGCGCGGCACCGGGCAGCGACGAGCGGTTGAGCCAGGTCGAATAGATCGCGATGGTGAGCGTCCGCACGCCGAGGAACTCGGTCGCGCCGATGTCGTTCAGCGCTTCGAGGAGCGCGAGCGTGACGCCGACCGCAATCGCGGGACGGGCAAGCGGCAATGCGACGCGGAAGAGCGTTTCCAGCCCTCCGGCGCCGAGCATGCGCGCGGCCTCCAGTGCGGAAGCGCTTTGCATGAGAAACGACGCGCGGGCGGCAAGATAGACGTAGGGATAGAGCACGAAGCCAAGCAGAAAGATCGCGCCGCCCATCGAGCGGATTTCAGGAAACCAGAGCGATCGGGGATCGCTCAGGCCAAGGATCGTGCGCAAAGCGGTTTGAATCGGCCCGAGCGGATGCACGATGTCGAGATAGGCATAGGCAAGAATGTAGGTCGGGATCGCAAGCGGCAGGAGCAGCGCCCAGTCGAAAAATCGCCGCCCCGGAAAACTTGCCGTTGCAATGAGCCACGCTGTGCCGACGCCAAGCAGGCAGGTCAACAGCCCGACGCCGGCGAGAAGGATCGCCGTGTTGGCTGCTGCCGAAGGCAGGACGTAGGAAACGAGCTGTGGCCACAGATCGCCCGAGCCTTCGCTCGCAATCGCAATCAGCGCAACGACCGGGGACGCCACGATCGCCGCGACGGCGATCGCTGCGAGAGTCCAGCCGGGCGTTCCGCTTTCGCGAAACGCCCGGAATGCAATGCTATTCACGGAACTGGCTTAGTTGTTGAATCCGACCTTCTCGACAAGGTCGGCCGCCTGCTTGCGGTTCTTTGCGATTGCCGTGAGATCGATCTGGTCGGTCTTCAGCGTTCCAAGAGCCGCGATGATCGGGTCGATGTGCGCACCCGGACGCACCGGGTATTCGTAGTTCACCTTTGCGTAGGCGGCCTGCGCCTCGTTCGACAAGAGATATTCGAGGAGCTTGATCGCGTTCGCCTTGTTCGGCGCGTTCTTCGCGACCGAAGCGCCGGAGATGTTTACGTGCGTACCGCCGCCCGGGAAGGTCGGCATGATCACGTCGATTGCGGCACCCCACTTCTTCTGGTCCTCGTTGCTTCCGCCGCGCATCAGGCCAACGTAGTAAGAGTTGGCAAGTCCGATATCGCAGACTCCGCCGAGAATATCGCGGGCGACTTCGCGGTCGCCTCCGGCGGGCTTGCGCGCAAGGTTCGCCTTGACGCCCTTCAGCCATGCTTCGGTTTTCTCGGCGCCGTAGTGGTTGATGTAGGCCGCGATCAGCGCAGTGTTATAGGGATGCAGACCGGAGCGGATGCAGACCTTGCCTTTCCACTTCGGGCCCGCGAGGTCGGCGTAGGTGAGCGCCTTATCCTTCACGCGATCTTTCGAGACGTAGTACAGGCGCGCCCGCAGCGAGAGCGCGAACCAGTGACCTTCCTTGTCGCGGAGGTTCGCGGGAATCGCGGACGCGAGCGCTTCGGACTGAACGCCCTGCGTCACGCCGCGCGCCACGCCATCGAGCACGTTGCCGATATCGACCGCCATCAGGATGTCCGCGGGCGAGTTCGCGCCTTCGGCGGCGACCCGCTCGGCCATGCCCTTTTCGATGAAGATCGAATTGACCTTGATGCCGGTGTTCTTGGTGAAGAGATCGAACAGCGGCTGGATCAGCTTCGGTTCGCGGGTCGTGTAGACGTTCACCTCTCCCTGCGCTTGCGCGGAAAGGGGAGCGGTCGCTCCTGCCGCGACGGCAGCAACGAACGCGAGGCTGGGCAACAGACGCTTCATGGGTCCTCCTGGCGGCGTTCCGGCTCTTGTTAGGCCGGAAATAGCGTGAGACTTCCCGGTAACAGAAGCGCGCGCGGGATAAAAAAGCAAATAAAATCAATAGTTTAGACTAATTCCAAAGAACGCCTTTGGTGCGATCACGCGCTTGTGCCAAGGAGTGAACTACTCGTGCGTTGCACAAGGCGGCCTATTGGTTAGCATTCGCGCAATCAGACGGACCTCAGATGAATAACGATCCGCACGCGCTACCCGCCGGGACTGTCATCGCCGGCTATCGCATCGTTCGCGTTCTCGGCGCGGGCGGTTTCGGCATTACCTACGAAGGCGAAAGTCCGGTCACCGGACGCCGTGTCGCCATCAAGGAATTCTTCCCGCGCGGCATCGCTTCCCGCAAGGGCGCGACCGAGATCATCTATGCCGAGCGCGACACCGACCTGGTGAGCTGGGCGCTGAAGCGCTTCGAAAGCTCGACCACCGAACAATGCCGGCTGAAGCATCCGAACATCGTCGAGGTGTTTCACTATCTCGCGGAAAACGACACCGGCTACATGTTCATGGACTATGTCGAGGGCACGACCTTGGAGCAGTGGTTGCGCGACCGGCCCAACCTGCCTTCCGAAGACGAGCTTCGTCCGTTCATCGAGCCGGTGATCGACGCCCTCGATTACCTGCACAGCATGAACTTCATCCATCGCGACATCGCTCCGGACAACATCATGATCACGGCGGACGGCCGTCCGGTGATCATCGACTTCGGTGCGATCAAGCTGATCGAGAGCCGCACCTTGTTGCAGGCGAAGACCGTGCATTCGTTCATGGTCGGCAAGCAGCACTATTCGCCGCCGGAACAGACCCGCGAAGGCGAAGTCCTCGACGCCCGCGTCGACATCTATTCGCTCGGTGCGGTGCTCTACCGCGCCTTTACCGGCACGCCGCCGGCCGACACCGAGGACCGTGCGCGCAGAATCGCGTTCGGCGAGGGCGATCCGCTCGCGCCGCTGTCGGAGGCCGCTCCGCATGTGCGGCCGGAACTCGCGAAGGCGATCGAGCGCGCGCTTTCCTTCCGGGCAAGCGAGCGGCAGGGATCGATCGAGGAATTTCGTACATCCGTCGGCTGGCAAGGTACTCCGGCCGCGAGCGCGCCGACCCGACCTGTCATTCGTAGTGCGGTCACGCCGCCGAACCCTTCCTATATTTCCGCGGCAAGCCAAACCGGAAAGCGCCCGGCGGGCGCGCGCTGGGCCGCCATCGCGGCGGCGCTTGTGCTGCTCGTGGTCGGCTCTGCCTATGCGATGATGTCGTTTCGCGCTACCGAGCCGCAGGTCGTGAACGTGACTGCGCCGGCAAAAACCGAAACGCCGGTACAGCCACAGGTTTCCACCGCGCAGTCGAAAGTTCCGCCGAAGGCCGAAACGCCTGTCGTGCAGGCGCCGCCGCCGGATCCGCAGGCCGAGGCGCGCCGCGATTTCGAGCTCGCGCAGAAGGTCGACACCATGGAGGCATACGACCTTTTCCTCACGCGCCACTCCGAAGGCTTCTACGCGACGCTTGCCCGCGCGCAGAAGACTAAGCTTGCCATGATCGAAGAGCAGCGCGTGAAAGAGGAGCAGACCCGTATTTACAAACAGCTCGTTTATAACGTGGTTGCCGAGTTGCAGAGCGCGGGTTGCGGTCCCGAGGACAATAATGAAGGCGAGTGGAACGATGCAGCACGCAATTCGCTCGCGCTCTACAACCGCCACGCCAAGACGAAGTTCGACGGCGAGCCCAACGAAGGAATGCTGAACGCGCTGAAGCAGCGCAGCGGCCGCGTCTGTCCGCTGACCTGCAAGCCGGGGTTTGTAGTGCGCAACAACGCCTGCGTGGCCGTTCCGAAGCAGGTGCAGCGGCCGCAACCCCAGCCGCAGCAGCAACAACAGCAGCAACCGGCATTCACGCCGCGCGGATCGATCTGCGTGCGCGGCATCTGCGTCGGCAACTAGCCGCTGCGGTCATGAAACGAGAAAGGCCGAAGCGAGTGCTTCGGCCTTTGCTGTTTCGGTAGTGGCAGCGGCGTCTTAGTCGCCCAATCCGCCCATGTATTTCTGCGAGTAGAGTTCGAGGCCCACGCTCTTGATCAGTTCGAGCTGCGTTTCGAGGAAGTCGATGTGGCCTTCCTCGTCCTTCATCAGCGCTTCGAACAGTTCGCGCGAAGGATAGTCCTTGACCGAATGGCAGTAGGTCGCAGCCTCCTGATAGAGCAGGCGCGCCTCGTGCTCGGCGGCAAGGTCGCACTCGATCACTTCCTTGACGTTCTGCCCGATCTTGAGCGGGTCGAGCGTTTGCAGGTTCGGCAGACCCTCGAGGAAGAGAATGCGATCCACGAAGCGGTCGGCATGCTGCATCTCCTCGATCGATTCCTCGCGCCATTTTTTTGCGAGTTCCTTGAAGCCCCAGTTGTCGAGCATCCGGAAATGCAGCCAGTACTGGTTGATCGCGGTGAGTTCGGAGCGAAGACCCTTGTTGAGATACTCGATGACTTTGGGATCGCCTTTCATGGCGGCTGCTCCTGCAAAATGCTGTGATGAATGTATTTAGAATGGCTCTAAAGAGAACGCAAATTCAGTCTTGGAAGTTCCAGACGGAACTACTCTGCCGCTGTGAGTGCGGCTCCAACAGGCAGCGGCTCGATCGCGGCGTTTAACGCGTCGGCGATCTTGGCCGCGCCGCACTGGCTGTCCACCGCGACAGGACAGGCGCCGCAAGCTGAAGCAGAAGTGCTGCGACCGAGCGTTTCGTCCATGATCTTGCGGATTGTGCGTGCACAGGTGCCGCATTTCGGGCTGCAACCAAGGCATTTGTAGACTTCGAAGGTCGAACGCGCGGCACCCTCGGCGCGCGTGCAGGATTCGCGGACCTGGGCGTCGGTCAGGCAGTTGCAGGAGCAGACAATCACGCACGTTTCCTTGGGCTTGCCAGATTAGAAAACTTCTAACCTATTGAAGCTGCTTACGTTTTTACTTACAGAAGCTTCTCGCGTGGTCAAGGAGGCCACGTAAGGCCGGGTGAATTCTCCCGCCGCACTGCGAACCGGCTAGACTTCCGGTGGCCAGCGCGCGGCTTTCCTTACCTTCTCCTTACTCGTCTCCTTACAACATCTGCCGGGAACCGGATGAATACCAAGCCGAACATTGCCGTCGTCGGTGCGGGCGCGATCGGGAGTCTGCTTGCGGCGATCTGGAGCCGCGCGGGCGAGGACGTAACGCTCGTGGTGCGGCCGGGCCGAGTCGAAACGCTCCGCGCTTCCGGTTTGCGGGCGAGCGGCGTTGCGGGCGACTTTCACGCCGCACCGAAAGTCGCCGCCGAGATTCCCGCTCGGACAGACATCGCCGTCTTCACGATGAAGTCGCAGGATCTCGCCGAATCCTGCCGCGCGCAGAAGGCGCATCTCGGCGATGCCGTTTTCGTGGCCGCGCAGAACGGCGTTCGCGCACCCGAAATCGTATTCGACGAGCTTGGTATTGCTCCGGTCTCGGCAATTCTGCTGCTGAACGCTTCGTCGCTCGCGCCCGGAGAGGTTCGTTACAACCGCAAGGGTGTAACCGTACTCGGCCTGACCGATCCTTCGATGCGGAACGCACTTCCCGGGATCGAGAGACTTTTCGCGCTTGTGGCTCCCGTTTTCGTCACGAAAGAAATCGAAGGCGCGATGTGGTCGAAACTCGTCATCAATGCGATGACGAACAGCCTGCAAGCGCTGACCAACAAGTCGCTCAACGAATGCGTCCGCGATCCGCTGATTTCGGATTTCGCGGTCGCGCAACTCAAAGAGTCATTCGGCGTGGTGCGCGCCGCGGGGATTCCGCTGGTCAACATCCCCGGAGCGCCGATGAAACTGTTCTCGCGTGCACTGATGTTGCCTGCGGTCATAGGCAAAATGATCCTTCGTAAAAATCTCGGCGGTGGCGATCAGGCATCGATCATGACTTCAACCCTGCAAAGCCTGTTGCGCAAGCAGCCGACCGAGATCGACTACCTCAACGGCGAATTCGTCCGCCTCGGCGAGAAGATCGGATTCCCGGCCCCGATCAACCGGGCGATCGTTGAGGCCGTCAAACGGATCGAGCGGGACGGACGATTCCTTTCTCGGGAAGAAATCGGGGCGATGATCGAAAAATGACGTTCCGTCCCGCAACCAAGGCGGACGCCCCCGCGCTTGCCGAATTCGTGAACTACGCGGGCGAGGGTCTGCCGCTCTATCTCTGGACCAAGTTTGCGAAGGAAGGCGAAGACCCGTGGGCCGTTGGTCGGGCGCGCGCCGCCCGCGACGAAGGCGCGTTCTCCTGGCGCAACGCGACCGTGATCGAACACGGCGGGGAATGCGCGAGCTGCCTCATCGGCTATGCGATTCCGGCGAACCCGGAACCAGTGCCCGCCGATATGCCTGCGATGTTCGTGCCGCTGCAGGAGCTCGAAAACCTCGCGCCGGCGAGCTGGTACATCAATGTCGTTGGCGTGCATCCGCAATTCCGCAATCTGGGGCTCGGCGGGAAACTGCTCGTGCTTGCCGACGACGTGGCCCGCAAGTCGGGCTTGCGCGCGACCAGCTTGATCGTTGCGGACAGCAATCGAGACGCGAGGCGCCTTTATGCCCGCCACGGCATGCGCGAACGCGCGTCGCGAAAGGTCGTCAAGAACGGCTGGCAGACCAGCGCCGAGAACTGGGTTCTGATGGTGAAGAGCCTGTAGCGGCTTCTAGCCTGCGTCCGGCATGCGGTTCCGCAAATAGTCGATATGTCCAGAAGTATAGACATATTATCTGGAGCCTGTTAGGCAGGCCTCATGATCGGTTCCGCTAAAGATATCCACGCTGGGTCGTTGCCGAACATCCGCGCCGAGCACTTTCAGGAATTCTCCGAGCAGCGTCTGTTCGGCGGGGAACGGACGGCGCACGCGCCTCGCATTCTTCTGCTTTACGGGTCTCTCCGAAAGCGGTCGTTCAGCAGACTACTGACGGAGGAAGCGGCGAGGATTCTTTGGGCGCTTGGCGCGGAAACGCGCACGTTCAATCCTTCCGGCCTGCCGCTTCCCGACGACGCGCCCGCGACGCATGAAAAGGTCGCGGAACTGCGCGGTCTCGCGAACTGGGCCGAGGGCATGGTCTGGTGCTCGCCGGAACGCCACGGAGCCATGACCGGAATCATGAAGGCGCAGATCGACTGGATTCCGCTCGCGCTCGGGGGTATCCGGCCGACTCAAGGCAAAACGCTCGCCGTGATGCAGGTCAGCGGCGGCTCGCAGTCCTTCAACGCCGTCAATCAGCTTCGCGTACTCGGCCGATGGATGCGGATGCTGACAATCCCGAATCAGTCATCGGTTCCGAAGGCATTTCTCGAATTCGGCGAGGATGGCCGCATGAAGCCGTCATCCTACTACGACCGCGTGGTCGACGTGATGGAGGAATTGGTGAAGTTCGTCTGGCTTACGCGTGACCGGAGCGATTATCTCGTGGACCGCTACAGCGAACGCAAGGAAAGCGCGGTGCAGGTCGCAAAGCGGGTCGCGCAGGTTTCGCAGTAGTCCAGCACAGTCACGCATTCGTCATAAAACTTCGATAGGTCGAGACAGATGGACAAGAAACGCGCAATCGAAAGCCTGTCCGCGCTGGCGCAGGAAACGCGCCTCGCCGCGTTTCGCTATCTCGTGTCCTGCTGCCCCGATGGCAAGAACGCGGGCGAAGTCGCCCGGCGCTGCAAGGTGCCGCACAACACGATGTCCACGCATCTTGCAATTCTCGAGCGCGCGGGACTGATCGATTCCGAGAAGCAGGGCCGCGAGGTCATTTATTCCGCCGACATCGGCGGCTTGCGCGGTCTGGTCGAGTTCCTCGCCAACGACTGCTGCGGCGGCAGGCCGGAAATCTGCGGGCCGGTGTTCGGCGGCGCAACGTGCGCGCCGAAATCCCGCAAAACGCTGGAGCGATAGCTTGAACAAGCCTTACAACGTGCTGTTTCTGTGCACGCACAACTCCGCGCGATCGGTGATCGCCGAGGCGATCATGAACCGGATCGGAGCGGGCAAATTTGTCGCCTACAGCGCGGGCAGCCAGCCGCGAGGCGCGATCAACCCGAACTCGCTCAAGCTCCTGAACGGGCTCGGCTACGACACCTCGAATTTTCGTTCGAAGTCGTGGGATGAATTTGCGAAGCCCGGCGCTCCGGAGATCGATTTTATCTTCACGGTCTGCGACGATGCGGCCGGCGAAGTCTGTCCGGTGTGGCCCGGCAAGCCGCTGACCGCGCATTGGGGCGTTGCCGATCCTTCGGCGGTCAAAGGCAGCGAGCTTGAAGTCGCGCGTGCGTTTCAGGAAGCCTATCGGCTCCTGTATCGCCGGATCGAACTTTTCGCGGCACTTCCGATCAGCGGTCTCGACACCATGACCCTGAAGGCAAGGCTGCGCGAGATCGGTCGCGAGGAAGGCGCCACCGAAAAGGCGATGAGTTCATCATGACCGTGCGTCCGCTGGCTGCCGAATTCGCGGGCAGCGCCTTTCTTTCCGCGACCGTGATCGGCTCCGGGATTGCCGCGCTGAATCTCTCCGGCGGGAACATCGCGCTTGCGCTGCTTGCGAACGCGATTGCAACCGGCTGCATCCTGTTCGTCATCATTTCGGTTTTCGCACCGATATCGGGCGCGCATTTCAACCCGGCGGTGAGTCTGGCCTTCGCGCTGAGCCGCGAACTGCCTTGGCGTGTTTGCGGGCTCTATATCGTTGCGCAAGTTGCCGGCATGCTTGTTGGCGCTTGGTTCGCTCATGTGATGTTCGATCTGCCGGTCGCGCAGGTTTCGAAGACCGTCCGCTCCGCACCCGGAATGGCACTCGGCGAAGCGGTGGCAACTTTCGGTCTCGTGCTCACGATCTTCGGACTGAAAGAAAAGAACGCACCGCTGATTCCGCTGGCGGTCGGCCTCTACATCACCTCCGCCTACTGGTTCACGTCTTCCACCTCGTTCGCCAATCCGGCGATCACGATTGCGCGCTCACTGTCGGATACCTTCGCCGGGATCGCGCCTGCGAGCGTGCCGCTGTTCATCCTGTGCCAGCTCGTGGGCATGCTTCTTGCGGTCGCTTTCGCGCGCTGGCTGCTCACGGAAAAGAAGAGAGCCGGAAAAAGGTGAGCGTCACGATCTATCATAATCCGTCCTGCGGCACGTCGCGCAACACGCTTGGCATCGTCCGTGCGAGCGGCGAGGAACCCGTCGTCATCGAATATCTGAAGAACCCGCCGGATCGTGGCACGTTGAAGTCGCTGATCGCGGCGATGGGAGTTCCGGTGCGCGATCTGCTGCGCGAGAAGGGCACGCCTTACGCCGATCTGGGTCTCGGCGATCCGCAATGGAGCGATGACGAACTGATCGATTTCATGCTCGCGCATCCGATCCTCATCAACCGGCCGATCGTGGTGACAAAGCGCGGCGTGAAGCTCTGCCGTCCGTCGGAGGCCGTGTTCGATCTTCTGGAAAACCCGGTCGCGCGCTTCACCAAGGAAGACGGCGAAACCGTTTCCCCGGCAGCTCGCTAGCGAAAGCTGATTTCTGCTCCCGGCAACTCGAGCCCGCGCAACTGCGTGTGCCAGCGCTCGCCTGCCGCAACCGGCCATGCCTTCGTGACGGTGCCGGTGGTCACGACTTCCCCCGCCACGAGCGGCTCGTTGCCGGG
>JAGXQU010000159.1 GCA_018335895.1 Hyphomicrobiales bacterium | reverse complement strand
TTCATGGGCATGGGCGAGCCGCTCTACAATTTCGACAGCGTCAAGAACGCGATCGCGATCATCTCCGACGATCAGGGCATTTCCATCGGCAAGCGCCGCATCACAGTTTCGACCTCCGGCGTGGTGCCGGAGATCGGGCATCTCGGCAACGATGTCGGTGCGATGCTCGCGATCTCGCTGCATGCGACGCGCGACGAACTGCGCGACGAGCTCGTGCCGCTCAACAAGAAGTATCCGATCAAGGAACTGCTCGACGCCTGCCGTGCCTATCCCGGCGCATCGAACTCGCGCCGCATCACCTTCGAATACGTGATGTTGAAAGGCGTGAACGACTCGCCCGCCGAGGCGAAGGAACTGGTGCGGCTCTTGAAGGGCATCCCCGCCAAGATCAATCTGATCCCTTTCAATCCCTGGCCCGGCACCAAGTACGAATGCTCGGACTGGGAAACGATCGAGACGTTCTCCGACATCGTTTTCAACGCGGGCTATGCGAGCCCCGTGCGCACGCCACGCGGCCGCGACATCCTCGCGGCCTGCGGACAACTCAAGTCGGAGACGCAAAAGCTCTCCGCGCGCGAGCGCATGGCGCTCCGTGCGATGGCGATGACGGACTGAACGATGGCGCTGTTCCTTCGTTCGTTCGTGATCGCTTTCGCCTTTCTCGTTTCCTGCATGGCCGCCGCATTCGTCGTCGCCTACGGACTGATTGCGCCGGAACTCTCGCAGTTCAGTAACAATCCCGAGTTCTTTCTATTTTTTCTGTTTCTCGGAAGCGCGGCCGGGGTCGTCACGCCGTTCTATGTGTTCGCGCCTTCGTTCATTGCGATCCTGATTGCGGAAATGTTTTCGCTCCGCGCGGTGCTTTACTATGCGCTCGCGGGCGGCGTGATCGGCGCGCTCGCCTATTTCATGACGGATGTCGCGGCACGCACGAAAGGTGCGGGAACGGTCGCGCCGCTGATGCAGGAATTGCAGTGGCTCGCCGCCGCGGGCATCGTTGCGGGTTTCGTCTATTGGCTGATTGCTGGCCGCAACGCGGGCAAGTGGAAGGTACTGCCATGAAAATTCTCGAGCATGCCGGAAGAATTCTCCTCGGCTATCTCGCCGCGACTTTTGTTGCTTTGCTCGTCGGCATGGTCGTGCCGCTGCTGCAGCCTTCGCGGAACCTCAGCGAACCGCTATTCACGCTGATGGAATCGATCGTAGTTGCGGGATTGTACTGGCTGATTCTTGCTGCCTTCGCGATTGCGCCCGTCATGATCGCCGTGGTGCTCGCCGAGACGATAAAGCTGCGCTCCTTGCTCGCGCACGTTGTGATCGGCGGCGTGATCGGTTTTCTGTTTACCGGCCACACAAAGAAGATTTCGCCCTGGCTCGATCTTGCCGGCGGGCCCGTGCAGGACATGGCCGCAAGCATTGTCATGGTCCTTGCGGGCGCACTCGGCGCGCTCGCCTATTGGCAGATAGCCGGGAAGCATGCCGGCAAATGGCGCGAGTCTTAGCGGACCGCCCACTCCAGCGCCGCCTCCAGACGATCGTTACCCCAGAACAGTTCGCCGTCGTCAGTGACAAAAGCAGGCGCGCCGAAGATCTTCAGCTTCTGCGCCGCCTCGGTTTCCGCACGCAACGCGTCCTTGATCGGTTGCGTGTTCACTTTCTCGAAAATTTTCGCGGCGTCCTCGCCGAGTCCTTTCAGGACTTTCTCGATGACCTTGGTGTCGGAAATATCCGCGCCGTGCGCGAACTCGGCGTTGTACGTTTCGCGCGTGAACGCCGCGCGCATCTCGCCTTTCAGACAGAGCGCCACCCGCGACGGTAAGATCGAATGCACCGGAAACGTCTTCGGCAGCTTGAATTTCGGCAGCCCTTGTTCGTCGCATAACCGCTCAAGATCGCGGACCATGTAGCGGCCTTTGTCGGGATAGACGTTGAAGGGCGAGGTATCCCAGCCCTGCGCCTTGAAGATCGGCCCAAGAAGAAACGGACGCCAGCTCACATCAACGTCGTAGTCGAGCGCGAGATCGTCGATCCGCATCGCGGAGAGATACGAATAGGTCGAGGCGAATTCGTAGAAGAAGTCGAGTTTTGCCACGGCTGAGGTCCGATTCTGTTCGGAAGAATAGCGCGAGACGCGGCTTTCGCGAGGCTTAAGGCGACAGCTTGCGAAGGCTTACAGGCCGCCTATAACCTCCGCAAAATCCCTACCAAGAGCGTTACATGACGAAGAGCGTAAAGAAGGTGGTGCTCGCCTATTCCGGCGGCCTCGACACCTCGATCATCCTGAAATGGCTGCAGACGACCTATAACTGCGAGGTCGTCACCTTCACCGCCGATCTCGGCCAGGGCGGCGAGCTTGCGCCCGCGCGCGAAAAAGCGCTGCGCGCCGGCATCAAGGAAGAAAACATCTTCATCGAGGACGTGCGCGAGGAGTTCGTGCGCGATTACGTCTTCCCGATGTTCCGCGCCAACGCGCAATACGAGGGCCTTTATCTTCTCGGCACCTCGATCGCGCGGCCGTTGATCGCAAAGAAGCAGATCGAGATCGCGCGCAAAACCGGCGCGGATGCGGTGTCGCATGGCGCCACCGGCAAGGGCAACGATCAGGTGCGCTTCGAGCTCGGCTATTACGCGCTCGAGCCCGGCATCAAGATCATCGCGCCGTGGCGCGAATGGGAATTCAAGGGCCGCGAAGACCTGCTCGCATTTGCGCGCAATCACCAGATCACGATTACCAAGGATAAGGAAGGCGAAGCGCCGTTCTCGGTCGATGCGAACCTCCTGCACTCTTCGTCCGAAGGAAAAGTGCTCGAAGATCCGAACGTCGAAGCGCCGAATATCGTCTATCAGCGCACCATCTCGCCGATGGAAGCGCCGGACAAACCGACGACCGTGAAGATCGGTTTCGAAAAGGGCGATGCCATCTCCGTCGACGGCAACAAGCTTTCGCCCGCGGCGTTGCTCACGAAGCTCAACGAACTCGGCCACGACAACGGCATCGGCCGTCTCGATCTGGTCGAAAACCGTTTCGTCGGCATGAAATCGCGCGGCGTTTACGAAACGCCGGGCGGCACGATCCTGCTCGCCGCGCACCGTGCGATCGAATCGATCACGCTCGACCGGGGTGCAGCGCATCTCAAGGACGAGATTATGCCGCGCTATGCGGAGCTGATCTACAACGGCTTCTGGTTCTCGCCCGAGCGCGAGATGTTGCAGGCATTGATCGACAAGAGCCAGGAACATGTCGAAGGCGAAGTGACCCTGAAACTCTACAAGGGCAACGTCCTGATGGCCGGCCGCACCTCGCCGAAGTCGCTCTATTCCTCGACCCTCGTCACCTTCGAGGACGACAAGGGTGCTTACGACCAGAAGGATGCCGAAGGCTTCATCAAGCTGAACGCGCTTCGCCTGCGCACGCTGGCGAGCCGCAACCGGAAAAAATAGATGGCACGCAAGATCATCGGCCTTCTCGTTTGCCTGATCGGCATTCTGTTCGGTGCTGCGCTCAGCGGCACAATGCTGCTTCTGTTCTTCGCCTATTACGGCGCCCCCGAGAATCCGGGCAGCGAAGGCAACGTCGTGCTGGGACTTGGCGCCGGCCTCGGCGTGCTGCTCGGCTACGGCATCTACAAGTTCGGCCGCAAGATCGCAGGCTGATTGCAAGCGGCCCGGGACGCCCTATCTTAAGCGAAGTGAGAGAAGGACTTCGCCATGCTCTGGTCGCTGACCGTCGCCCGCGTTGCCGGTACTGCCGTCCGCATTCACGTCACTTTTCTTCTGTTCCTGGTCTGGATCTGGTTCGCCTACTACCGCGAGGGTGGCGCGCCAGCCGCGACCGAAGGCGTGCTCTTCATCTCGCTCCTGTTCTTCTGCGTGCTGCTGCATGAGTTCGGTCATGTATTCGCTGCGCGCTGGTTCGGCATCAAGACACCGGACATCACGCTCTGGCCTTTCGGCGGCATCGCCTCGCTGGAACGCATTCCGGAAAAGCCGGGCCAGGAATTTGTCGTCGCCATTGCGGGCCCGCTCGTGAACGTAGCGATCGCCGCCGCGCTCATCCTTTATCTCGGCACGACCAATATCGACATGCAGGCGCTGACCAAAATCGAGGACCCGGCAACGTCGATGATTGTGAAACTCGCGGGTGCGAATATCTTTCTCGTTCTGTTCAACCTGATCCCGGCGTTTCCGATGGACGGCGGGCGCGTGCTGCGCGCGCTGCTGGCAACCCGCTATTCCTTCGGCCGCGCGACCGAACTTGCCGCGATGGTGGGGCAGGGCTTCGCGGTCCTGTTCGGCATCCTCGGCATTTTCACGAACCCGATGCTGATCGTCATCGCGGTCTTCGTGTTTCTCGCAGCCTCTGCCGAAGCCGGGCACGCGCAGTTGCGCGACGTTTCGCGCGGCGCACTCGTTTCCGATGCGATGATCACGCAGTTCCGCGCGCTCAACACGCAATCCACCGTGGACGAGGCCGCAACTGCGCTGATCCAGACCACGCAGAAGGAGTTCCCGATCGTCGACGGCGCTGGAAAGCTGCGCGGCGTGCTCACCCGCGACGCCATGATCAAGGCGCTCAAGGAAAAGGGCCCGCAATGTCCGGTCATGGAAGCGACCGACGCGGACATTCCGACCGTGTCCGCCCGCGCCACGCTGGAGAGCGCGATCAAGGTCCTGCAGGAAAGCCGCGCACCGGCCATCGGCGCGACCGATAGCTACGACCGCCTGATCGGGCTCCTCACCGCCGAGAACCTCGGCGAGATGATGATGGTCCGCGCAGCCCGGCCCAAGGATTACGAAGGCCCCTGGCGGCGGCGTCTGGGTTAAAGCCCGGCAGGTTGCCAAGGCCGGGCTCGCCCCTATATACGGGCCGCGAATCCGCGGGCCATTTGGGCCCGCGACGCATTTCCGGACCTTAAAATGAAACTCCGCAATATCGCGATTATCGCGCACGTCGACCATGGCAAAACGACTCTGGTCGACCGCCTTCTCCAGCAGGCGGGCACCTTCCGTTCGAACGAAAAGGTCGCCGAGCGCGCGATGGACAGCAACGACCTCGAGCGCGAACGCGGCATCACCATTCTCGCCAAGGCTACCTCGATCCTCTGGAACGACATCCGCATCAACATCGTCGATACACCGGGCCACGCCGATTTCGGCGGCGAGGTCGAGCGCATCCTGAACATGGTCGACGGCGTGATCGTGCTCGTGGACGCCGCCGAAGGCCCGCTGCCGCAGACCAAGTTCGTGGTCTCGAAGGCCTTGAAGATGGGTCTTCGCCCGATCGTGGCGATCAACAAGGTCGATCGTCCGGACGCGCGCGCGAGCGTCGTCGCATCCGAAGTGTTCGATCTCTTCGCGGCGTTAGATGCCACCGAGGAGCAGCTCGATTTTCCGATCCTCTACGGCTCGGCGAAAGAAGGCTGGATGGCCTCGTCGCTCGAAGGTCCGAAGGAGTCGATGACGCCGCTGTTCGAACTCGTCGTGAAGCATGTGCCGGAGCCGAAGGTCGAGGAAGGCGAGTTCAAGATGCTCGCGACCATTCTCGAAGCGAACCCCTATCTCGGCCGCATCCTGACCGGCCGCATCACCGCAGGCACCGTAAAGCCGAACCAGAACGTGAGGGTGCTGGCGCGCGACGGCAAGGTTCTGGAAAACGGCCGCATCACCAAGGTACTTGCATTCCGCGGCCTCGAGCGTCAGCCGGTCGATGAGGCGAGCGCCGGAGACATCGTGGCAATCGCCGGCCTTACGCAGGCGAACGTCGCCGACACCATCTGCCACCCGGAAATATCGACGCCGATTCCGGCGCAGCCGATCGATCCGCCGACGCTGGCCATGACCTTCCGCGTGAACGATTCGCCGCTCGCGGGCACCGAAGGCGACAAGGTGACGAGCCGCATGATCCGCGACCGTCTGTTCCGCGAGGCCGAAGGCAACATCGCGCTGAAGATTTCCGAAAGCTCCGGCAAAGACTCTTACGAGGTCGCGGGCCGCGGCGAATTGCAGCTCGGCATCCTCATCGAAACCATGCGCCGCGAAGGCTTCGAGCTATCCGTCGCGCGTCCGAAGGTCGTGATGTCGCGTGACGAAAAGACCGGCGAGATGATGGAGCCGATCGAGGAAGTCGTCATCGACGTCGACGAGGAGCACTCCGGCGTCGTCGTGCAGAAGTTGTCCGAGCGCCGCGGCGACATGATGGACATGCGCCCCTCGGGCGGCAACCGTCTGCGTCTCGTGTTTCATGTGCCGACGCGCGGGCTGCTCGGCTATCAGAACGAGCTGCTCACCGACACGCGCGGCACCGCCGTGTTGAACCGCATCTTCCACGCCTACGCGCCTTACAAGGGCGACATTCCGGGCCGCCGCAACGGCGTGCTGATTTCGAACGATCAGGGCGAAGCGGTCGCCTATGCACTCTGGAATCTCGAGGACCGCGGACCGATGATGATCGAGCCGGGCTGGAAGGTTTACCGCGGCATGATCGTCGGCGAGCACACGCGCGACAACGATCTCGAAGTGAACGTCTTGAAGGGCAAGAAGCTCACCAACATCCGCACGCAGTCGAAGGACGAGGCCGTGCGCTTGACCCCGCCCATCAGAATGACTCTCGAAAAGGCGCTCGCCTATATCGGCGAGGACGAACTGGTCGAGGTCACGCCGAAGTCCATCAGGCTGCGGAAGATCATGCTCGATCCGAACGACCGCAAGCGCGAGGAACGCAAACGCGAGGCCGAGAACGCCGCCTGATTCATTTTGGGACAGGAACGGATTTCCGGAGGGGCAAGTGTGGCCATTCGGTCGCGCTTTAGCGGATAAGTTAACCTCCTATTAACGAAATACTTGAAACGAGACCGGAGCCCTGTTTCGATTGGGGTCATGAGTACGGTCCTGATCGAACTCCGCCGTGCGCGCTCCGAAGATGCGGTAGCGCTGGCGGAAGCGCATGATGAAGCCTGGACGGCGGCCTACCGGGGCATCATCCCGGGGCCGGAACTCGACAAGCTCGTGCAGCGCCGCGGCCCCACCTGGTGGGATGCGGCAATCCGGCGCGGCTCCCGCGTGATTCTGCTGAACTTCGGCGAAGAGATCGCGGGCTACGCGAATTACGGCCGCAACCGCGCGAAAAGCCTGCCCTACACCGGCGAGGTCTATGAGCTGTACCTGAAGCCCGAATATCAGGGCCTCGGTTTCGGCAGCCGCCTGTTTGCGACCGCCAAGCGCGACCTCGTCCAGTCGGGCCAGTCGAGCCTCGTAGTATGGGCGCTATCCGACAACGAGCCGGCGATGAATTTTTATCGTTCGCTCGGCGGCAAACCGATCGCGCGTTCCACCGAACGCTTCGGCAACAAGGTGCTCGATAAAGTCGCCTTCGGCTGGGCGCGATAAATTTTCTCTCTCCGTCACTGCGACCTAACCCGTCATCGCCCGGCTCGGCCGGGCGATCCAGTAATCGCAGTCCAAAATCATGATCCAGAGGTTACTGGATGCCCCGCTTTCGCGGGGCATGACGCTGAGAATTAAACTACTGGCGCCTCAATTCCCGCTCTTGCCGCTGCCGCGCGCAACGTATTCACCAAGAGGCACGCCACCGTCATGCGCCCGACGCCGCCGGGAACGGGCGTGATCCATCCTGCGACTTTTGAAACTTCCTCGTAAGCGACGTCACCGACGAGTTTGTTTTTTCCATCCGCGCCCGGCACGCGATTGATGCCGACGTCGATCACGGTCGCGCCCGGCTTGATCCAATCGGCTTTGACGAACTCGGGCTTGCCGATGGCAACACAAAGCAGATCGGCGCGGCGGCAAACTTCCTTCAGGTCTTTCGTCTTCGAATGCGCGACCGTCACCGTCGCGCTCTCCGCGATCAGCAATTGCGCGAGCGGCTTGCCGACGATGTTGGAGCGCCCGACAACAACGGCATCGAGTCCGCTAAGCGAGCCGTGCGCCTTCTTCGCCATGATGATGCAGCCAAGCGGCGTGCCGGGAACTAGCGACGGCAGCCCGGTCGCAAGCTTGCCCGCGTTCATGGGATGAAAGCCGTCGACATCCTTCGCGGGATCGACCGCCTCGATCACGCGCGCGGTGTCGATCTGCTTCGGCAGCGGAAGCTGGACAAGAATGCCATCGACATTGTTGTCCGCGTTCAACTTCGCGACCAGCGCGAGCAGATCCCTCTTGGACGTGTTTTCCGGCAGACGATGCTCGAACGAGACCATGCCCGCTTCGACGGTCGCCTTGCCCTTGCTCTTTACATAAGCCTGGCTCGCGGCATCGTCGCCGACGAGAACAGCGGCGAGCCCTGGCTTGCGGCCGAGCTTTGCTGAAATCTTCGCGGCCTCCGCCGCGACTCTCGCGCGCAGATCGTCCGCAATCGTCTTGCCGTCGAGAATTTTCGCGCTCACGTTTCCGCTCTCGTAATTTCTTCCAGCGCCGAAGCGATCGCTTTCGCGTCTCCAGCAATCCGGAGCGTTTTAACACGCGAGGTGCCGCCTCGCTCAAGCGATACGTTCGATTTCGGGAGCTTCAGCGCCTTGGCGACAAGATCCACGACTGCTTCATTCGCCTCGCCGTCGGTGGGCAGCGCGCGCACGCGCACTTTCAGAACCGCTTGCCCACTCGCGAGTTGCTCGATGCCTTCAATGGCATCGCGCCCACTCCTGGCCGTGACGCGGATATCCAGAAGAATGCCACCCGCAACCGAACGCCACGGCTGCGCAGTCAAAGGTCGCGCAGGCCCTATCGCGTGAACAGCCAGAACACGGTCTGGCGGATGAACATCAGAACCAGGATCAGGATGACCGGAGAAATATCGAGGCCGCCGAGATTCGGAAGCACGTTCCGGATCGGCCGCAGCAGCGGCTCGGTCAGTTGATAAAGCGTACCGGAGATCGCGCGAACCACGTTGTTGTACGGGTTCACCACGTTAAAGGCGACAAGCCACGACAACACCGCGGATGCGATCAGCACCCAGATGTAGAGCGTGATGACGGTGTCCAGAAGCCAAAGAAACGGGTTCATTCGGAATGCTCCGCGCCAAATCCGGCCACTAGATAGCCGCGACCGGCGCTGAAAGGAAGGCGTAGGAACCCCGCATGATGAACCGGTTCTTGACACCCCTCGGAGGCCCGCCCTAGATGCCGCCTCGCCGGATCGGGGCCGTAGCTCAGTTGGGAGAGCGCTGCAATCGCACTGCAGAGGTCAGGGGTTCAACTCCCCTCGGCTCCACCAGCCTTCGCGCCGGAGTGCAGCGAAGGCCGACAACACCTCATCTGAATGACCCGTCTCCGCGCCGATCTCCTGCTCTTCGCCTGCGCCGCGATCTGGGGATTCGCTTTCCTGTTTCAGAAGTCGGCCATGGACCACATCGGTCCATTTACGTTCGTTGGCACGCGGGCCCTGCTTGCGACACTCGTGCTCGCCCCGCTGGCCTGGCTCGAACACCGCCGCTCCCCTGCGCCCATTGACGGCGCGTATCTGCGAACCGGGGTCCTCGCGGGACTGGCCTTCGTCACCGCCGCAGTGCTGCAACAGGCCGGCCTGATAACGGCGTCGGTGACGAACACGGCCTTTCTGACCGCGCTATACGTGGTGATCACGCCCTTCATCAGCTTTGCGCTGATCGGAAGACCGATTGCGCCGCTGATCTGGCTCGCGGTCGCACTTTCCTTCGTCGGCACATGGCTCTTGGGTGGCGGCACTCTCACGGGCTTCGGCTTCGGCGACATGCTCGTCGCGCTGTCAGCTGGATTCTGGGCGCTGCATATGGTGATCGCGGGCATTGCGGCGCCCATGGGCCGCTCGGTGCTTTTTTCGGTGGTGCAGTTTTCGGTGGTGTCTGCGTCGGCGCTGACAGGCGCAATACTCTTCGAAACCATCACGCTTGATTCATTGCGCGCGGCTGCGCCGAGCATTCTTTATGTCGGCCTGCTTTCGACTGCGATGAGCTTCACGATCCTGACGTTCGCGCTACGCGCGACTTCGCCGTCGGAAGCGGCGATCATCATCATGACCGAAACGCTGTTCGCGGCCTTCGGCGCCTGGCTCGTCTTTAACGAAGGGTTAACCGCCATCGGCGCGCTGGGCGCCGCTGCAATCCTTTCCGCGGCGATCCTCGTGCAGTTGCAGCAGGTACGAAGCGCGGGCCGGAGATGAGAGAGAGGCGGCAGCTGGGGTCTTAGCTGCCGCCCCCTTAGGTCACGATGAGGCCGGCGACGCATTACCTGATGCCGGCTGACATTCCTTCAGCAACGGCCTTGCCAGAATTTCCGGCGCGCGGACCACACAAGATGCGGGTGCGCGGATGCCGCCGACTCAATAGATTGATGTTCTTGCCGCGGACGCCTATCGCGGGCTTTCGCAATTTGCGGTGCTTTTTGCATTTTGCGAAGCTTCGCCCGGCAAATTCATCAGCCCGGTCCAGTGATCGAGAAAGCGATCGAGCCATTCGCGGACCTTCGGATCGTGCTGATAGCGCCCGTCGAAGTGCTCGGCGCGGCTTTTCGCGCCAGGAAGTGCGAGCCGGTGCGCGGCAAGCGTGGTCCAGCGGCACATCATCTGGTGCGTCACTTCCGGGTGAAACTGTACGCCATAAACCGCGCGCCCGAAGCGGAACGCCTGATTCTCGAAGGTGTCGCTTTCCGCGAGTTTCACCGCGCCGGAGGGCATCGTGAAGCCCTCCCGGTGCCACTGATAGATGTGGTCGGGCCAGTCGAGGATTTCCTTGCCCGCTGCGGTCGCGCGCAGCGGATAGTAGCCGATCTCGGTCAGGCCCTTTTCGTGATAGTCGACCGTCGCGCCGAGTTGCTTCGCCATGATCTGCGCGCCGAGACAGATGCCGAAGAACGGCTTGTCCTCTTTCAACGGCACTTTGCACCAGTCGATCTCGCGCTTGATGCCGTCGTGATCGTCGTTCGCCGACATCGGCCCGCCGAAGATCATCGCGCCGGCATGGTCCTCCATCGTAGAAGGCAATTCGTCGCCGAGACAGGGCTTGCGGATATCGAGCGTGAAGCCGCGCTCGACGAGCAGCCGCCCGACCCTGCCCGGGGTCGAGCGTTCCTGATGCAGGATCGTGAGAATCTTTCTCGTCATCGCGCGAAGGCTATTCGGTCGCACGGAACGAGGAGGCATTCAACCGGCGGAACGGGATGGCAGCCCGGCGCCAGTGATCCGGATCCGCCATTCGCGCGTCCTGTCCGAATTAGCGCGAAAGGCGCGAGGCGATCCACAGCAACAACGCTTTCGGCGTAAGCGGCGCGAGCAGTGCTGCAATCTCGTTCATGACACCGGGAACCACGACGCGCTGGCCCCGCTGAAAGCGCTCCCAGCCGCGCGACGCGACGAATTCCGCCGAGGTCATCGACAGCCTCATGAGCCGCAATTTTCGGCCCTTGTTGGCCCGCGCAGAAAAGCCGGTCGGCACCGGCCCAGGGCAAAGACAGGTCACACGCGCCCGGCCACGCAATTCAAACCAGATCGCTTCGGAGAACGAGAGCACATAGGCCTTGCTCGCGTAATAAACCGCCATGTTGGGGCCGGGCTGGAATGCCGCGGTCGAGGCGACGTTTAGTACCCCGCCTTTGCTTTCGATGATTTCCGGAAGAAAGCGCAGCGTCAGATCGGTGAGGGCCCGCACATTGACATCGACAATGCCGACCTGATCCGCGGCATCAAGCGCTTCGACCGGCCCTGCGAGCCCGTAACCCGCATTGTTCACGAGTTCGAAGACCTTGAGATTTTTCTGCCTGAGCGTTTGCGCGAGCGTCGGGCCGGACTTTGGATCGGAAAGATCGAGCGCAACGATCTCCGGCTCCGGCGCTCCGAGGGCCGTGATTTTCTCCGCAACCGCCTTCATCTTGTCGGCGGAGCGCGCGACCAGCACGAGCTTGCGGCCCGCTTTCGCCGCGCAATATGCGAGCGCCTCGCCGATGCCGCCTGACGCGCCGGTGATGACGGTGACGGGGCTCACCCGCGGTCTCCGATGCTCGCACGAATGCGGCGGCGGATCTCCGTGCGGTCCTGTGCGGATACATGCATCAATTCGGAGGCGCGCCAGACGATGTTGTTCTCGAACTCGGTCAGTTTGCCGTCGGCGTAGCCGATGAGAAACAGGACCTCGACGAGCTTTCTCTTGCCTTCGTCGTCCAGCGCGCGGTTCACAAGGCTCGTGAACTGATAAAGATCGATCGCTTCGCGGTCGGCGGAGACGGCCGCCTCGATCAGCGCATTAGCCTCTCCCGGATCGACGTCGAAGCGTTGCGTCAGCGCGTCCAGGAGAACGCCGCGCTCGGCTTCGTCGAAGCTGTCGTCGGAAGCCGCGACATGGACGAGCAGCGCTGCCGCCGCAAGCCGGTAGTCGCTCTCATCGAACGGCTTCGCCCCATCCTCGCCGGAGATCGACGCGATAAAATCGGTGAGAGACTGGAGCATGGCCGGAGGTGTCCATTGGAAACGCAGCGAATGGGCAATAGCATGGGCGCCCCGCGTTCCGAAGCATCCCCGCAAGAAGGTGACACGCATGCTCGTTACACTGGCTCTGGGCGGCATGATGACCATTGTCGCCATCGTCGTGCACCTCGCAGGCATTCTTCTTCTGCTGCATCTCTTGCGGCGGAACGCGCACCAGGCAACGGCTGCAAAAAACGGCCGCGATCTTGCGCGGCAGCTTGCGCTGATCGTCGCCGTTACGCTCGGCATCTTCATCGTGCATGGCGTGGAGATCTGGCTCTATGCCTTCGCTTACGTGCTCTCGGGCGCGTTGCCCGATCTGCCGACTGCCGTCTACTTCTCTGCGGTGTCGTATTCGACGCTCGGTTTCGGCGACATCGTACTCGGGCCGGAGTGGCGCATTTTCGGCGCCTTCGAGGGCGTCACCGGACTGATCCTGATCGGCTGGTCGAGCGCGTTTCTGCTCTCGGTGACGAGCCGCCTGCGGATGCTCGAACACGACTGGGAAGCTTACGCAAAACGCGCGCAGCCCAAACGAAAACGGCAGTAGCGTTTCGGGAGAAGTGGTGCCGCAAACAGGATTCGAACCTGTGACCCCGTCATTACGAATGACGTGCTCTACCAGCTGAGCTATTGCGGCTTTGCCTTGATCGGCTGGGCGCCCTGATAGCGGCAGGGGCCGGTCATTTCAAGCGGAACGCCCGAACCACCGTCCGATCACGGATTTCGAGGCTTCCACGTCCTCGTCGTTCTCCGGTTCGGGCCCCGGATCGTCCGGAAGCGGCGGCTCTGCGATCACTGGCGCGATCGCAGGCTTCGGAACGGGACGCGGACGCGCATCTTCCGGAACCAGCAGAATGTCCTGCGAAGGCTTCGAGGCGACCGAAGGCGCCGCAGATTGCGCAGGCACAGGTGCCGCCGCAGCTTCGGGCTTTGCAAACCCCTGCTCGACGACGTGCTCGAGAATCGGGCCTGCGGGCGCGACCGGCGGCTCCTTCCACTCGAACGCGTCGAGCCTGCCGGTAAG
>JAGXQU010000158.1 GCA_018335895.1 Hyphomicrobiales bacterium | reverse complement strand
GAGCCGGCTCAGGCGAACCTTGCGTACCGGAATTTCGTTTGCGGCGCGTTCTTCGTGCCGCACGGCGTTGGACATTCCGCCCTCCTGATTTATCGAAGCCGTTTTCCGGCGTTGTCTTTTTAGCGGACGACCTTTGGCCCGCGCTTTTCGAGGAACGCACGCAGCCGCTCCTTGGCCGCTTCGTCCGAAGACGCAACGGAAGAAATGATCGACTCCACGACGTAACCGCCCGCCGTGTCGAACTCGACGATGCGCGGCAAGACATTCGTGATCGCGAAATTCGTGAGCGGCGGATTTTCGGCGATGCGCTTTGCGAGGGCGACGCCTTTGGCAAGCCCCTCGCCGTTCTCGACGAGGTAATTCGAGATGCCCATCTGCTGTCCGTCTTCGGCGCCAAAGATGCGGCCCGTGAGCATCATGTCCATCATCTTCGCGGTGCCGATCAGCCGCGGAATGCGTACCGAGCCGCCGCCGCCGACGTAGATACCCCGGCTGCCTTCCGGCAGCGCGTAATAGGCGGACTTTTCGGCTACGCGAATGTGCGTCGCGCAGGCGAGTTCGAGCCCGCCGCCAACGACCGCGCCGTGCAGCACCGAAACCACCGGCGCCTTGCCGAATTCGATGCGGTCGAAGGCGTAGTGCCACATGCGCGAGTGGTGATAGCCCTCGATGAAATCGGTCTCGGTCAGCGACGAAAGGTCGAGCCCCGCCGAAAAATGATCCCCCTCGCCGTAGAGCACGACGGCCTTCACTTCCGCCGGAAGGTCGATGAAGAAGTTTTCGAGGCCGCGCACGATCTCATTGTTCAGCGCGTTGCGCTTGTCAGCGCGCGAAAGTTTCAGGATCGCGATTTCGTTGTCGAACTCGACAGACAGCGAGCGCGGCAATGCCTGCGCCAGCCGGCTTTGGGCGGAAGTGGCGACCATTTCAGCTCCCCAGACTTATTTGTTATACAATATAACTTTCGATGCAGCTCCGCAAGCGGGCCAATACGGCATATAGATCAATAGGTTACGAGGGCTCTGCTTACAGCACTTCGAACAGGTCGAGCTTCACCTGCATCTTCTCCCGCGCACCGACCGCAATCATGAGCACCCGGTTGAGCCAGTCGGCCTCCGGGTCGGCGGTTTCGAAGCGCACGCAGGTCCGGAAATAATACTGGTCACGGGGCACCGCTTCCCCTTTCGCGAGCCTCGCGATCACATCCGGCGGGCCGTGGCGGAGACCGGCGCTGGTTACGAGCACGAGACCGCCGCCTTCGATCTGAAACGTGTACTTCGCGAAAATATCCGCAGCACCATCGGCGCGGATGATCTGCCAGTCCGCGCCGCCGGGAAGAATCCTGCCGCGCAGCCGGGGACCGGAAACCGTGCCCCCAACGATATTGATGACGCGGCGCTCTCCATAAGGCGTCTTTCCGAACAGCTGCGGCGCCTCGAGATCGGCCTCTATGCGAATGACGGGTTCCTTCGACAGCATTCCGCTTTTCCTCATTTCCATTCGGCTCAAGGATATATGCGTGGCCGTGCCGGGCTACGTCGCAATCTTACTTGCGATTCACTCGCGATATCCGCACATCAATAGACGAACTCTATTATTTCAGCCGAGTCGATTCGAATGCTCGCACTCGCAGCACGAAGAATCGTGCGGTGCACCAACGATTTCGGCACTTCCGTGGAATAATGTATGCACAATTAATTGGACTCCGTGGAAGTTCGGGTTAGCCTTCCTCGTCCCAACCCGACGTTAGATCGAGTGGGACCACTCTAAGGGAGGACGGGATGTTCCAATTGAAACGTAGTTCTGTATTTGTTGCGGCGGCAGCGCTCGGCATTGCGCTCGGCGCACAGACCGCCAACGCCTGGGAACCGGAAAAGACGGTCGAAATCGTCGTACCGGCCGGCACCGGCGGCGGCGCGGACCAGATGGCACGTGCCATTCAGGGCATCGTCGCCAAGCACAACCTGATGAAGCAGTCGATGATCGTCGTGAACAAGGCCGGCGGCGCCGGCTCCGAAGGCTTCAACGACGTCAAGAATTCGAAGGGCAACCCCCACAAGCTCATCATCACGCTGTCGAACCTTTTCACCACCCCGCTCGGCACCAACCAGCCCTTTAGCTACAAGGACTTCACGCCGGTCGCGATGCTTGCGCTCGACGAGTTCGTGCTCTGGGTGAACGCCGAGAAGCCGTACAAGAACGTGAAGGAATACATCGCTGCCGCGATCGAAGCGACCAAGAAGGGCAGCAACTTCAAGATGGCCGGAACCGGCTCGCGTCAGGAAGACCAGATCATCACTGCCGCAATCGAAAAGGCCACCGGCGCGAAGTTCACCTACGTTCCGTATCGCGGCGGCGGCGAAGTCGCCGTTCAGCTCGTCGGCAATCACGCCGACTCGACCGTGAACAACCCGATCGAAGCAGTCGCTCACTGGCGCGGCGGCAAGCTGCGTCCGCTCTGCGTGTTCGACAGCAAGACGATGCCCTATAACGACAAGGTCGCAGGCGATCTGCCCTGGAGCTCGATCCCGACCTGCAAGTCGCAGGGTCTCGACGTCGAATATCTGATGCTCCGCGGCTTCTTCATGTCGCCGGGCGCAACCGCCGAGCAGGTCAAGTACTACGTCGATCTGTTCCAGAAGGTCCGCCAGACTCCCGAGTGGAAGGACCTGATGAACAACGGCGCGTTCAACCAGTCCTTCATGACCGGCAAAGAGTACGTGGAGTGGGTCGCGAAAGAGCACCAGCGCCACTACAACCTGATGAAGGAAGCGGGCTTCCTCGCGAACTAAGCAATCCGCCGGCGGAGCAATCCGCCGGCGTTTTTTATCCATCTGACAAGGAACAACGTCATGAGTGGTGACGGAAACACCGCAAGCCATGGGCCTGCGCATCGTAAGGTCGAACTGGCCACCGCGGCTGCAATCGGACTGTTCGGAATCATCGTCGTTTACGGAGCCCTGCAGGCCGGCATCGGCTGGGGCTTCGAAGGACCGAAAGCGGGCTTCTTCCCGTTCATCATCGGCGTGATCCTGATCGGCGCGACGTGCGTGAACCTCTGGAACGGCCTGCAAACAAGCAGCAGCAAAGTTTTCTCCGAATGGGATGAACTGAAGCGGGTCTGGGACGTCACCTGGCCGATCGCAATCTTCATCGCCCTTGTTCCCTATATCGGGATCTATTTCGCTTCCGCGGTCCTGATCGCTTACTTCATGATGCGCATCAGCGACTACGGCATCGGCCGTACCGCAATCGTCGCGCTCAGCGTGCCGTTTGTGACGTTCCTCGTATTCGAACGCTGGTTTCTGGTGGCGCTGCCCAAGGGACCGATCGAAGCGATGTTCGGTTACTGAAATACAGAAAATAGAAACCACTTAACCCCGAAGTGTCGCCATGGCTGAATTTGCAAATCTCTTTCACGGTTTCGCGACGGTGCTCGCGTTCCAGGATGTCAACGTCTTCGGAACGACGATGTACCTCCCGTTCAACATCTTCATCATGATCGTCGGCATCGTGCTCGGCGTCATCATCGGCGTGCTGCCGGGCCTCGGCGGCGCAAACGGCGTTGCGATCCTGCTGCCGCTCACCTTCTCGATGCAGCCGACCTCGGCGGTGATCCTGCTCTCCTGCATCTACTGGGGGGCCCTCTTCGGGGGCGCGATCACGTCGATCCTCTTCAACATTCCCGGCGAGCCTTGGTCCGTCGCGACCACTTTCGACGGCTACCCGATGGCGCAGCAAGGGAAGGCCGGCGAGGCACTCACCACCGCTTTCACATCCTCTTTTGTCGGCGCCTTCTTCGCAGTCATCATGATCACGCTGCTCGCACCGATGGTGGCCGCCTTCGCGCTGCGATTTGGTGCGGCGGAGAAATTCGCGGTCTACTTCCTTGCTTTCGCGAGCTTCGTCGGTCTCTCGAAGGAACCGCCCTTCAAGACGCTCGCTGCGATGCTGATCGGGTTCGCGCTCGCAGCCTTCGGCACCGATCACATGACCGGTTCGCTGCGGCTCACTTACGGCAGCGACTACCTGTTGCCGGGCTTCGACTTCCTGATCGCGGTCATCGGCCTCTTCGGCATCGGCGAAATCATGCTCACGATGGAAGAGGGCCTCAAGTTCAAGGGCAAGGAAGCGAAGATCAATCTTCACGTCGTCCTGCAGACCTGGAAGAAGCTGCCGCAATACTGGTGGACCTATCTGCGCTCCTGCATCATCGGCTGCTGGATGGGCATCACGCCCGCAGGCGCCACGCCCGCGTCCTTCATGAGCTATGGCATCGCCAAGCGCGTTTCGAAGAACGGCAAGAACTTCGGCAACGGCGAGATCGAAGGCGTGATCGCGCCCGAGACCGCGGCGCACGCTGCCGGCAAGTCGGCGCTGCTCCCGATGCTCGCGCTCGGCGTGCCGGGATCGCCGACCGCGGCCGTCCTTCTCGGTGGCCTGCTGATCTGGAACTTGCAGCCGGGCCCGATGCTGTTCGTGGAAAACAAAGAGTTCGTCTGGGGCCTGATCGCCTCGATGTATCTCGGCAACATCGTCGGCCTGATTATCGTGCTCACCTGCGTGCCGATGCTGGCCGCAATCCTGCGCATTCCGTTCGGCATCATCGCACCGATCATTCTCATGTTCTGTGCGGTCGGCGCCTACACGGTTCGCAACAGCTTCTTTGACGTGGTCATGATGCTGGTGTTCGGCATCCTCGGCTATCTCTTCAAGAAGACGAACTATCCGCTGGCGCCGCTGGTGCTCGCGATGGTGCTCGGCGACCGCGCAGAAGAGGCCTTCCGGCAGGCGCTGGTGGGATCCGCCGGCAACATGGGCATCTTCTTCTCGAATGGGCTGGTCAGTTCGATCATGGCGCTCGGTTTCATCGCTCTGTTCTGGTCGGTGATCTCGGCTGGCATCAGCCGCGTCCGCGGCGCGAAGCCAGAGGCCGCATAACGAGAATAAATCAGCGGAGGCGGCCAAGAAGAGTCGCCTCCGCTGTAATTATGTATTACAGTAAAGGTATCATGCATTTAGCATGAAGGTTTTCGAGTATGAGCACACCGGTTACCGGCGCAGGCGCCACGCGGGAAGCAGCCGAACGAATCACGGCGGAACCGCTTGAAGGCACCTCCACATTCAAGGACCGCGCGTACAACGCGCTGAAGGAAGTTCTTCTTTCGCTCGATATTTACGGGCGGCGCGGAGAAATCCGGCTCGACGAGCGCGCGCTCGCGCTCCAGTTCGGAATCAGCCGCACGCCCGTCCGCGAGGCGATGGCGCAGCTTGAGCGCGAAGGTTTCGTGCGCTCGGTGCCGCGCCGGGGCATCTACATCGTCCGCAAGACGAAACGCGAAGTCGTCGAACTGATCGAAGCCTGGGCGGCGCTCGAAAGCATGGCGGCGCGGCTGATCACGGAAAACTGCTCGGACGAAGAAATCTCGCACCTGCGCGAAATGTTCGCGAAGTTCGAGAACGGCAAGCTCCACGTGAAGCTCGACGAGTATTCGGAGGTGAACATCCAGTTTCACCAGACGATCATCTCGATGAGCAAGAACGAAGTGCTGATCCGGCTAGCAGAGAACCTCTTCACCCATATGCGGATGATCCGCCGCAAGACGATCGTCGAGAAGAACCGCGCCGACCGGTCTATCCACGATCATCTGAACATCATCGAAGCGATCGAGTCGCGCGACACGCCGCGCGCGGAAGCGCTCGTTCGCCAGCACGCGCTCGGCCTCGCCGATCACGTCGCCAAGAACGCCGACTATCTCGACTAAACAAGACAAGGATTTCTGGAGGGAGACTATGGCAGAAGCGGCCCTGAAAGCAGCCGGACCGGAAGAAGAACTGACCGACGGCTTCAATCTCATCATCGACGCGCTGAAACTGAACGGCATCAAGAATATCTACGCCGTTCCGGGCATTCCGATCACCGATTTCCTGCGCATGTCGCAGGCCGCCGGGCTTCGTGTGCTCTCGTTCCGTCACGAGCAGAATGCGGGCTACGCCGCATCGATCGCGGGCTGGCTGACGAAGCAGCCGGGCGTTTGCGTGACCGTTTCCGCGCCAGGTTTCCTCAACGGCCTTACTGCGCTGGCGCATGCGACGACCAACTGCTTCCCGATGATCATGATCTCGGGCTCGTCCGAGCGCGAAGTCGTCGACCTGCAACAGGGCGACTACGAAGAAATGGATCAGCTCGCCGTCGCCAAGACGATGTGCAAGGCGGCCTATCGCGTTCTGCACGCCCAGGACATCGGTATCGGCATCGCACGTGCGATCCGCTCGGCGGTCTCGGGCCGTCCCGGCGGCGTTTATCTCGACCTGCCGGCGAAGCTCTTTGGCCAGGTGATGGGCGCGGAAGCCGGCAAGAAGTCGCTCGTGAAAGTGATTGATGCCGCTCCCGCACAGATTCCCGGCGCCGATGCGGTGAAGCGCGCCCTCGACGTTATCAAGAGCGCAAAGAAGCCGCTCATTATTCTCGGCAAGGGCGCTGCCTACGCGCAGTGTGATCAGGCGATCAAGGACTTCGTCGAAAAGAGCGGCATCCCGTTCCTGCCGATGTCGATGGCGAAGGGTCTTCTGCCTGACACGCATCCGCAGTGCGCGGGCGCGGCACGCTCGCTCGTGCTGAAAGATAGCGACGTCGTCATCATGATGGGCGCGCGTCTCAACTGGCTGCTTTCGCACGGTAAAGGCAAGAACTGGGGCGATGCACCGAAGAAATTCGTGCAGCTCGACATCGAACCGAAGGAAATGGACTCGAACGTCGAGATCGTCGCGCCTGTCGTCGGCGACATGGGCTCGTGCGTAAACGCATTGCTCGGCGCAATGGGCAATAACTTCCCGAAGGGGAACAGCGATTGGATGGCGACCGTTGCGAAGAAGCGCGACGAGAACATCGCCAAGATGGCGCCAAAGCTCATGAACAACAACGTGCCGATGGACTACCACGGCGCGCTTGGCGTGATTAAGCAGGTGATGACGGAACGTCCGGACACGATGTTCGTCAACGAAGGCGCGAACACGCTCGACCTCGCGCGCGGCATCGTCGACATCCACAAGCCCAGAAAGCGTATCGACGTCGGCACCTGGGGCATCATGGGCATCGGCATGGGCTACTGCGTCGCCGCTGCGGTCGAAACCGGCCATAAGGTGCTCGCTGTCGAGGGCGACTCCGCGTTCGGTTTCTCCGGCATGGAGACCGAAACTATCGCCCGCTACAACCTTCCGGTCTGCATCGTCATCTTCAACAATGACGGCATCTATCGCGGCACCGACGTGAACACCGCCGGCAGCGATCCCGCCACCACAGTCTTCGTGAAGGGCGCACGCTACGACAAGATGATGGAAGGCTTCGGCGGCGTGGGCGTGAACGCGACTTCGCCCGACGAACTCCGTCAGGCGATCAATGCCGCGCTCGACTCGGGCAAGCCCACGCTGATCAACGCGGTGATCGATCCGGCGGCGGGCTCCGAATCCGGCCGCATCGGCAATCTCAACCCGCAAAGCGCACTCAAGAAGAAGTAATTCTCATTCCTGCGAGAACAGTCATGGCAAAGAAAGCAAAGAAATCGAAACCGAAGGCCGTCAAGGCCAAGAAAGCGAAGAAGCCGGCCGCGAAGAAGAAGTCGAACGGCCTGCCCTCGCCCTCGAAGAAGCCGTTCGGTCAGGCGGGCCTCGCGCTCGACGGCGTGCGCATTCTCGACTTCACGCATGTTCAGTCGGGACCGACCTGCACGCAGCTGCTCGCGTGGTTCGGCGCGGACGTGATCAAGGTCGAGCGTCCGGGTGTCGGCGACATCACGCGCGGACAGCTCGTCGACGTGAAGGGGGCGGACAGCCTCTATTTCACGATGCTCAACCACAACAAGCGTTCGATCACGATTGACAGCAAGCACAAGAAGGGCAGGGAAATCCTCGATCGCCTCATTAAAGAGTGCGACGTGCTGGTCGAGAACTTCGCCCCCGGCGCGCTCGATCGCATGGGCCTCACCTGGGAGCACATCCACAAGCTGAATCCGCGGATGATCGTGGCCTCGGTGAAGGGCTTCGGCCCCGGCCCGTACGAAGACTGCAAGGTCTATGAAAACGTCGCGCAGTGCACCGGCGGTTCGGCTTCGACCACC
>JAGXQU010000157.1 GCA_018335895.1 Hyphomicrobiales bacterium | reverse complement strand
ATCGCGGGCTGAGCCAGGACCAGCAGGGCTTCTTCAACCGCGGCCGCGGGTTGTGGTGATGTGTCATTCCGGGCGAGCCGCTGCAGCGGCGAGACCCGGAATCCAGTAACCGCCAGCTTTCGATTTTACCAATCAATCCGCCACGGGGGTTACTGGATGCCCGCCTTCGCGGGCATGACCAAGTGTGTTGCAGCGCTTCGAGCGCTTCGTTACACAGTGGCCGGAGATTCAAACAATGCGCGCAGAAACCCAGAAGCTCGTCGAAGAAATCAAGCAGTCGATCGAACTGCTGAGGAGGTCTCTTTGACGTCGAGAAATCGGAAAAGCGTCTCGCCGAGCTGAATGCGCTCGCCGAAGACCCCAAGCTCTGGGACGATCCGCAGAAGGCATCGAAGGCGATGCAGGAGCGCACCTCGCTTGAGGACGCGCTCGGCTCCATCCGGCGCATCGAAACCGATCTTTCCGACAGCATAGAGTTGATCGCGCTCGGCGAAGCCGAGAAGGACGAGGCGACGGTCAAGGATGCAGAAGCGAAACTTGCCGAACTGAAAGCCGAAACAGGGCGCAGGCAGATGGAAGCGCTGCTTTCCGGGGAGGCGGATGCCAACGACGCCTATCTCGAAGTCCACGCCGGCGCGGGCGGCACGGAAAGCCAGGACTGGGCGTCGATGTTGCTGCGCATGTACACGCGCTGGGCCGAGCAGCACAAATACAAGATCGCGCTCGTGGAGCAGAGCGACGGCGAAACCGCCGGCATCAAGTCCGCCACCATCGAGGTGAAGGGCAAGAACGCTTACGGCTGGCTGAAGACCGAGAACGGCGTGCATCGCCTTGTGCGCATTTCGCCCTATGACGCGAACGCGCGCCGGCACACTTCGTTTTCTTCGATTACGGTCTATCCGGTGGTCGATGACGACATCAAAATCGAAATCGCGGAATCCGACGTTCGCGTCGATACCATGCGTTCCGGCGGCGCGGGCGGTCAGCACGTGAACAAGACCGAGTCCGCCGTGCGCCTCACGCACATTCCGACCGGCATCGCGGTCGTAAGCCAAGGCGACCGTTCGCAGCACAAGAACCGTGCGCAGGCCTGGAACATGCTGCGCGCGAAACTGTATCAAGAAGAGCTGAAGCGCCGCGAAGAAAAGGCGGCAGCCGAGCAGGCGGCAAAGACCGATATCGGCTGGGGCCACCAGATTCGCTCTTATGTCTTGCAGCCCTATCAACTCGTCAAAGATCTCCGCACCGGCGAGACTTCGACGAGCCCACAGGACGTGCTCGACGGCGATCTCGACGACTTCATGCACGCGACGCTCGCGCAGAAGGTGTTCGGCGGCGGGCCGGACTCGGTCGAGGACGTGGAGTAGCCTTCTCTTTTCTTGGCTCGGCTTTCATAGCGCATAGCCACCTTGCTTCACCGCAGCTTGCTTTCGCTCCGCAGAGCGGCATGATCCCGCGTGATCCGAGCGCAGAAAAATACTGCGCCGCAATAAACTCCGGGAGAGAGACGATGACGCAGTGGGTTCGCTTCGAGCGCGGCGGCAAAACGCAGTTTGGCACGCTGGAAGGCGACACGATCAAGGTTCACGAAGGCGACATGTTCGCGAATCCGAAGGCGACCGGAGAAAGCGTAAAGCTTGCCGATGTGAGGCTCTCGACGCCGTGTGAGCCCTCGAAGATGGTCTGCCTCTGGAACAACTTCCACGAGCTTGCGGCAAAAAACGACTTCCAGCATCCGACCGAGCCGCTTTACTTCATCAAGGCGCCGAATGCCTATCACCCGCATGGCGAGCCGATCCGGCGGCCTTCGAGCTATGACGGCAAGATCGTTTACGAAGGCGAATTGGGTGTCGTCATCGGCAAGAAGTGCTCGAACATCACAGAAGCAGAAGCCGGCGATTATATCTTCGGCTACACCTGCGTGAACGACGTCACCGCGGTCGACCTGATGAAGAAGTTCCCGACTTTCGATCAGTGGACGCGCGCAAAAAGCTTCGACACCTTCGGCGTGTTCGGTCCTGCGATCACGACCGGCGTCGATCCGATGAAGCTCCGCATCAAGACGATCCTGAACGGCAAGGAGCGGCAGAATTATCCGGTCACCGACATGTTCTTCCCGCCGCACAAGCTGGTCGCGGCGGTGTCGAAAGACATGACCTTGATGCCGGGCGACATCATTGCCTGCGGCACCTCGCTCGGGGTCGGTGTGATGGAAGCGGCGAACAATGTGGTCGATATCGTGATCGACGGCGTCGGCACGCTCACGAACAAGTTCGATCAGGTGCTGCCGTCGCCGTATCTTCTCGGCGAAGCGCCGAAGCCGCGCCGCATCTGCGTCGTCGGCGCGGGCGCGATCGGCGGACTGCTGGCCGCCAAGTTCGCACTTGCGGGCGAAGATGTGACCGTGATCGATCAGGGCGCGCATCTGACCGCGATCCAGAAGGGCGGCCTCAAGCTCGAGTGGCATGACGGCAAGGTGCAGACCGCGAAGATGAAGGCGGTGAGCAAGGCTGCCGACGCCGGCAAGCAGGACCTCGTCGTGCTCGCGGTCAAGGCGCATTTCCTCGATCAGGTCGTGCGCGATATCGATCATCTCATGGACAAGGACACGGTGGTGCTCACCGTGCAGAACGGCCTGCCGTGGTGGTACTTCCAGAAGCTCGGCGGAAAGTACGACAACCAGCGCCTCGAGAGCCTCGACCCGTCCGGCGTACTCACGAAGAAGGTGGAAGCCGAGCGGCTGATCGGATGCGTGGTCTATCCGGCGGCGGCGGTGACGGCACCCGGTGTGATCCATCATGTCGAAGGCGACCGCTTCCCGATCGGCGAACTCGACGGCAAGACGCGCGAGCGCACGAAGTCGCTGCACGATCTGTTTGTGAAGGCTGGCCTGAAGTCGCGCGTGTTGAAGGACATCCGCTCCGAAATCTGGCTCAAGGCCTGGGGCAATCTTTCCTTCAACCCGATCTCGGCGCTGACGCACGCGACGCTCGTCGATATCTGCCAGTTCGCGGAGACTCGCGCGCTCGCCGCCACCATGATGAAGGAAGCGCAGGAGATCGCGGAGAAGCTCGGCGTCACCTTCCGCGTCACCATCGACAAGCGCATTGCGGGCGCGGAGTCGGTCGGCGCGCACAAGACGTCGATGCTGCAGGACGTTGAAGCGGGCCGTTCGCTCGAAACCGAGGCGCTGATCGGCTCCATTCTAGAGATGGCGAAGATCACGAATACGCCGGCGCCAGCGATCGAGTCGGTCTATGCGCTGGTGAAGCTCCTCAACAAGGTCATGCTGATGGAGAGCGCGGGCGTGCGGGTGGTGAAGGCGGCTTGATTTAGCTTGTCATCCCCGCGAAAGCGGGGATGACACCGGGTTACTGAATCCGTTCGTAAGCTGCGGGGATATTCACCGGCTTGATCTCTTCGTCGGCGTTCGCCGCGTCGAAGGCGGCGATATGCCAGCGCTTGGACGAAGGGTCGAAGCGGAACAGCACATTCGCCTTGCGCCGGTTCGCGATATTCACCTTTCCCGCCGTGTAGGTCTTCTCGTAGATCGGCGCGTAGCTCACGTTATACAGCACGGTGACGGCGGCAAGATCGGTTGTGCCTTTGCGCAAGGGTTTGTTCGCAGTGACGATGTCGATGCGGTACGTGCCGACCTTATGGAACATGCAGCCGGTGCGGCCGTTGATCTCGAGCTTCAACTGTTCCTTCTGCGCTTCCTTGGTGGGAATGATCGTCATTTTCTCCATGCGGCCTATCAGGAAGAACTCGATCTTCTCCTTGTTCGTGTAGTCCTTTTCTTTGAGAAACCCGCCCTTGCCGTCCCAGTAGCGGATGGTGACGAGGCCCGCGCGCTCGGCATTCAGCAGAAAATCGTACTGCGCGACCGAGATGAGTTCGCTCTTGCAATCGCCCGGAGGCGAATGCTCCGCGACCCGGCGCTCGCCGATCCAGAGCGCGCCGTTCAGCGCGTTCCATTCGGTGTTGATGATGTGAAGCGCCTCGCCGTCGCTGAGCGTCTTCGTCTGGGCAATAGCCGTGGCGGCAAGCAAAAAGGAAAAAAGAAAAGCGGACAATAATCGCATGACAGTGGCAAACCCCTGCGAGCGCGACGGCAGCTTAGCGCTATCGCGGGTTGACGCAACAGGAGGCTTCGCCGGACTATATTGCAAAGAATTAGGGGAGCTTCGCATGTTTCAGCCGGGTTTGATGAAGGGTCAGAAAATTCTCGTGACCGGCGGCGGCACCGGATTGGGCCGCGCGATGAGCGAGAAGTTTCTGTCGCTTGGCGCCGAAATCGCGATCTGCGGACGCAGGAAACAGGTCTGCGAAGAGACCGCGGCGGCGCTCATGAAGGCGCATGGCGGCAAGGTCACGGCCTATGGCGTTGACATCCGCGACGCAGCTGCGGTCGATGCCATGGTCGGCGAAATCTTCGCGTCAGGTCCCCTTACCGGCCTCGTGAACAACGCCGCCGGAAACTTCATCTCGCGCACGGAAGACCTCTCGCCGAACGGCTTCGATGCGGTTGCGAATATCGTGATGCGCGGCACTTTCTATGTGACGCATGCGGTCGGCAAGCGCTGGATCGCGGGCAAGCATAAGGGCAACGTAGTTTCAATCTCGGTGACGTGGGTCAGAAACGGCGGGCCGTTCGTGGTGCCGTCCACCATGAGCAAGGCAGCCGTCGCCGCGATGACGACGTCACTCGCTTCCGAGTGGGGCCGCCACGGCATCCGGCTCAACGCCATCGCGCCCGGAGAGATTCCGACCGAAGGCATGAGCAAGCGCCTCAATCCGGGCGAGCAGCCTGGCGCGCGCACTGCCAAGCGCAATCCCATGGGCCGCGCGGGTACGCTGGAAGAATTGCAGAACCTCGCCACCTTCCTGATGTCGCCGGGCTGCGATTGGCTCAGCGGCGAAATGATCGCAATGGACGGCGCGCAGGCGCTCGCCACCGGCGGCAATTTCTACGAGCTGCGCGAATGGGGTGATGCGGAATGGAAGGCCGCGCGCGACGCGATTGTTGCCCAGAACCAGAAGGACAAAGCGCAGCGCGGCTGACCCCGGAACAAAATGCCGGATACTATGGAACTTGTTCCCATCTCATACGTTGACAACTATGGAACCTAGCGTGCGTCTGCACGCCGGGACCCATATTGACTGATGGGAGAAGATAATATGCGCATAACGATTATTACCGCCGCATTCTTGCTCGCAAGCGCAAGTGTGGTTTCAGCTTCTTCACTTCACTCCGTTGCTCCGGTCACAACCGACCACTCGATCAAGCGTGTGCAGGCTCAGCCGAAGCAGGGTCCTGAGCAGATGAACACGCAGGATCAGAAGGCGAAGCAGGGAGAGTCGAAGCAGGGCGAGTCCAAGAAAGGCGTAATGCAGAAGAAGGACGCCATGCCGAAGGAAGCCAAGAAGGAAGCCAAGAAGGACGAAACGGTCGTGGAGAAGGTGAAGCGCACCTGGCGCGGCTGGACTACTCCGTCGCATTCCTTCTGCGTGCGCTGCCCGATCCCGATTCCGCTGATGTCGAAGACCTGCGTTGCCAAGGGTAAGACCGTGGACGATGCGCGTTCGGTCTGCATTCAGCAGAATCCGCTTTGCTACGTCTCCGCCGGCAAGTGCTGATCACATACTCTGCGAAAACAGGCCGCGAAATACTTTCGCGGCCTGTTTTTTGCTGAATATCGCCTGTGAAGCCAAAGGCTTGGGGCGGTTCACGAGGCTGACAAACTCGTTCTGTAAGCCTCCTTCATTCCATATTCAGGACACGTAGCGCGCCCGCGGCATTCGCGGGTGCGAGCGGTGTCCGTTATTGTGAGGGGAAAGATGCTAGATACGTTGAGAGATTCGTCGATGACTGCGGCTCCTGCTGTGATGAAAACAACAAAACTTCCTGCCTTCGGCGAGCGGGTTACTGTGCGCGCAATTCTGGTCGGCGACCGGATCGATACCGCAGGTCTCGAGCGCTCGGACACGCTCTCGTCGCTGCCGCTCGCGTTCCGCGCTGGCGCGAACGGGATCGCCGTCGTCTTCCGCTACGGCGTTGTTGTCATGATCGGACTGACCGCGCTGGAGGAAGACGGCGTGCTCTCCGGCCTTAAGCACCGGATTTTCGGCGCGTTCGCGGTGCGCGAGGAAGAGTCCGCACAGGTGGAGGTGAACACCGAACGCGAAGATCAGATTCCGCCGGGCGGGCCGATCTATATCCGCGCGGTCACGCTCGAGCGGCTCTTGCTCGTAGCCTATGCGCTCGCCGACTCCGTCGTGCTCGCCCATGACGAACGCGACGTCGCCCGCGTTCTGGAGCAGACCGAACCCTTCGCACGCACGCTTGCGGAGAAGGGCAAGACACCGGGCGGGCGCAAGGTTATCCTGAAGCACATCGGCAACGCGCTTCTGGTGCAGCACCGTTTGTCAGGCCGCGTCGCGGTGGCGGAAGATCCCGACGTGTTGTGGGATCGTCCGGATTTGAACCGGCTCTATTCGAGGCTTAAGGACGAATACGAACTCGCCGAGCGGGTCGAGGGCCTGAACCGCAAGCTGACAGTCGTAGCCGATACGGCGCAGGCGCTGACCGACCTGATGAACACCGAGCGCGCGTTATGGGTCGAGCTATTGATCCTATTCCTGATCGCGTTCTCGATCGGCATTACGTTTTATCAGATGTGGCGCGGAGCCTACTGATCTGGACGCAGGCCACTTTCGTCGCGGCCAATGACAGGTATCCCGTGGTGCCGTACGCTCCCTCAGATTCTGCATGGAAGCTTGCGACATCATTAGACCGAATTCACTGACCGCGGTGACCTTTGCACTCGGTCTTCTCCTGGCAGGGCCGGCCGTCGCTGAACATTGCCGGCCGGGCGAGGTAACGATCTCGCAATTCATCAACGGGCTCACGAAAACCCAAACCGGCTGGGGCGAGCTGGGTGCCGCGGATGCCGTGCCTTGTCAGGTGAACCTGATCCGCGGCGACGGGGAAATTCCCAAGCAGTGCATGAACGCGAAGAAGCTGACCGCAACGGGGACGGTTCGTCACATGATGGGAATGTCGTTTCTTCACGTGAGCAAGATAAGTTGCGAGTAGCCGCTTACGCTTTGTTTGCGATTTTTCTTTTCGTTCCCGCGCGGGCCGATGCAGCGTTCTGCAAGACCGGAGAGACGGTAACGCTGGAGGGCGAGATCATCATTCCCCCAGTGATCGACGGCGGCGAATGGTTCTGGCCAGGAAAATTCGCGAAACGGCCCTGTCAGGTGACGACGCTGCGCGGCAAAGGCACGTTGCCGAAGGAATGTGCAGTCGGGAAACGAATGTCGCTCACGGGTCGGGTGCTGGACGCCGGTATTGTCACCCTCGAAGTCGCGTCGATCCGCTGTTACTGAGCGGGATGCGGAGAGCAGCGTAAACGCTCCTCACGACAGCTACCGGACTTCCAAAAACTGCGATGGCTTAATTCCGCCGCCGCGCGGCGCGAACTCACGGCTGCGCTGGAGTTATGCCACCCCGGCGGTCAGAACTATACGATTGCGAAATACGATTTGGAGCGGCTCAAGAACTAACGTGCAGGCCGGATCACGTAGAACTTGCGGCGGATGCTGACGCCGTAGGTCGTCTGCCGGTTTTCCATGAAGCGGCGGACGCCTCCGATCCATCGCCGCGCGTTCGCGAGATGGGTTTCGTTCAGCGTCCCGTTCGCCGAGCGGTGACGGCAGTCATCGAGCATCATCCTGCCGATCTCCGCCTGTTCGTGCGCGCCGCGTGCGATCTGGTGAATGACCGCGGCGGGGAGCTTCGCCTTGTAGAGCGCAAGAATCTCGGCATGAAGCCGCTCGAGGTCGAGGCCGAGGGTTTCGACGGGGCAGGGCGCATCCGCCGGAGCCTGCGGATTTGTATCCTCGACCAGGGACGCTAGACTTTGCGCGGTATCCATTCTCCACTCCCTGGAGAATTTTCTAACGATCGATCGGTAAAAGTCAAATCCCCGGAGTTCCCGAGAATATGCCCCAGCGCGCGAAGAATGCGCTCACCCCGCAGAGCGACGCCAAGGAGACCAAGGCGGAGACGAGCCGCGCGAAAATTCTCGATGTCGCGCAGAAGTTGTTCGCGCGGCGCGGCTTCGAGGGGGTTTCGATCCGCGATCTCGCGCAGGCGCTCGGGATGACGACGGCTTCGCTCTATTATCACTTCCCCTCGAAGGAGGAGATTTTCGTCGCCGTACACGGCCGCAGTCTCGAGGCCGTGCAGCGCGAGGTGATGGATGCAATCGCGGGGCTGAAAGACCCGTGGGACCGCCTCGAGGCCGCGGCGGCCGCCCACTCGCGCAACTTCGCATCGCCCGAGCGCTCGGGTGCGTCGATCGCAGCAGAGTATTACGAGGGGAGCTTAGCTCCGTTTCGCAAGATCATGGTGCCGCAGCGCGACGCCTACGAGCGGCTGATCGCTGTGCTGGTCGCCGATCTGCAATTGCCGAAGAATGTCGACGAGCGGCTGTTTCGGCTCCAGCTGCTCGGCGCGCTGAACTGGCTGCCGGTCTGGCACCGTCAGGGGCGGGGACATTCGGCGGAAGAAGTTGCGCGGCAGTTCGTGCGCAATTTCCGGATGGGGCTCGATCCGGATTACAAGCCGGCGGGCGATCGAAAGAAGAAAGGCGCAGGCAAGCGATGAGCAGATACATCGATCCAACCAAGGAAATCTTCGCAGCGTTTCGCGAGAACAATCGCGAAGGCCCGATCCAGATGCTGAATCTCGTGCAGCTTCGGGTGGAAGCGAAATATGAGGACGGCAGGAAGGCGACCGGCGCGGAAGCTTATGCCGCCTACGGCCGCGAGAGCGGGCCTGTGTTCGCGCGCCTCGGCGGCACGATTGTCTGGCAGGGCAAATTCGAACTGATGCTGATCGGCCCGCAGAGCGAGCGCTGGGATCACTGCTTCATCGCGCAATATCCGAGCGTGCAGGCCTTCGTCGATATGATCCGCGATCCGGTTTATCGCGAAGCGGTGAAGCATCGTCAGGCGGCGGTCGAAGACAGCCGCTTGATCCGCTGCGCGCCGGCAAAGGCAGGGAAGGGCTTCGGCGAGCTTCCGGAGTGACTCCGGGTTTCTACGATGATCGCAAACCATTGATGCCGTTGCGGTAATCGGCGCGTCGGGTGGCCGTCTTGCGCGTAAAGCTGCCGTAACGGACGCTTCTACTTATGTCCCGGCTTTGGTATTCGTCGGGCAAGCAAAAAAACCAAAAGCCGGAATTCCGGGAGGGAGTAAAGCCGTGGATAAAATTTGGCTGAAGCAATATCCGCAGGGCGTGCCTGCGGAGATCAATCCTGACAGCTACTCGTCGCTGGTGCAGGTGCTCGAAGAGAGCTTCAAGACTTACGCATCGCGCAAAGCCTTCATCTCGATGGACAAGGCGATGACCTATGCCGATCTCGACGCCCATTCGGCGGCGCTCGGCGCCTATTTCCAGTCGCTCGGCCTGAAGAAGGGCGACCGTGTCGCGATCATGATGCCGAACGTGCTGCAATATCCGGTCGCGATTTCGGCCGTGCTGCGCGCGGGCCTCACCGTCGTGAACGTCAACCCGCTCTATACGCCGCGCGAACTCGAGCACCAGCTCAAGGACTCCGGTGCGTCGGCGATCGTCATTCTCGAAAACTTCGCAAGCACGCTCGAGAAGGTGCGCGCGAAGGTGCCGGGCCTCAAGCACATCGTGCTCGCGAACATGGGCGACATGCTGGGCTTCAAGGGCACGATCGTGAACTTCGTCGTCCGCAAGGTGAAGAAGCTCGTCCCCGCCTACAATCTGCCGGGCGCCGTGCAGTTCAACGCTGCACTCTCGCAGGGCAAGGGCATGACGCTCTCGAAGCCGCAGCTAGCCGCGCAGGATGTCGCCTTCCTGCAATACACCGGCGGCACCACGGGCGTTTCGAAGGGCGCGACCCTCACGCATCGCAACGTAATCGCGAACATCCTGCAAAACGATGCCTGGCTGCAGCCGGTTCTCGAAAAAGAACCGAAGGTCGATCAGATGCTGATCGTGACGGCGCTGCCGCTCTATCACATCTTCGCGCTGACCGCGTGCTTCTTCCTCGGCACGCGCGCGGGCGCGTGCTGCTTGCTCATCGCCAATCCGCGCGATCTGCCGGCGGTGATCAAGGACCTCCGGAAGCACAAGGTCACGACCTTCCCGGCGGTGAACACGCTATACAACGCGCTGCTCAATCATCCGGACTTCGACAAGGTCGACTGGTCGATGCTCAAAGTCGCGAACGGCGGCGGCATGGCGGTCCAAAAAGCGGTCGCCGAGAAATGGCGCGAGCGCACGGGTGCGCCGATCTTGGAAGGCTACGGCTTGTCCGAGACCGCGCCTGTACTCACCTGCAATCCGGGCACGAACACCGCCTATAACGGCTCGATCGGCTTGCCTGTTCCGTCCACGATCATCTCGATCCGCGATGACGCCGGCAAGGAATTGCCGCTCGGCGAAGTCGGCGAAATCTGCGCCAAGGGTCCGCAGGTGATGGCCGGTTACTGGCAGCGTCCGGAAGAGACCGCGAAAGTCATGACGTCGGACGGCTTCTTCCGCACCGGCGACATCGGCCGGATCGACGAGAAGGGCTACGTCTATATCGTCGACCGCAAGAAGGACATGGTGAACGTCTCGGGCTTCAACGTGTATCCGAACGAGGTCGAAGGCGTGATGGCGATGCATCCGGGCGTGCTCGAATGTGCGGTCATCGGCGTGCCGGATGCGGCGTCCGGCGAAGCCGTGAAGCTCTTCGTCGTGAAGAAGGATCCGAATCTTACCGAGCAGGATCTCCTGAAGTTCGCGGCCGAACAACTGACCGGCTACAAGAAGCCGAAGTTCATCGAATTCCGCTCCGATCTGCCGAAGACCAACGTCGGCAAAATCCTGCGGCGCGAACTGCGCGAGTCCGACCCCGCGGTAAAAGGAAAAGCCGCATAAAGCACTCGCATCTGCGAAAGAAAGAACCGCCGGGAAGCGATTTCCCGGCGGTTCTCTTTATACCGATTCAATTCGTTGCCCGGCGTGACTCCTTCCCGCCGCAAAGATACCCCGCAATCGTTCGCTTCCTGTCAAACGGCCTTCACGCGGCCCCCGTACCTAGCCGCTCATCCGACGGTGAAAGCGGAGGAGATAACGATGGGTAGCGTAATGTTCGAGTGCCCGGTAACCGGGCAGGCTGTTCCGACCGGGCTGCGCGCAGACCGGAGGAAATTTTATTCTTCGCCAGTGTTTTTTGCCCGGAGCTACTGCCCGCACTGCGACCGCGATCACGAGTGGTTCGCAGGAGATGCCTGGGTCGAGGATAACGAGCGCCGGGTGCCACGCTTCGACGCGGTGCCGATCGCAGCCGAATGATCAGCCGTTCTGTTCCGGGCCGCTGCCGTGCTGTGACGGCTCGTCGTCGGTCCACCAGCGGCGCATCGGCGGGTCTTCGGGGCGAATGCGGGGAATCTCGTAGAGGTTGTCTGCATCCCTGAACGGACGCTGGACCGGCTGGTTCATATCCAGATTGTGGTTGCCGTTGCCGCGCTCGCTGCTTGGCGAGTTGCGGTTGCTGGTTTCGGTCTCGTAGGTGTCGCTCATCATTTGCCTCATCAGTCACGGCATTTGCCTCATCAGTCACGGCCTCCGCCGGGAGTTCTCAGTTCCCGTGGCGCTGCCTGTCGCCAGCCACAACTTAAACGCACGGGTGCCCCAAAAGGTTCCAAGGCACTACCGGTTGATCGGGTTCCCATTTTCGCTTCTCGCGCATACACATGCAGGCATAAGTTTTAGGCCGGAGCGCCGTTCCGTAGTTCTGGGCGATTTGAACTAAAATAGCCGGGCTATGGCTAACAAACCACCAACAGGAATGGCGGCTACTGGAAGCCCGCGAGCGTTTTCGCCGCGCGAATGTAACGGCGCGGATCGATCGCATCGCCGTTCTGGCGCACTTCGAAATGCAGGTGAGGGGCGGTGG
>JAGXQU010000156.1 GCA_018335895.1 Hyphomicrobiales bacterium | reverse complement strand
GGGCCGCAGTCTCAAACGTGACGCGAAACGTTCGCGTTACGAGCCCTGATTATAGAGCGGCTTGCCGTCGGCGCTCTTGATATTGCTCCACTCTTTGCGGATCAACGCAACGAGACTGTCCGGCAGCGGGACGTAATCAAGCGCTTCGGCTTCCTTGGCGCCATTCTTGTACGCCCAGTCGAAGAACTTCAGCGCGTCGGTAGCGGCAGCGGCGTCCGCCGGCTGTTTGTGGATCAGGATGAAGGTCGCACCCGCGATCGGCCAGGTCTTTTCGCCCGCCTGTTCGGTCAGGATGATGTTGAAGCCCTTCGCCTTGGCCCATTCGGCACCGGCAGCAGCAGCCTGGAAAGCGGCAGCATTCGGCTCCGCAACCTTGCCGTCTTTGTTGATCATGTTGAGATGGGTCATCTTGTTCTGCTTGACGTAGGCGTATTCGACATAGCCGATTGCGCCCTTGGTCTGGATCACGTTGTTGGCGACGCCTTCGTTGCCCTTGGCACCGATGCCGACCGGCCACTTCACGGCCGTAGAAACGCCGACCTTGTCGTCCCATTCCTTGCTCACCTTCGCGAGGTAATTGACGAAAAGGAACGTTGTGCCCGAGCCGTCCGAGCGATGCACGATTGCGATCGCAGTGCTCGGCAGCTTTACGCCTGGATTGAGCTTGGCGATCGCGGCGTCATCCCAGGTCTTGATTTTACCGAGGAAAATGTTCGCGAGCGTCGGGCCGTCGAGCTTGAGCTCGCCCGGCTTGATGCCGTCGAGGTTCACGACCGGCACGACGCCGCCGATCACGGTCGGGAACTGCACGAGACCGTTCTTCTCAAGATCGGCTTCCTTCAGCGGCGCGTCGGTCGCGCCGAAGGTCACAGTCTTGGCGATGATCTGCTTGATGCCGCCGCCGGAACCGATCGACTGATAGTTCAGGCCGACATTGGTCTGCTTCTTGTAGCTATCCGCCCACTTTGCGTAGACCGGGTACGGAAAGGTCGCGCCGGCACCCGAGATGTCGGCGGCGATTGCATAGCCGGCAACCGTGATGCCGGTGAGCGCGATGGCCGCGCGAAGTGCGAATTTCGAATGTTTCACGGAGATTACTCCTTCCTGTGAAAGCTCGTCCGGACGGCAGCCCCGCTGCCTTTCCCTAACCGGACGCCGGACTCCTAGGGAGCCCGCGTCTCGCTTCTATGACGCGGCCATGACAGGTAAATGACACCGCAAGCCGCTTGAATCGTTCAGGAATCCGGCGCGTCAGCCGGTGGATAACGGGAAGCGGACGGAAAATTTCGCTCCCTTGCCCGGCTCGCTCTCGATCGAGAGACGTGCGCGATGCCGGGCCACGATGTGCTTCACGATCGCGAGCCCGAGTCCGGTGCCGCCCTGCTCGCGGCTCTGCGCGACATCGACCCGATAGAAGCGCTCGGTGAGACGCGGCAGGTGTTCGGGCGCGATGCCGGGGCCGAAATCGCGCACCGAAAGCACGCCTTCGCCACTGTCAACGCGCAATCCGATCTCGACGCGCTTGCCGTTCGCTCCGTATTTCAGCGCGTTCTCGACGAGGTTCTCAATCAGGCGGATCAGTTCGTCGCGGTCGCCGCGGACAAGGACCGGCGAGGCCGGCGCGTCGAGCGCGATCTCGACCTTGCGGTCGCGCGCGAGCGGCGAAAGCGAATCGCGGACATGCGCGACGATGGAGACCAGATCGATTGCCGCTTCCGGCGGACGGTGCACGTTCATTTCGATCCGCGAGAGCGACAGCAGATCGTCGATCAGACGTGACATCCGCCGCGCCTGCTCGCTCATGATGTTCAGGAATTTCTCGCGCATCGCCGGGTCGTCTCGCGCGGAACCGCGCAGCGTGTCGATAAACCCGGTGACGGAGGCGAGCGGCGTGCGGAGTTCGTGGCTTGCATTCGCAACGAAGTCAGCGCGCATCTGATCGACCCGCATCGCCTGCGTAAGGTCGCGGAATACGAGCATGACGAGATCCGGCACGCCGGACTTTGCCTCGCGGTCGAAACGAACCGGCAGAATATGCGCTTCATAGGAGCGCTCGACGGGCACGCGAAGATTGAAGGCGACGAGACGCGCGGCGCCGGACGCGCCGGCCTCGCGCACGGCTTCGAGCACATCGGGTGCGCGCAGCATCAGCGAAACCGGAGCGCCGAGGCGTATCTGTCCGAGCATGGCCCGCGCCGCGGCATTCGCGCCCAGCACGATGCCGCCGGGATTCAGGAGCAGCGCCGGTTCGGGATACGCCTCGACAAGTGCCGAGAGCCGGGGATCGAGCTGCCGCTCAAGACCCTCGCCGGGCAGCGCCGTATAATAGGAACTGTCGCTCATAGCGCTGACTTACCAGAGCCTCTGCTGCGGAAGCAAAAACGCATGGAAACCACGGAACGGGAATGGTTAGCATACGTGCGGCGTGGTATCGAACGCGATCCGCAAGGGGAAATCGAGCGATGATCCGGCGATGCGCAAAACTGTTGCTCCCTGCTGTTGTCGTTTGGGCGCTTGCAACGCAGCTTGCCCCGCAGGCGAAAGCCGAAACCATTCCCCTGCCGACGATCGACTATGAAGCCAAAGCCAGGCTGATCAACGACGGCACGCTTCTGGTGCGACACGCGAACGGCAAGATCCGGATCGAAATGCTGATGCCGCAGCTCAAGGAGCCCGCGATCGGATACATCGATCTGAAACGCAAGGCCATGGTGATGACGCTGCCGATTCCCGGCGTTCAGGACACCGCCTTCGAAATCGAATTCGGCGATGAAACGACTTTCGGCCAAGTGGCGGGTCAAGGAAAACGTTCCGGTGAGGATACCGTTGCAGGCGAGCGCTGCACGATCTGGCAGATCACGAGCGCAGGAACCGAACACAGCGCGACCGCCTGCCTCTCGTCGGACAACATCGCGCTGCGAACGCAGGCCGTGATCGACGGAAAACACACCACGGTATTCGAAGTCACGGAATTGAAACGTCAGCGGCAGAATCCGGCCGAACTGGAAGTGCCGTCGAACCTCAACGTGATGAAACTGCCGAAGGGCATCAAGGGCATTCCCGGATTTCCCTCGCGCTAGCGCTTGCGCACAGGTTTTTTCTTGCGGCTATCTTATTTCTTGCGAATGTCCTGCATCACCTGTTCATAGGACTTGAACGCCTCGCCGTCTTTCTTGCATGCGTCGGGGAGTCGCTTTTCGAAAGAAAGCTCCACTTCCTCGTAGAGCAGGTCGGCGGCTTCGTCTTTCAGGCCCATCTTCTTCTGCAATGCCGACGCCGTTTGAATCAGCTTGTCCGCTTCCGCTTCGCTCAGCGGGAAATCGCAGCGATCCGCCGCAATTGAAGCGAAATACAGCGTCATCAGCGCCCGGCGGTCCTGATCGGCCTGCGCATGCGCGGCGGTGACCGCGAAGAGTGCGAGGAGCCCGGTCAGGTGAGCGCAAATCCGCTTCATGCTTACTTCTTCTTGGCCGCAGATTCGGTGATCTTCGCGACCACCTTCGAAGCATTCACGTCGTGCGGGTCCGGCATCTTATCTACCGGGGGCTTGATATCGAGCACCAATTCGCGAATGGCGATAATCACCAGCGAAATCGCAAACGGCGCGATGAAATAGAAGAGCCTGAACAGGAGCAGCGACGCAAGCAGCTGCTCGGGCGCGAATTGCGGCAGCGCGATCAGCATGGCTGCGTCGAATACGCCGAGACCGCCCGGTGAATGGCTGGCGAAGCCGAGCAGGGTCGACGACACGAAAATTACCGCAAGCGAGATGAAGTCGATCTGCGGCGAAGCCGGCATCAGCACATACATCGCGAGCGCGCAGCAGGTGAGATCGACGATGCCGATGGCGATCTGCAGGATGGTCAGCCTTCCCGCGGGAAGGGTGACGCTCCAGTTCGCACGGCCGATCACGCGCGGCTTCACGCTGACCCAGTAGGTGTAGACTGCAAGACCCGTGAGTGCGGCGATACCGATCACGCGATTTACCGCCGGCGGAAGCTGGTCGACCATCGAAGCCGCTTCGGGATGAATCGTCATACCGATGCCGAGTACCGCGATATTGCCAAGCCAGAAGGTCAGGCCGGCAATAAAACAAAGCTTCGCGACTTCGATCGCGTTCAAGCCGCTCGATGCGGAGTAGATGCGATAGCGCACCGCGCCGCCGGAGAATGCGGTGAAGCCGACGTTGTGTCCGATCGAGTAGCTCGTGAACCCGCCGATAGAGGCGATGTGATACGGCACTTCATGCCGGCCGATCGTCTTCAACGCGAAGTAATCGTAGAAGGTCAGCGTCAGGTACGCACACGCGACAAAGAACCCTGCAAGTGCAAGCTGCGTCCAGGTTACGTTCGAAAGCGCGTAGCCGACTTCCTCGATCTTGATGTTGCGGAGAATGCGGTAGAGAACGAACGCTGCGACGCTGAAAACGATTACGCCAAAGGCTAACCCGATCCGGTGCCATCCGATCTTTTTCTCGAACCAGTCCGACACGCCCTTGAGAAATTGAAGCATTCCCTGCCCTTTTTTATTTCCGGCCGAATCCCCCATCCGGCGAACGTCCCAAGCCTCTATCAGAGGCCTATGACACGCGCGACTCCCCGGCACTCAGGTAAGCGTCTTTGCCCGCGGTGCAATTCCCGCGCGGCCGCCGGCAACATCCGGAACGGAAAAGTGATCGTAAGGCCGTGCCTCCGGACCGGTCGACCAGCGTTTCCGCGTCAGGATGAGTGGCGTTTTGCCGCGCGAAGCGCCTCGATCGTGGTGCGGCTCGAAACCTGTTCGGGGTCCGTCATCAGTTCGAGAACCGCGGGCTTGCCGGATTTCAAGGCGCGTTCGAACGCCGGCATGAAGTCGGCGGTCTTCTCCACGCGCTCGGCATGGCAACCGAACGACTTCGCGAAGCCGACAAAATCGGGGTTAACGAGGTCGGTGCCCGAGACGCGTTCCGGATAATCCCGCTCCTGATGCATGCGGATCGTGCCGTACATCCGGTTGTTGAACAGAAGCACAATCGGCCGGCCGCCGTGCTGTACGGCCGTGCCGATCTCCTGACCGCTCATGAGAAATCCGCCGTCGCCAACGAAGCTGATCACCGTGCGTTTCGGGTCGGCGATCGAAGCTGCGACTGCCGCGGGCACGCTGTAACCCATGGCGCCGGAAGTCGGGCCGAGCTGTCGGCAGGGCCGCGCATAGCGGATAAAACGATGCGCCCAGGCTGAGAAATTTCCTGCATCGATAGTGACGACGAAATCCTTCGGCAAGGCCGCCGCGAGATCGGTGATCGCCTTGCCCATGTCCAGCGGGAAATCCACCTTCGGAATCTTGACGGACTCGAGATAGTCCTGACGCGCGCTGTCGCGCCATGTTTTCCACTTCGCGCCGTCGAGCGGCTTCAGCCCGCTTGCCGCCGCGGCAAACTCGGATGAAGACGAAACGATCGCGAGATCCGGAACATAGACGCGGCCGATCTCGTCGGGGTCCGGATAGACGTGAATGAGTTTCGGTTTCGGCGTCGGCGATGCGATGATGCGGTAGGCCTGGGTCGTGATTTCGCCGAGCCGCGCACCGACGACGAGCAGAAGATCGGATTCCTTCACGCGCTGCGTGAGCGAGGGCGCGACCGATGTCGAAAGATCGCCCACATAATTCCCAGACGCATTGTCGAATACGTCCTGCCTGCGGAACGAACACGCCACCGGAATGCCGTTCGCTTCGGCGAAGGAAACGATGTCCCTACATCCGCGGTCGGTCCAGCTTCCTCCGCCGACGATCATCAACGGCCGCTCGGCCTTGCCGAGCAACTCGCGCATCTCGTTCAGCTTTGCGGCGTCAGGGGCTGCCTGCGCAGTGACGTACGGCTTCGCGTCCTCGACATCGCAGACTTCGGCAAGCATGTCTTCCGGCAACCCGAGCACGACAGGCCCTGGACGGCCGGAAGTCGCCACCTGAAATGCACGCGCGATGTATTCCGGGATTCGCGACGTGGTTTCGATTTCCGCCGCCCATTTCGCGACCGGGCCGAACATCTGGCGGTAGTCGATTTCCTGGAACGCTTCGCGGTCGCGCGTGCCGCGCGCGATTTGGCCTACGAGCACGATCATCGGCGTCGAGTCCTGATAGGCGGTATGCACGCCGACGGCCGCGTGGCAGGCGCCGGGACCGCGCGTCACCATGCAGATGCCGGGTTTGCCGGTCATCTTGCCGTGGGCTTCCGCCATGTTGGCGGCACCCGCTTCATGCCGGGCATTTACAAGCTTGAAGCGGTCGCGAACATCGAAGAGCGCGTCGAGCACGTCGAGATAGCTTTCGCCCGGCACGCAGAACGCGAGATCGGCGCCGTGGATCAGAAGCTGATCCACGAGAATACGCCCGCCGGTGCGGATGTTGGGCCTGAGTTTGGAGGAAGCGGAGACGGAGGAGGCGCGTTCTTGAACTGTCATGCGCCCATTTTGGCATTGCGCTCCGGACACGGCAACGCGGCAGCGCAACAGGCGATGAACCGCCAAGCGAAATCAGCCTAGGAGAAACCAGTAGAACGAAAGCGGTCCTGCGGACAGCTAGGGCCGGCTTGCCTTCTCCGTCAGTTCACGGAGGCAATGCTTGTGCTGGCCGGTTGCGCGGTTATGCAGCGGCTCGGCTCCTGCGAAAATTTTTCGTTGCCCGCATAGGCAGGCACCGAAGGCTCGCAGCCGTCGCCCGGCGCGGTCGGGCTGAGCGTCGGGCTGAGCGTCGGGCGCAGATCCTCGATCGCTACGATCTGAACGTTCGAGCTTGCAAGCTCGCGAATCGTAACTTCCGGCAGTTGCACGTCCTTGGCGACCATCGTCACGTTGGAGACGGGGTCCGTCTTAAACAGAACATTGCCGTCACGATCGCGATACACGATCGCAGTGTTCTCGACGCCGACGACTTCAACCGTCGTGATGCGGCGCGGCGTACCCGAGTTCGCGGACTTGGGCAGCGAGTCGGCCTTGTTGCCACGATTGATCTGCCCGGCCTGGCCGACCGTATTCGTTGCGACCTCGGCCGGCTTCGGGCTGAGAACTACATCAATGAGCGCAGCGGTAAGAAGGGTACCGGCGGCAATTGCGCCGGCTATGCCGGTAGCTTTGCGCAACATGGAACCTCTCCTGCATTCAGGCTCGACGAATTATCCGGTTGCAGATTGCCCGCAATTCGGGCGGCTTCTGACCGATAAAACGCGCCGTGAAACGAAAGGTTCCTAGCCTCCCGCGGCCGGTTCCGCGGCGTCGAATAAGTGATGTTCGGGGACTGAAATAGTGCAGCAAACTCCGGTCTCGGCGAAGTTGAGATCGACATCCGCTTCCAGCGAACGCGAAAGGTTGCGCTGGATCGCCATGGTGCCGAATCCATGTTTCTTGGGCCACTCGACCTTGGGGCCGTCGCGTTCGATCCAGCGGATGACAATCCCATTACCGGCTTCAACATTCGGCTCCCAGAACACGTCGACGCGGCCCTTGGGCGTGGACAACGCGCCGTACTTCGCGGCATTCACGGCGAGCTCGTGCAGCGCAAGTCCGAGGCTCTGCGCCGCTTCCGGCTTGAGATGAACCAAAGGGCCGTCGATCGTAATCTGCGACTGGTCGCGGTCGATGTAATGACCGAGTTGCGAGCGGACGAGATCCCACAGACCCGCGGAATGCCACTCTTCCTGCACGAGAAGGTCGTGCGAGCGCGATAGCGCCTGAAGCCGCGCGCTGAATTCCTCTAGAAAACTCTCGAGCGAACCGGCGTTGCGCGAAGTCTGGCGCGCGAGCGCCTGAATGACCGCAAGCAAGTTTTTCGTGCGGTGCGTGAGTTCGCGCATGAGCAGGCGCAGATGTTCTTCACCCGCCTTGCGATCGGTGATGTCGACCGCGGCACCCGTCAGACCGACAACCTGTCCTTCCGCGTCACGCAACGGCTCGATGTGAAAATCATACCAGCGGCTGGTATCCGGCCCCTTCAAGCGCAACTCGGCATCGACCGGCACGCCATCGGCAAGAGCCTGCTGCTTCATCTTTACGATGGTCGCGCGATCGGAGGCCGGGACGACGTCCTCGTCGCTTAACCCTATGATCTGATCGACGCGGCGGCCGAGAAACGCATTGCTGATCGAAGTGTAGCGCAAGTTGCGGTCCTGCGTGAAAACAGTGACGCTCGAACCCCGTAGAGCGATCTCGTAGCGATGCAGGGCGTTACGCAGTTCTTCCGCGAGCCGGCGCTGTTCGGCTTCCAGCGAGCGGATGCGCGTGATATCCGCGGCGGCGCAGCGGACACCCGTAATTTCACCATCCAGGTTACGCATCGGCTCGATGTGAAGCGCAAACAATACCCTGCCCTCGGGCATTTCGTGCCAGGCTTCGATTTCCGAAGGCTCGCCGGTTTCGATCACCCTTCTCTTGATGACGATAATCGCATCGCGCTCCGGCGCGACCAGAAACTCTTCGTCAGTCCTGCCGAGCATCTGCGCGCCGGCATCCTCGCCACGCGGGCCGAAAACGCCGACGTAGCGAAGATCGCGGTCCTGCGAGAACAGATAGACTTTCGCGCCGCGGAGGCAGGTATCGAGCCTGCTCTGCACGAGCGAGAGTTCTGCAGCCTTGTCGATGACGGTCTGTTCGAGCTGCGAACGCAGGCGATCCGCTTCATTCGCGCGTTCGCGTTCGACCTCCAGATCGCCTTCCAGTCGCTCGCGCGCGGTAATGAGCGCGGAAGCCGACGGAACAGAAACAAGTCTGCCGAACAGAAGCCATAGAAAAATCAGCCAGAGAATTCCGGCGAACAGGCTGGCAAATGCGACCGCATCCGGCGTCGGAAATTCAAAGGCCTTGGCAAGCGGAGCGGCAAGTTGCCAGATCGCGAAAGCGAAGCTCGCGAGAAACAGCGCTAGCGCGAAAATCCGTGCCACCAGAGACAGATCGGAGCGGCGCCACGCGGCCCAGACAATGCCCGCGGGAATCAGAAAGTAGCTGAGCGCCGCGATCCAGGTCGCGATCAGCAGGGCGGTTTCCGAAAGCGCCTGCCTCCAGAAAGCCATGTCCGCTGGAATTGCATCGCCGAGCTGCGCGAGCCAGGCAAATACGCCGTTCATTACTTTTTCCCCGCCCGCCAGGCGCCTTCGCGCCCATCTTGAAAGCCCGGAGGAGTGTAACCTGTCCACCTCGGGAATGTTTCAATCCGGAAGCTCTTGTTTGCCGGCAGCGCCGCGGAACTTAGCGCGCGCCCGCGCGTTCTTTCTCTGCAGCCGGCCACCCCACCAGCCCTCCCCCGTAACATGGCCGGATGCATCAGGCGCAGTTGGCGAAAGCTTGCTGCGCCTGAATTTTTACGTTCCGCCTTAAAGGCAGGAACGGAGCGCGCGCTGCCGGGTTTTCTCCAAGGCAACCCGCCACTTCCAGAAACACAAAACGAAAGAGGAGACCACCCATGAATTGGGATCGTGTTGAAGGCAACTGGACGCAGTTCAAAGGCAAGATTCAGGAGCAATGGGGCGACCTCACGAACGACGATCTGGACAAGATCGAGGGCAACCGCAAACAGCTCGCGGGCCGCATCCAGGAACGTTACGGCATTGCGAAGGAGCAGGCCGAGAAGGACATCGATACCTGGCTGAACAAGCTCAACTGACTGTCGTAAGCGGAAGCGAACAAGCCCCGGAGATTTCACTCCGGGGCTTATCGCTTTACCCCACAGCTTTCTGTTTGTTCTTGCCCTGCGCCGCGTTCTGAAAGAACAGCGCCTGGCTGATGACCGCCGAAACGGTCGCAGGCTGATACGGTTTCGGTATCAGGAACGCAGGCTCAGGCCGTTCGCCGGTGAGAAAACGTTCCGGATAGGCGGTGATGAAAATCACCGGCACGTCGAAGGATTTCAGCAACTCGTTCACGGCATCCAAACCCGAACTTCCGTCGGCGAGCTGAATGTCCGCAAGAATGAGACCGGGCCGCTGAGTCTTTGCGATCTGGATCGCTTCAGCATGCGTGCGCGCGATGCCGATGACCCCGTGACCAAGATTCTCCACGAGCGCCTCGATGTCCATCGCGATCAGCGTTTCGTCCTCGATGATCAGAACATCGGTGGCGATTTCGCTGGCAAGTTCGCGGCCCGCGCCCTCCATGAGGTTGCGAACCGTCTGCACATCGATGTCCAGGATGCGCGCGGTCTCGGTCTCGTTGAAGCCCTCGAGCGAAATCAGCAGAAATGCCTGGCGCGGGCGCGGCGTGATCTGCGTGATCCGCTGCTCCGCCGGAAGCTTCCTCGCGCCCGGCTCCGTCGCTCCGTTCACGGCCATGGAATTCCAGAGCTTGGTGAAGGTGCGATAGAGCCCAACCCGGGGATCGCTCTCGGTCTCGACATTGGACGGGTCCTCAATCAGGACCTCGAGTACGGCCTCAACATAGGCATCGCCGGACTGCTGGCTTCCCGTCAGAGCCCTGGCGTAACGGCGTAAGAATGGCAAATGCGGCGAAATCGTTTGCGATAGGGACACTATTGGCCCTCCCTTATTTTCCCAGCGTATTCGGCCCCTTAACCCGGCTCCAGAAGAAAAGTTCCATGGCATGGAACCTTTGATGGGACGGGGGGTTATATAGGCTCTGTGCGGGGCAAAACCGGGGTGGGAACAGCGTAATGACTGAAAAACCTAAAGGACCGGACCCTAATATGAACAATCCAGCTGAGGCGGGAACCAAGCCCAGATCCGGGGGCCTAGACCGTCAAATTCAGGCGAAGATCGGCCAGCAACTGCGGGCCATGTACGACGAGGTGGTCGATCAGGGTGTACCCGACCGCTTTGCCGAGCTTCTGAAGAAGCTCGACGGCGCGCAGAGCACTCCGAAATCCGAAGAGGACTCGCGCAAATGACGACCGATCCGGCGACCCTGAAGATCATCATGGCGATCGTGCCGAAGCTGCGCGCCTTCGCGATTTCGCTCAGCGGCAACGTCGATCGCGCGGACGATCTCGTGCAGGAAACGCTCATGCGGGCGATCGCCAACATCGACTCCTTCGAGCCCGGCACCAACATGCAGGCGTGGCTGTTCACGATCCTGCGCAACCGCTTCCGCTCCGAATACCGCAAACGCAAGCGCGAAGTGGAAGACGCCGACGGTCATTACACGGACAGTCTGGTTTCGCAGCCGGAACAGACCAGCAAGCTCGAATACAAGGAGCTGCGGGCCGCGCTCGAAAAGCTTCCTTCAGACCAGCGTGAAGCGCTGATCCTCGTCGGCGCTTCCGGCTTCTCGTATGAGGAAGCGGCGGCGATCTGCGGCTGTGCGGTCGGTACGATCAAGAGCCGCGTCAATCGCGCACGTAACCGCCTCGCGGTCGAACTCGACGTGAAGTCGATTGACGACTTCGGTCCGGATCGCAACACGCGCGCTGTACTTGCGGCGAACGACCGCCGCTAAGTTTTCGGAACTATTCCTGCAGCAAGACGGTTTGTCTCCCGAAGGCGCAACAACGCGCCGGATAAAATCTGGGAGATAAAACCATGATCGGCTGGGCCATCACCTTCCTGATCATTGCGCTTATCGCGGGTCTGCTCGGCTTCGGCGCAGTTGCCGGGACGGCTCTCGAATTCGCGAAGATCGTTTTCTTCATCGCGCTCATTCTCTTTGCAATCTCCGCAGTAGTGGGTCTGCTGCGCGGACGCGCTCCGGCGCCCTAACCGTCAAAGCAGCCTGAAAAACTCCCCGTAACGCAGAAGCGTTGCGGGGAGAATCTGCGGATTTTTTTCAACACAGTATTGGAGCAAACCATGAAACAGCATCTTCGTGCTCTTGCGGGCACTTTTGCGGTGACGGTCGTCGCGGCTACCCTCGCAGCACCGGCATCCGCGCAACCGAACGACCGCGTGCAAGCCGGCGTTCTTAACTGCGACGTATCCGCGGGCCTCGGTCTCATCGTCGGATCGCAGAAGGAAGTCACCTGCCAGTTTCTCCCGGCGGACAAATCCAGTCCGCGCGAAGTTTATGTCGGCGTGATTAACAAGCTCGGCATCGACATCGGCGCCACCACGAAAGGCCAGATGGTGTGGAACGTGTTCGCGCCCACATCGCGTCCTGTCGCCGCTCTCGCCGGCGACTACATCGGCGCCGGCGCGGAAGCGACCGTCGCGGTCGGTCTCGGTGCGAACGCGCTCGTGGGCGGCAACAACCGCACCGTGGCGTTGCAGCCGGTCTCCATTCAGGCGCAGGAAGGCCTGAACGTGGCGGCCGGCGTGACGGAACTGCGGCTGCGCGCCGTCAAGTAACAGTCAACGCGGGCAACATCCGCATCATATGAAACAACGGCCGCTCAACCTATCCCGGTAGCGGCCGTTGTTCTTTATTCTATGCGGCGAAACCATGGTTCACGCGGTGTGGTGGAACCGCAACCGAGCGTGAGAGGCATTCCGGAACGATGCCCGGACACGGCGGGTTTTCTTCTGTCAACGGATTCACATTCAGACGGGAGAACAACAATGAGAAATTCCTTGAAGGCCATGGTCATCGGCGCCGCCGTGCTGTCGGTTCCGGCGGCCGCACTCGCACAGGCCACGATCACCACCACGACCCGCACGGTGCACGGTCCGCTGGTGCTGACCCCCGATCAGCGCACGACGGTCTACAAGCGGGTCGTGCGGGAACGCGTCGTTACTCCGCATGGCGAGGTCATCGAGTATCGCGTCGGCACCCGCGTTCCGCGCGAGATCGAGCTGCGCACTTTCGACGAGGATCTCTATGTCGAGGCGCCGGCGTTGCGCCGCTACCGCTACGTCCACGTGAACAACCAGCTCGTGCTGGTCGATCCGAGAACGAGCGAAGTCGTCGAGATCATCGCGGACTGATGCAGACCTGAAACTCCGGGCCTCGCGCCCGGAGTTTCGTTACTTTGCCGGCTGCGGGCTTGCGGTTTCAGGCTCTGCCGGTGCCTTTTTGCCGGTAACGGCGGCGAGATTGCCGCGGATCAACTGCCGCCCGGCATAGATTCCGCCGACGATCTGCATTTCGAAGCGCTCCTGATCGTTGCGGATCACTTCCTGCATGACCGTCTCGGCTTCCTCGTCCGGCACACCGAGTTGCTTCAGCGTCTCGCGGCCGAAGGCGACCGCCGAGTGCAGCACTTCGCGCACCTGATAATCCACGCCCGCACGAACGAGCTCGATGGCGTGCTCGCGGTCGAACGCGCGCACCAGCACTTTCACCAGCGGAAATTCGTGTTTCACAAGCTCCGCGATTTTATTTGCGGCAGTCCATTCGTTGACGCACACGAGTATGGCCTGCGCCCTGCCGGCGCCCGCGGCATGCAAGGTATGAAGCTGCGTACCGTCGCCGTAATAGACCTTGAAGCCGAAATCGCCGGCGTCCTTGATAATCTGTATCTGGTTGTCGATGATCGAGATGTCGATGCCGCGCGCCAGCAGCGGCTGGCTCACGATCTGCCCGAAACGTCCGAACCCGATGATCAGCACGCTGCCGGACAAATCCGCCGCAGCGTCGATGCCATCCATGGATTCCTTTTCTTTCGGCATAAGCCAGCGGAGCGCGAAGACGAGGAGCGGGGTCAGCGCCATCGAGACGATGACCGCCGCCGTCATCAATGCGTTCACCTGCGTAGAGAAAATTCCGGCCTGCGTCGCGGCGGCATAGAGCACGAAGGCAAATTCGCCGCCTTGCGCCATCATCGCGGCGCGATAGAGGCCTTCGCCATGCTTGCTGCGAAAGCGTGCGATCGCATAGATGCCGACGCCCTTTACAACCATGAAGGAAAGCGTGCCCGCAAGAATGAGCGGCCACTGCCGCCCCATCAGCGCAAGATCGATCGACATGCCAACGGCGAGGAAGAAAAGACCGAGCAAAATCCCGCGGAACGGCTCGATATCGGCTTCCAGCTGATGCCGGAAACTCGATTCCGAAAGCAGCACGCCGGCCAGAAACGCGCCCATCGCCATCGAGAGGCCGCCGAGTTCCATCGCCAATGCCGCGCCGAGCACGACAAGCAGTGCCGCCGCCGTCATTACTTCACGTGCCTGCGACTCCGCGAGAAAACGGAAGAACGGATTGAGCAGCCACAGACCGGCTGCCACCAGAATCGCCACCGATACGCCGGCGAGGCCGATCGCTTGCCAGAATTCCACCGGCGAAAGTTTCGCAGCACCCGGCGTCAGCAAGGTCACGAGCACAAGCAGCGGAACGATCGCGAGATCCTCAAGCAGCAGGATCGAGACGATCCGCTGGCCGCGCGGCGATGACGTTTCGCGCCGTTCGTCGAGAAGCTGCATGACCGTTGCGGTCGATGTGAGCACGAAGCCCGCGGCCGCGAAAAAGGCGACCAGTGGCGACAAGCCCCAGAGCATGCCGGTGCCGGTAAGGAGCAGGCTACAGAACGCGACCTGCGCGACGCCTAAGCCAAAAATTTCCTTGCGCAGGCTCCACAGCCGCGACGGCTGCATCTCGAGACCGATCACGAACAGGAACATCACCACGCCAAGTTCGGCGATATGCAGGATCGCCTGCGGATCGGAAAAAAGGCGCAGACCGAACGGGCCGATGACGACGCCCGCCGCCAGATAACCGAGCACGGACCCGAGACCGATGCGCTTGAAGACCGGAACGGCGACTACGCCGGCTGCGAGGAGCGCTACGACCTGAACGAGCTGGCTTCCAGTATTCGCATCGCCGGCCATGCCGGGTTCTCCAATTCAAAAGCTGCGCGGCCCGCAGGCGGAATCGGGCCGGACGTTCGGGTTCGCATTATATGCTTGGGGAAATGGCGCGCTCGGAGAGATTCGAACTCCCGACCCCCAGATTCGTAGTCTGGTGCTCTATCCAGCTGAGCTACGAGCGCATTGAAGGCCAGCGAACTACCCGCCCTGCCCGGTATTTGCAAGCGGCGGGCTGGCGGCGGTGCCCTCGGCAAGCGCCCGTTGCTCGATCCGGAATCGCCAGGCCAGCAATGCCGCGTTCAGGCAGAAAAACACGGCCGCGATCCAGATCAGCCCGAAGGCCAGCGGCACAATCGCGATCTCGAGGACCACGACCAGATAATTCGGGTGCCTGAAAAAACGGTAGGGCCCGGTACGGAGCAGCGACGCGCCGGGAATCACGAAAACCCGCGTGCTCCAGCGGTCCCCGAGCGTCATGATGGCCCAGTACCGCAGCGGCTGAAGCGCGAGGAAGGCCGCGACCAGGAGCATGTTCGGCTCCCGATTCCAGGCGAGCAGCCAAAGTGCTGCGAGCCAGGCGACATGTGTGATCACCAGATAGGGATAGTGGTTTGCCCCGGCCTCTACCGCGCCGCGCAACTTCAGCCGCGCCTCGTTGCGGCGCGACAGCAGAAGTTCGAAAAGCCGCTGCAACGTCACCAAAGCGAGCAGCAAGATCGCATCACGCACGGGCCGTCTCCATCTTCAGGCTGGCCGGAGACAGGGTAACGAAACGCCGCGCATAAGAGAAATGCTTCCGGCGTCGCATCGGAAACGTTAGGCGCGGAACTTTTGCTCCCGATAACTGTCCAGCTGCGCCGGACGATCCGGAATCGAAATGCGGAACGCGGCACCGATGGTGCCGTCCACGAGTTTGATTTCGCCGCCGTGCAGCCGGACGATCTCGGCTGCGATCGCAAGCCCTAATCCGGTACCGCCGGAGCGCATGGAGCCGTGGAACGGCTCGAACAGATGTTCGCGTGCGCGCGGCGGCAGTCCGGGGCCGGTATCTGCGACTTCGAGCACGACCACGGCACCTTCGCGGCGTCCGACCATACGCACCTGATCGCGCGCGGGATCGTTCGGCACGCGCGATTGCAACGCCTCGATGCTGTTGCGCGAAAGATTGAGCAGCACACGGAACATCTGCTCGGGATCGGCGTCGATCATCAGGCCGCGCTCGATCGACGGAGCCCAGCCGATCTGGCTCGCCTCGTTCAGGTTCAACGTCTCGCGCACTTCCTCGACCAGATGCTCGACGCTCACGCTCTTGCGCATCGGCAGGGGTTCCTGCGCGCGGCCGTAAGCGAGCGTCTGCTGGCAATAGGAGATGGCGCGGTCGAGCGCGCGCATCAGCTTCGGTGCAACCTGCGCCACGATCGGCTCGCGCAAATGCGCGATGCGATCCGACATCAGCTGCGCCGACGACAGGAGGTTGCGCAGATCGTGGTTGATTTTCGAAACGGCGAGGCCGAGCGAGGCGAGCCTGCTTTTCTGGTAGAGCGTCTGCGAAAGTTCGTACTGCATCCGCGCGAGTTCGCGCTCGGCGAGGCCGATCTCGTCGGCGCGGCGCGAGGGAGACAAAATCCGGCTCGCGTCCTCCGGGTTCTGCGCAAAACGCATCATCTGCTCGGTCATGTTGCGCAAGGGCCGCACGAACAGCCAGATCAGCGTCGCATACACCAGCATCGCGGTGACGATGGAAATCACGAGAGAAACCCAGAGAATGTTCTGCGATGCCGCGACCATCGCGCGGTAGAGCGGGCGCTCGGGAAGGATAACTTCGATGAACTCGCCGCCCATCGGCGCGCTGTCGAGGATGCGGATCGTGCGGTTGCCGCCATGCGCGATCGTCACGAAGGCATCCATGATCGACGCCATGTAGGAATAGTTGCGCAGGTCGATGCTGTCCTGCACCGCCGGCGGCATATCGGACACCGCAAGCAACCGGCGCGTATTGCCGAATTTCACCGCGACTGCGGTAGCACCGGCGCCGTCAAGCAGGCGCTTTGCAAGCTCCTGCGGAACCATGTTGTCGGGCGTGGCATCGAGCGCAAGAACTGCGAGACGCGCGGTTGCCGCGCGATCCTTGAGCCACATCGTGCGCACGTTCGCGATCGAGGGGACGTAGATCAGCACTTCCGCGAGCATCACGAAAAGAATCGTGAGCAACAGGAGCTTGCCGGAAAGCCCGACGCGAAACGGCGGGTTTGCCGCCGTTTCCGGCCGCGGG
>JAGXQU010000155.1 GCA_018335895.1 Hyphomicrobiales bacterium | reverse complement strand
AGATGCAGCAAGCCGGTATCGACGCCGACGACCAAAGTCGCGCCGGCGATCAGTCCCGCCACCTCGCCGAGCGGCTGTTTGGCCGGTACGCGTGCATTCTTAAGCGCATTCTTGATGCGGTGGCTGCGTGCGTGCTCACGGTCGTTACCCCAGGGCAGAACCGGCGTGATGCCTTTGGCCTCTAACGCCTTGCCGACTTCGATCCAACGCTCCTCCGGCCATTCTTTTCTTTCCTGCGCGGTGGCGTGGAACAGAAGTGCGTAGGGCGCGTCCGACACCGGCGCGATGCGCTTGCGGTCGATGCCGTAGTCGGTGTCGCCTTCGACTTTATATCCGAGTGCGGCGGCGGTGAGCGCCCGGTTGCGGTCGACCGCATGCAACTCGCGGCTCACCGTGTGCTTCACGTGATAGAAGCGCGATGCGAACGGTTCGCGGATGGACTTCGCGTCATATCCGTGCCGCTCGCCGCGTGCCCATTTCGAGAGCACGACGGTTTTCACGAGACCCTGTGTGTCGATGATCTTTTCGAAGCGCTTGAGTTTCAGCTTCGCGCGCAAGCGGCTGACTTCATTCCATGTTTTCGAGAAGGTCGAGGGCTTCAGGATCGCCTTCCGCCAGCGGCGCACCGCGACCGGGATCACGTCGTTGACGCCCGGATGCAGCTTCGCGAGCGGCACGTAAGCTTCCTCGACCATCCACGAAATCTTGGCGTTCGGGAAATGCTTCCGAGCGTCGGTAACGGCCGGCATATGATGGATCACGTCGCCCAGCGAAGACGTCTTGATGAAGAGAATTTCAGGCATCAGATTTTCTTCGTGCTCCAGACGCGCTTATAGACTTTATATATGCCTTCCGCCTCGCGCTGGATGGCGAATTTCTCCAGCACCCGCGCGCGGCCGGCCTTGCCGAATTGAACCGCGCGCTGCGGATCTTTAATCAGGTTTTCGATCCGCGCGGTCATCGTGTCCACATCCCCGATCTCGACGAGATGGCCGGTGACGTCTTCCTCGACGAGATGGCGCGCAGCACCGGCCTTGGTCGCGACCACGGCAAGTTCGCTCGCCATGGCTTCCAGCGTGGTGAGGCCGAAGCCTTCGTTACGCTGCGGGCCGACGAAGACCGTGAGCTTGCGGAACCAGCCCGGCACGTCGTTCTCCGGCAACTCGCCCAGAAACACGACGCGCTTTGCGAGGCCTGCGTCTTCAACTTTCTTTTTCAGCGCCGCTTCCCACTCTTTTTCCTGCGGGGTCGCGAGACCGATCACGACCGCGGTGAAATCCGGGTAGCGCGGCAGCAGGCGGCACATCGATTCGATAAAGAGATCGGTGCCCTTCTGCGCGCGAATGCGGCCGAAGACGCCGATGCCGTATTTGCCGGGCAGACCGGTCGCCGCCCATTCGGCGCTGCGGTTTTCTGAAGGGCGGTAGCGCTCCGCATCGACGCCATGAAAAACCACGGTCGAAGGAAAGGTGAGAAAGCTCGCAGCGTCAGGCGAGGGGCAGATGATCGCGTCCATCTTGCCCATCAGCCAGCGCGAGAAGCGCTTGTGCTTGCGCTGCGCGGCCGAGGTGAACACCATGCCGAGCTTCAGGCCCAGAAACTTTTTCAACAGCAGCCCGACGATCATCTCGTCGTTACGGCGCGCATGCCAGATGCGGAACGGTTTTGTCGGCGGAACCGAGCGACCGAGGCTGCGCACGTCTTTTAGCGAAATGGTCGGCACCCCCGGCGCGGTCCAGCGCAGGCCGACGAGCGCGGTTTTCGCGATTTTCGCCATCTGCGGGGCGACCGCCAGAATCGTGGTCGTGACCCCCGAATAGCGCTTGTGCAGGCAGGGGTGCAGGACTTCGAGGGCCTTCAGATCGTCGGTGGAAAGCATGCCGGGATTTGGTATGACTTCGAGGAGGGGTTCGATTGCCCTGATTTCGGACGAAGCGCAAGGATTGGCGCAAGTATTGGCGCGAGGATAGGCAAAGATCATGACCCGCACGCTGGAGTCGCTGAAGATCAAGCTGTTCACGGACGGCGCCGAAAAGGTGCAGATCGTGGAGATGGCGAAGCAGAAGCACGTCGCGGGCTTCACCACGAACCCGTCGCTGCTCAAGAAGGCGGGGGTAACCGACTACGAGGCCTATGCGCGCGATCTGGTCGCGGCCGTGCCCGACCGCCACATCTCGTTCGAAGTCTTGTCCGACGACATTCCGGAGATGATCGCGCAGGCGCGCCTCATCACCACCTGGGGCAAGAACGTCTATGTGAAGCTGCCGGTCATCAATACGCGCGGCGAGACGCTTTATGAGGCGATCAACACGCTCTCGAAGGACGGCGTGAAAATCAACGTCACCGTGCTCTGCACCGTGGAGCAGGTCGAGCGCGCGACCGCTGCGCTCGCGGGCAATGCGCCGGGTTGTACCTCGGTGTTCGCTGGCCGGCTTGCCGATCTCGGCATCGACTACAAGCCCGCGGTGTCGCTTGCGGTGAAGCTCGCGAATCAGGCGAAGAACGTCGAAGTGATCTGGGCCTCGACCCGCGAGGTCTGGAACGTGATCGAGGCGAACGATATGGGCACACACATCATCACCGCGCCCGCCGATATCCTCAAGAAATTGAAAGCGCTCGGCACCAAGACTGCCGCCGATCTCGCGCTCGATGGTGTGAAAGCGTTCCGGGACGACACGCTTTCCGCGGGTCTCGACCTGCCCGGCGCAAAAATCCGGCAGACTGCCGCTGAATAAGTCGCTGTAATCCTAGGACACGATTTGTGAGCCTTCAGGGGTTCCGGCCCCCGGAGGGGCGGGGTATCCGTGCCTCACGGTCAGGGGACTTTTGAGGGGTTTACGGTGGCGTCCAGCAAATCGAGCGCGAGCGAGCGTATTCTGCGGATTGGCGTCGTCGGCGCCGGTGTCATGGGCCGCAACCATGCGCGCGTGCTTTCCGAACTTCCGGGCATCGAACTCGTGGGCGTTGCCGATCCCGATGCCGGCCGAGCCGCGCAGGCGGCGGGCCAGGCCCAGGGCGCCGAAGTCTTTTCCGACCACAAGGACCTGATCGCGCGCAAGGTCGACGCGGTCGTCGTCGCCGCGCCCACGCCGCTTCATCACAAGATCTCGCTCGAACTGATCGACGCGGGTGTCGCACTTCTCGTGGAGAAGCCGATCGCGACCACGGTCGAGCAGGGCCGGGAGATCGTGACCGCCGCCGCCCGCAACGGCGTGACCCTCGCGGTCGGTCATGTCGAGCGGTTCAATCCGGCGGTGCAGGCGGTGAAGCAGGCGCTCGCGGGCGAAGAAATTCTTTCCATCGGCATCACGCGGGTCGGCCCGTTCCCGCCGCGCATGTCGGATGTCGGCGTGGTGATCGATCTCGCCGTGCACGACATCGACCTCATCCGCTGGTTCACCGAATCCGAAATCGCGGAAGTGCAGCCGCAGATTTCCTCCGTGATCGCCGAGCGCGAGGATATCGCGCTTCTTCAGTTCCGCACCGCGAACGGCGTGCTCGCGCATATCAACACGAACTGGCTGACGCCCTTCAAGGCGCGCACCGTGCAGGTCGCGACGCGCGACAAATACGTGATGGCCGATCTGCTCACGCGCACCGTCACCGAATGCTTCGGCTTCCAGAAGGACGGCTCCTACGGCATGCGCCACCTGTCTGTCGGCCACACCGAGCCCCTGCGCGCCGAACTGATGGCCTTCGTGGATGCGGTGCGCGGTGTAAAGCAGCCCGCCGTCACCGGCGAAGAAGGCGTCGCCTCGCTCGAAATCGCGATCCGCTGTCTCGCCGATCCGCACCCTGCGTTCCGCCGCGGCCCGCGCAAAGTCGCCGGCTGAGTTTCGAGGAAGTTTTAGTGAACCAGCACATGCGCGCCGATCAGGCTCCCGTTCCCTTCATCGACATCGCTGCGCAGCGCAAGCGTCTCGGCAAAAGCATCGACGATGCGGTGGCGAAAGTGCTCGCGCATTGCCAGTTCATTATGGGTCCGGAAGTGCGTCAGCTGGAGGCCGATCTCTCGGCGTTCTGCGGCGCGCGCCATACGATTTCCTGCTCGAACGGCACCGATGCGCTGATCATGGCACAGATGGCGACCGGCATCGGCCCGGGCGACGCGGTGTTCTGTCCTTCGTTCACCTTCTGCGCGACCGCGGAGTCGGTCGTTTGCGTCGGGGCATCGCCGGTCTTCGTCGATGTGGACGAAAAGACGTTCAATATGGATCTTGCGAGCCTGGAGCGCGCGATCGATGACGCGAAGCGCGCAGGCCTGAAGCTTAAGGCGATCATTCCGGTCGATCTGTTCGGCCAGCCTGCCGATCTCGATGCGATTGCGGCGGTCGCGAAGCGCGAGGGCATGATCGTGATCTCGGATGCCGCGCAGTCCTTCGGCGCGACCTATAAAGGCAAGCGCGTCGGTACGCAGGCGCTCGTCACCACCACGAGCTTCTTTCCCGCGAAGCCCTTGGGTTGCTACGGCGACGGCGGCGCGGTCTTCACCGACGACGATAAGGTCGCGGAAGCCTTGCGATCGATCCGGGTGCATGGGCAGGGCGCGGACAAATACGACAACGTCCGCATCGGCATGACCGGCCGGCTCGACACCATCCAGGCCGCGGTCCTGATCGAGAAACTTAAAATCTTCCAGGACGAGATCGAGGCCCGCAACCGTATCGCCGCCCGCTATGCCGAAGGTTTGAAGGACGTTGCCATCGTCCCGCAGGTCGCGTCAGGCTATGGTTCGGTATGGGCCCAATACACGATCCGAGTCGAAAAGCGCGATGCGCTGGCTGCCGTGCTTTCCACGCGCGGTGTGCCGACCGCGATCTATTATCCGAAGCCGCTGCACCGGCAGGAGCCCTACAAGCGCTATCCGGTCGCGGGCAACGGCCTGCCGGTCACGGACAAGCTTGCGGCGGAGGTCATCTCGCTGCCGATGCATCCCTATCTCGACGAGCCGACGCAGGATCGCGTGATCTCCGCGGTGCGCGAGGCGCTCGGCTGAAACCTGTGAGGCGCGCGGCATGATCCGGCGCTTCTTCACGGTCGGCGGCTTCACGCTTCTTTCGCGCATCACCGGATTTTTCCGCGACGTGGTGATGGCGGCGGTGCTCGGCGCGGGACCCATTGCCGACGCATTCTTCGTCGCCTTCCGCCTGCCCAACCATTTTCGTGCGATCTTCGCGGAAGGCGCTTTCGCCGCGGCCTTCGTTCCCGCTTACGCGCGGACGCTTGAACAAGACGGCAAACAGGCCGCGCGTTCCTTCGCGGATCGTCTCGCGCTTGCGATGATCGTGCTGCAAGTCGCGCTCTTGATCGTTGCGCTCGTCTACACGCCGGAAGTCGTACGCCTGCTCGCGCCGGGCCTTGACGCTTCGCGCTTCGAGCTTGCCGTTGCGCTGACACGGATCACGTTTCCCTATCTCGCATTGATTTCCATCGAGAGCCTGATCGCGGGCACGCTGAACGCGAACAATCGTTTTGCATCGGCGGCCGGTGCGCCGGTACTTCTCAATCTCGCGATGATCGGCACGCTTACCTTCGCGGCACTCTTCCCGACCGTGGGACACGCCGCGGCCTGGGGCGTCTTGATTGCGGGCATTCTGCAACTCGCGCTGGTCGCGGACGATGCGGAGCGGAACGGCTTCGGGCTCCGCCTCAGGATGCCGAAGCTCGATGAACCGACGAAGAAGTTTCTGAAGGCGCTCGGCCCCGCGATCATCGGCGCGGGCGGCGTGCAGCTCGCGCTTTTCGCCGATACCATCATCGCGACCTTCCTGCCGGCGGGTGCGCTCTCTGCGCTCTACTACGCAGACCGCATCCACCAGCTTCCCATCGGTGTCGTGGGCATCGCGGTCGGGACGGTGCTGCTGCCCGAGATGGCGCGGCGCCTTGCAGCGGGCGACGAGAAAGGTGCGGCGGCATCGCAAGGCAAGGCGATCGAGTTCGCTCTGCTGCTTGCCGTGCCTGCGGCAGCCGCTTCGCTCGTGATCCCCGAACTCATCATGCGCGCTTTGTTCGCGCGCGGCGCCTTCACGGCGGCAGATGCCGCGGCCGCGGGCCAGACGCTTGCGGCTTATGCCACCGGGCTCATTCCGTTCGTGCTGATGCGCAGCTTCGTCGCACCGTTTCACGCGCGCGGCGACACGACGACGCCGGTGATCGCGGCACTGACCGGGGTTGCGCTCAATATCGTTCTGAAAATCATACTGATGGGGCCGCTCGCACAGGTCGGTCTTGCGCTCGCCACCGCTGCGGGCGCCTGGCTCAATCTTGCGCTCCTGATCTGGTTCGCGCGGCGGCGCTCCTTTCCGCGTCCGGGCGAAAATACCTCTGGAAATTCCTTGCGACTCATCGCCGCCGGAATCGCAATGGCGATCGTGCTGTTCTTCGCCATGCGATACTTGGCGCCGCATTTCGCAAAGATGACGACATTGCGCGACGAAGCGCTGCTTCTGGCACTCTTGGCAATCGGGGGAGCGGTTTATCTCGCCGCGATATGGGCACTGCTCGGCAGGCCGTGGGTGCGCGGCCTTGTGCGTGGCTCGGAGCGTCCGTCAAAGCCCTGACCCGACTCATGCGCCTGACGCATGTGACTAACCGGTCCCGGGGGTGTAAGAAACGCCGAGACCCGCCATTGCCAGAGACAATCCATGCATCGCCCGACCGCGGCCTTCGGCGCCGCAATTTCTTTGGCTCTATTGCTCGCCGGCTGCGGCCAGAGCACCCCGCCGGCACCGCCCGCGCCGCAAGTGACCGTCGCCAATCCGGTTCGCGAGAAGCTCGTCGATCGCGACGAATATGTCGGCCGCTTCATCGCGGTGGATGCGGTCGAGATTCGTGCGCGCGTCTCGGGTTATCTCGAGAAGGTGCACTTCACCGACGGTCAGCTCGTGAAGGCGGGCGATCTCTTGTTTACGCTCGACCAGCGTCCATTCCGCGCCTCGCTCGATCAAGCCAAGGCCGATCTCGCGCGCGCCAAATCCCAGGCAGACCTGGCAGCGGCCGACCTTAACCGCGCAGAGACGCTGCTCAAGCAGAAGACGATTGCGGAAGCCCTCTACGATCAGCGTGTACAGTCGAAGCGCGCGGCAGAAGCGGCGCTGCAATCCGCGGAAGCCGCGCTGAAGACTGCCGAACTCAATTTCGAATTCTCCGAATTGCGCGCGCCCGTCTCGGGGCGCATCGGCGACCGCCGGATTTCGCCGGGCAACCTCGTCACCGGCACCACGACCGGTTCCACCACGCTGCTTGCGACCGTCGTTTCCGCAAACCCGATCCGGTTCGAATTCTCGTTCGACGAAGCGTCGTATCTTCGCTACCAGCGCATCGCAAAGGAAGCGGGCCGCGCCGACGAGCGCGGCGCGAAGCTGCCGGTCGAATTGCGGCTGCTCGACGAACAGACCTTCGTGCACAAGGGCATGATCGACTTCGTCGACAACGTGATCGACACGAGCTCCGGCACGATCCGCGGCCGCGCGGTGTTCGACAACCCGGACAATCTTTTCACGCCCGGGATGTTCGCGCGGGTTCTCGTGCCCGGCTCGCAGGAATACGAAGCGCTGCTCGTGCCGGATGCGGCGATCGGCTCCGAGCAGATCCGCAAATTCGTTTACGTGGTCGATGCCGAAAATACCGTGCGGCAGAAATATATCGAGCTCGGCGAATTGCGCGGCAGGCTCCGCGTCGTCAAAAGCGGTGTCAATGCGGACGACCGCGTCATCGTGAACGGGTTGATGCGCGCAAGACCGGGCGCGAAGGTTACGCCGATGACGGAAGAACAGATGAAAGCTGCGCAGCAGAAGCAGCAGCAAAAGAAAAAGTAAGGCGCGGGCCTCGTGACGATTTCCCACTTCTTCATCAACCGGCCGATCTTCGCCTCCGTCGTCTCGATTGTTATCGTGATCCTCGGTGCGGTGAGCTTCGTGCGTCTGCCGGTTGCGCAGTACCCGGAGATCGCGCCGCCCGTCATCAACGTCTCCGGACAGTATCCCGGCGCGAATGCGGGCACCGTTGCGACCACGGTGGTCGCGCCGATCGAGGAGCAGATCAACGGCGTCGAAGGCATGCTCTACATGTCGTCGAACTCGACCGCCGACGGCCGCTTCACGATTCAGGTGACCTTCGACATCGGCACCAACCTCGACCAGGCGCAGGTGCAGGTGCAGAACCGCGTCGCCATCGCCAATCCGCGCCTGCCGCAGGAAGTGCGAAACATCGGCGTGACGGTAACGAAGTCCTCGCCGGACCTCATGCTTATCGTGCATCTTTATTCGCCGGACAAATCGCGCGACGCCCTCTTTATCTCGAACTACGCGAACCTCGAGATCAAGGACGTGCTGACGCGCGTGGACGGTGTCGGCTCGATCACCGTGTTCGGCAGCCGCGACTACGCGATGCGCGTCTGGCTCGATCCCGGCCGCCTGCACACGCTGGGGCTGACCGCGAACGATGTCGTCGCCGCCATGCAGCGGCAGAACGTGCAAGTGGCGAGCGGCGTTCTCAATGCGCCACCAGTGAATGCAGGCCGCGAATTCCAGATCGCCGTCACGACGCAGGGCCGTCTCGCCAGCCCCGGAGAGTTCGCGAAGATCGTCGTGAAGACGACGCCGAATGCCGTCGTGCTGCTCAAGGATGTCGCGCGCATCCAGCTTGCCGCACAGGATTACGGCTCGAATTCCTATCTCGACGAATACGAAGCGGTGGCGCTTGCGATCTTTCAGCGGCCCGGCTCGAATGCGCTTTCGACCGCGACCGCGATCCGCGAAACCATGAAGCAGCTCGGCGAGCGGCTGCCGCCGGGCGTGAAGTACGACATCATCTACGACCCGACGCAGTTCATCTCTGAATCGGTGAAAGCGGTCGTGCAGACGATGTTCGAGGCGATCGTGCTCGTGATCCTCGTCGTGATCCTGTTCCTGCAGACCTGGCGCGCGGCGGTGATCCCGATTCTCGCGATTCCGATTTCGCTGATCGGCACCTTCTTCCTGATGACGGTGTTCGGCTTCACCATCAACAACCTGACGCTGTTCGGGCTCGTGCTTGCCATCGGTATCGTGGTCGACGATGCCATCGTCGTGGTCGAAAATGTCGAGCGCAACATCGAAGCCGGCATGGCGCCGAAGGAAGCGACCCATAAATCGATGGACGAAGTCGGCGGCGCGCTCGTGGCGATCGCCTTGGTGCTGACTGCGGTGTTCGTGCCGGCGGCGTTCATTACCGGCATTACCGGGCAATTCTACCGCCAGTTCGCGCTGACCATCATCGCCGCGACCGGAATCTCGCTCCTTGTGTCGCTCACGCTCTCGCCCGCGATGTGCGCGCTGCTCTTGAAGCCGCACAGCCATGAGGAGCCCAGGGGTCTTGCGGTCTATCTGAAGAAGTTCTTCGGCTGGTTCAACTTCGGGTTCGACTGGTTCGCCGGCCGCTACAATCAGATTGCCGCTCGCAGCGTACGCATCATCGCGATCATGCTGATCATCTATGGCGCGACGGTCGCGTTCGGTCTGTTCCAGTTCATGCGGACGCCGCAGGGGTTCATCCCGCAGCAGGACCGCGGCTATCTGATCATCGCCGTGCAGCTGCCCTCGGGTGCCGCGCTCGGCCGCACCGACGAAGTGATGAAACGTGCGACCAAGCTCGCGCTCGAAGTGCCGGGTGTGCGCCATGCGATCAACATCGTCGGCTTCTCCGGAGCCACGTTCACGGTGGCGCCCAACTCGGGCGCGATCTTCGTGGTGCTGTCGCCGTTCCGTGATCGCGCGGGCGATGCGGGTCTGTCTGCGTCCGGAATCCAGCGGGCGTTGTTTGCAAAGCTCGCTCCGATTCAGGAGGCGCTTACCATCGTCGTGCAGCCGCCCCCGGTGCAGGGCATCGGCAACGCGGGCGGTTTCCGCATGATGGTGCAGGATCGCTCGGGGCAGGGGCCTGCGGCCTTGCAGGGCGTGATCTTTCAGATGATGGGCCGTGCGGCGCAGACGCCGGGCGTGAGCCAAGTGTTCTCGCTGTTCGAGACGCAGACGCCGCAGCTCTATCTCGACATCGACCGGCAGAAAGCACAACTGCTTGGGGTCAACATCACTGACGTCTTCTCGTCACTGCAGACCTATATCGGTTCCGCTTACGTGAACGACTTCAACCTGTTCGGCCGCACCTTCCGCGTGATTGCGCAATCGGAAGCGGCGGATCGGCTTGATCCGACCGACGTGCTCAAGATCCGCGTGCGTAACGCGAGCGGCCAGACCGTGCCGCTCGGCTCGTTCACGACGGTGCGGAACGAATCCGGTCCGTACCGTATTCCGCGGTACAACCTTTATCCCGCTGCCGAACTCGATGGCGCGGCCGCGCCCGGCTACAGCCAGGGGCAGGCGATCGAGATCATGCAGAAGCTCGCAGCCGAAGTGCTGCCGCAGGGTTATTCCTACGAGTGGACGACGCTCGCGTTCCAGCAGATACGCGCAGGCAACACCGCGATTCTCGTCTTTATTCTCGCGACGGTGTTTGTCTTCCTCGTGCTCGCGGCGCAATTCGAGAGCCTGCGGCTGCCGCTTGCCGTCATTCTGATCGTGCCGATGTGCCTGATTGCGGCGATCATCGGCGTTGTGATCTGGGGACAGGACAATAACATTCTCACGCAGGTCGGCTTTATCGTGCTGATCGCGATGGCCTCGAAGAACGCGATCCTGATCGTCGAGTTTGCGAAACAGATCGAGGATCGCGGCGAAGATCTGGAACATGCCGCGGTCGAGGCCGCGCGGCTGCGGCTTCGCCCGATCATCATGACCTCGCTCGCTTTCATCCTTGGCGTGTTGCCGATGATGCTCGCGGTCGGCGCGGGCGCGGAACTGCGGCAGGCACTCGGCACGCCGGTCGTGTTCGGCATGATCGGCGTCACTATTTTCGGCCTGATCTTTACGCCGGTATTCTATGTGGTGTCGCGGCGCATCGGCCTGCGCAAGGCCCTGCCGCCGCCTTCGAAACCTTCGCGGCCCGCCCGCGCCAAATCCTGATGGAGTAAGCAAGCATGCGTCCGCTGAAATTCGGCTCGGGGCAGCCTCATGTCCGTCTCGAAGATCCGCCGCTTTTGACGGGCGAAGGAAAGTTCGTCGCCGACTGCATGCCGGAGGGAAGCCTGCGCGCGGCCGTGCTGCGCTCGCCGCATGCGCATGCGAAGTTCAGGATCGCGAGCACCGCCGCAGCGGAGAAAATTCCCGGCGTAAAGCTCGTCCTGACCGCGAGGGACACGGCGCATTTCGCGAACCTCGCCTGCCGGGCCGCCGCTTTCATCAAGCCGGTGGACGAGAAGGCGATCTTCGTGCCGCCCTATGAGGTGCTGTGCAGCGAAGAAGTGCGCCATGTCGGCGACGCCATCGCTTTCGTCGTCGCGGACACCGTGCGCGCTGCGCGCGATGCGCTGGAGGCAATCGAGGTCGACTGGGAGCCGCTGCCCGCGATCTCCGGCACGGCGGATGCCCTGAATCCCGGCGCGCCGCAGGTATGGCCCGGCCGCGAGAACAACAAGGCTTATATCGCCGATGTCGGCGATGCGGATGCCGTGAAGCAGGTGTTCGACGGCGCTGCCAAGATCGTGACGATCCGGATCGTGAACCAGCGCTTGGTCACGAACTTCATGGAGACGCGCGGTGTCGTCGCGTCTTACGGCGACGACGACCGCTACACGATTACCGTTTCGAGCCAGGGCTCGAATATGATCCACAACAGCGTGTGCGGGATCATGAAGCTCGATCCGAAGCGGCTCCGCGTACTCACGCACGATGTCGGCGGCGGCTTCGGCACGAAAGCGCCGGCCTACCGCGAATATGCGCTTGCCGCGCTTGCGGCGGAGAAGCTGAAAGCGACCGTTACCTGGATCGCGGATCGCAGCGAGCATTTCATCGGCGACAATCAGGGCCGCGATCATGTGACCGTCGCTGAAATGGCGATCGATAGCGACGCGAAGTTTCTGGCGATGCGGCTCGATTGCATCGCAAACATGGGCGCCTACTACTCCGAAGTCGCACCCTATATTCCGTATCTCGGTGCGACCATGATGACCGGCGTCTACGACATTCCGGTCATCTTTGGCCGTGTGCGCGCGGTGTGGACGCATACGGTACCGGTCGATGCTTATCGCGGCGCGGGCCGCCCGGAGGCGGCTTATCTCATCGAGCGCCTCGTGGATGCGGTGGCGCTCGAAACCGGGATCGCACCGGAGGAAGTCCGTCGCCGCAACTTCATCCGCAAGGAGGCGATGCCCTTCAAGACCTCGACGGGGCGCGTCTACGACAGCGGCGATTTCAACCAGCACCTGACGCGCGCGCTCGAAGCGTCGAGCTACGGCGGGTTCGCTGCACGTCATGCGGAATCGAAGCGGAACGGCAAGCTGCGCGGCATCGGGCTTGCGAGCTACATTGAGGCCTGCGGCCAGACCGCGCCGGAAACCTCGACCGTGCGCATCGAGAAGGACGGTGCCGCGACCGTGCTGATCGGTACGCAGACCAACGGACAGGGGCACGCGACGACATTCCGCCAGCTCGTGCACGATCAACTCGGCCTGCCGCTGGAGCGGATCAACGTGATTACCGGCGACACCGACCTCATTAAGACCGGCGGCGGCACGGTCGGCTCGCGCTCGATGCCCACCGGCGGCTCCGCCGTTTCGATGGCGACGACGAAGCTTGCCGACAATCTCAAGGCGCTCGCCGCGCAACACCTCGACGCAAAGCCGGAAGATGTCGAGATCGCTGACGGGCTCGCGCGCGTGCGCGGCACCAACCGCGCGCTTTCTTTTGCCGAGCTTGCGGCCAAGCCCGGCGTTTCCGCCGATCAGCTTTGCGGCGTCGAAAAGAATTTCATTCCGCCCGCGCCGACCTATCCGAACGGCACGCACGTCTGCGAGGTCGAGATCGATCCGGAGACGGGCCATGTCGAATTCAAGAACTACACGGTGGTGGACGACTTCGGGGTCACGCTCAACCCGCTCCTGCTCGAAGGACAGGTGCATGGCGGCATCGGTCAGGGCATCGGCCAGGCGATCATGGAAGACACGGTTTATGACGCGAGCGGACAATTGATTTCGGCGTCGTTGATGGACTACGCGCTCCCGCGCGCGATCGACACGCCGAACTACAGCTTCGAGACGAAGAACGAGCCCTGCACCACGAACCCCTTGGGCGTGAAGGGGGCGGGCGAGGCGGGCGCGATCGGCTCCTGTCCGGCGATCATGAACGCGGTGGTGGATGCGCTGCATCGCGGCTACGGGATCAAGCACATCGACATGCCGGCGACGCCGCAAAAGGTCTGGCAGGCGATACAGTCCGCGCAGCATTGAGTTCCGCCGCATGGCGATATGCCTCTGCCGGACTTTATCTCCGCCCGACGAACAGGCATAGGTGATGAAACACCGGCCTGTATTCTCATGAATGTTTTTCTCGGCATCGCGCTGCAGCTCGGCGCAAGCTTTCTGTTCACGCTGATGGGCGGATTGGTTCGCTATGTCGGCGATCGCGTTCCCATCGGCGAGCAGATTTTCGCGCGGAGTTTTCTCGCGCTGATTCCGCTGCTGATCATGCTCGCGTGGCGGCAAGAAATACGATCCGCACTCAAGATGAAAAGCCCGACGCGCCATTTCACGCGCTCGCTCACCGGCGTCGGTGCGATGATCTTGATGTTTCTGGGGCTTCAGCGTCTTCCGCTCGCGGATGCCACTGCCATCAGTTTTATTGCGCCTCTGTTCAACGTGGCGCTGGCTGCGATCTTTCTGGGCGAGGTCGTTCGTTTCTGGCGCTGGGGCGCGGTTGTCGTCGGTTTCATCGGCGTGCTTGTTATGCTCTCGCCGCATCTGGGCATTGCCGAGATGACATCGTCAGCAGCGGCCGGCGCGCTAATGACCTTGGTCGGAGCATTTCTGGTGGCTGCGGCAATGACCCAGGTTCGTGCGATGACCAGCACGGAGACTACCGCCTCGCTCGTGTTTTCGTTCCAGATGTTCGCCGCGATTGTAGGTCTTTTACTCTTCCCATGGACCTGGATCTGGCCTTCGCCGGGAGACGCTCTCGCGCTCCTCGGCATCGGCATCTTCGGCGGCGTCGCGCAGATTCTGCTCACCGACTCTTATCGCCATGCGCCGGCTTCGGTCGTGGCACCCTTTTCCTACACTGCGATGATCTGGGCGACCGTGCTCGGCTATTTCATGTTCAGGGAATTGCCCGATGCGATCGTGCTTGCCGGTGCTGCGATCGTCGGCGCAGCCGGATTGTTCGTGATCTTCCGCGAGCGCGCGCTCGGGATCGACCGGCAGAAAGAGAAAGAGGCAGCGACACCGCCCGCGGGTCCGCCGGTCGACTGATCAGCCGAAGGCCTTGAACGTGATGATGGTGCGCGTGTCCTGGATACCGGGAATGCACTGCACCTTCTCGTTCACGAAATGGCCGATGTCGGTGCCGTCATCGACATAGAATTTCGCCAGGAGATCGAATTCGCCAGCGGTCGAATACACCTCGGAAGCGATCTCCGCGTCCGCAAGCGCGTTGGCGACATCATAGGATTTGCCAAGCTGGCACTTGATCTGGACGAAGAACGGAATCATGGGCTGTGCGCCTCCGGCGGGACTTCTTGCGGCGAGGGGAGCAAAAAGCGCGTGCAGTTGCAAGCCTTGATGCCAGAAGTATCGGGCCTTGAAGCCGCTGGTTCCCTCCCATAGCTTGGCAAGAACAAAGGGCGGGCAGGAAACGATGATTCCCATAGCGGTGACGATCGCGGGTTCGGACTCGGGCGGCGGCGCCGGCATTCAGGCCGATCTCAAGACGTTCTCCGCGCTTGGCGTCTACGGCGCATCCGTGATCGCGGCGCTGACAGCGCAGAACACGAAAGGCGTCACCGGCATTCACGATGTGCCGGCGGAGTTCGTGACCGCGCAGCTCGACGCGGTTTATTCCGACCTCAAGGTGCGCGCGACCAAGATCGGCATGCTGTCGCGGCCCGCAACGATCGAGGCGGTCGCGGCGGGGCTGAACAAGTACAAGGCACAGAATGTCGTTCTCGACCCGGTGATGGTCGCAGCATCCGGCGACCGGCTGCTGGTTCCGGAGGCTGTCGATACGATCAAGCGGCTTCTGTTTCCGCTCGCCGGGATCGTTACGCCGAATCTTGCCGAAGCCGCGGCGCTGCTCGATCAGCCGCTCGCGAAACACGAAAACGAAATGGCAGCACAAGGAGAAGCGCTGCTCGCGCTCGGCGCGCGGGCGGTGCTCGTGAAGGGCGGCCATTCGGAATCGAAGCACGCGGTCGATATTCTGGTGGAGCCGTCCGGCATCCGCCGTTTTACTGCGGAGCGCATCGACACCCCGCACACGCACGGCACCGGTTGCACGCTTTCTTCCGCGATCGCGGCGGGGCTTGCCACCGGCCTCGTGCTGCATGACGCGATTGCGGCCGCCAAGAACTACATCACCGGCGCGCTGCAGGCCGGGATCAATCTCGGCATCGGCAGCGGATGCGGGCCCGTGCATCATTTTCACGGACTGTGGGCGAAGTCGACGAAACCCTGAGTTATCCCGAAAGGCAGCTTTGGTCAGTTGCGAACGGTTTGCAAGTAGTCTAGCCTTGGTTTAATTGGGGGCGTTCATGGTGACCAAGTTTACTTGCGGGATGCGCGTGGCGTTTGGCGTGTGCGCGGCCGTTGCTCTTTTTCCGCTAGCTGCTTTCGCCGATGACGACGACAAACGCACTGCGAAGGCGCTCCAGGACAACTCATTCCTGATCGAAGAAGCCTACAATCAGGAGCCGGGCGTCGTGCAGCATATTCTCGGCTTGCGCCGGCAGGGCCGCGACTGGGATCTCATGTTCACGCAGGAGTGGCCGGTCTTCAGCCAGCAGCATCAATTCTCCTATTCGATTCCGTGGGCGCGTCTGCGCTCCGATGGGCAGCGCGCGAGCGGAATCGGCGACGTCATGTTCAATTACCGCTACCAGTTGTTCGAAGAGACCATGAACATGCCGGCTGTCGCGCCGCGCTTCTCGCTGATCGTGCCCTCAGGCGACGAAACCCGCGGACTGGGCGACGGCTCGCGGGGCTTTCAGTTCAACCTGCCGGTCAGCAAGATCGTGAGCGACCGTGTCACGCTACACGGCAATGCCGGCTTCACGCATCTCTTCAACGTGGAAGGCCTGAAGACCGACAGCTATCACCTCGGCGGCAGCGCCATCTACGCGGCAAGCCGCGAACTGAACTTCATGTTCGAGGTCGTTCACGAGTGGTCCGAGGCGGTCGATACCGGTGCGATCGTTCGCGAGCGGTCGCTGACCGTCTCACCCGGACTGCGCTATGCCTTCAATCTCGATGCGGGGCAGCTCGTAGTCGGTGCAGGAGCCCCGATCGTTTTTACCGAAGGGCAGCGGACGAGCTACGGCGCGATCCTCTACCTTTCGTTCGAGCACGCGTTTCTTAGAAAGAAATAATCGCCTGTGCGGCAATGACGACGCCGGCCAGCGCAATCGCGCCGCCGCCGGTCTGTACGAGACGGCGGCCGAGGTTGCCGGCACCTGGTGAGGCGAAGGCTAGACCGATTGCGATGCCTGCGAGATGCAGAAGCGCGGTCGCGATCATGAAACCGATGCCGTAGGCGAGGCCGGAAGCGTTCTCCGGCAATTCCGTGCCGTGCGCGTAACCGTGAAAAACCGCAAAGACACCGGCAATCGCCATCGCGCCCGCAACCGGGAAGTTCCAGCGCAAGGCCACCAGCAAGCCGAATACGACCACGGAGAGCGCGATCCCGAGTTCGACATAAGGAAGTGCTGCGCCGCTCACGCCGAGCAGGCCGCCGAGCGCCATCACGCCGACAAAGGTTGTGGGCACCAGCCGTAGCGCGCGGCCACCCAGATACGCCGCGAACAGACCGACCGCGACCATCGCGAGCAGGTGATCCAGTCCGCCGATGGGGTGCGCGAACCCCTGCACGAAGCCGTGGGCATGCCCCGCGCCGGTATGCGCAAAGGCTGCGCCCGGCAGCAGTGCGAGGGAGACAAGGACGGAGCGGAGCGCGGTCTTCATTGGCAGGGGCCCTTCATTGGAGTCGGGCCAGCCTATTCGCTCGGCAGCGCTCGCTCAAGAAACCGGCTGCCCAAGTTTTCGTCTCGGGCAGCCGGAATTTGACTACTTCTTGAACGGAACGACCTTCTGCTTCTGGTCGCCGAGACCTTCGATGCCGAGCGTCATCACGTCGCCGGCCTTCAGGAAGACCGGCGGCTTCATGCCCATGCCGACGCCCGGAGGCGTGCCGGTGGTAATAACGTCGCCCGGCTCCAGCACCATGAACTTCGAGACATAGGCGACGATGAAGGCGCAGGAGAAGATCATGGTCCTGGTGTTGCCGGTCTGGGCGCGCTTGCCGTTCACATCGAGATACATGGCGAGTTTCTGGGGGTCCTTGATCTCGTCAGTGGTGACGAGCCAGGGGCCGAGCGGCCCGAAGGTTTCCGCGCATTTTCCTTTCAGCCACTGGCCCGTGCCTTCGAGCTGGAACGCGCGTTCGGAGATGTCGTTGCAGACCGCGTAACCCGCGATGTGCTTCACGGCGTCTTTCTCTTCGATGTAGCGGGCACGCTTGCCGATCACGATGGCGATCTCGACTTCCCAGTCGAGCTTGGTCGAGCCTTTCGGGATCATCACATTGTCGTTCGGGCCGACGATGCAGTTCGGCGCCTTCGAGAAGATGATCGGCTCCTTCGGGATCGGCATGCCGGCTTCGGCCGCGTGGTCGGCGTAGTTCAGGCCGATCGCAGGAAAATTCCTGACCTTCCCGACCGGCGAACCGAGCCGCGGCTTGCCCGGAACGACGGGAAGCTTTTCGATCTTCGCCTTCTTGATCTTCGCGATCGCGCCTGCGGCAATCGTCTCCGGCGTGATGTCCGGCACGATCTTGGACAGGCTGCGTAGCTTGCCGTTCTTGTCGATGATGCCCGGCTTTTCCTTGCCCGCAGGGCCGTAACGGACGAGTTTCATTCTTCTCTCCCCAAACTTGATCTTGATGTTTTGCTTAATCGCCCGCCGGCGAAATGCGGAATTCGAGTACTTCTTTCCTGGCGCGCAGCGCGGTCGCAAGGCGCTCCATGGCGTTCTTTTCGGTGGTCTGGATGGTCATGCGGTATTCGAAGGTCTTGCCGCCATCTTCCATCCGGTAATTGATATTGGCAACCGAGAAGCCGTGCTGCGCCATCAACTTGCGCACCTTGTCTTCGGACATCGTGCGCGCCCGCGGGAAGCGCAGGATAAAGTGCGCATAGGCTTGGCTCGGCATCCAGTTTTCGATCCAGCGGAAGACCTGCAAGGTGCCGAGGACTGCGACGGTGCCGAGGATCGCCGGCAGGAAGTATCCGACGCCATAGAGAATGCCGAGCGCCGCCGTGACCCAGATCGAGGCCGCGGTGGTCAGGCCACGCACCGTCAGGCCTTCCTTGAAGATCACGCCCGCGCCCAAGAAACCGATGCCGGTCATGATGCCCTGCGCCATGCGCTGCGGGTCGAGCACCGTGTTGACGCCGGCCGCACGCACGTCCTGCGGCAGCCAGTCCTGCGGATAGGCGGTGATCAGCATCAGGAGCGCCGAGGCGAGCGAGACCAGCGCGTGGGTGCGAAAGCCTGCGGGGCGGCCGCGAAAGCTGCGCTCGAGGCCGATCAGGCTGCCCGCAAACCATGCCGCGCCGAGATGGCCGAGGATTTCCAAAGTATGCGCGCTTACCAGCAAGATCGTTGCCTCGTATTTGTTCAGGACAGGCAGCTAAGGGCAATTCGCGATGCCCTGCAATGCGCGCTGCCGCATAGCGGGAGCGTCAATGCTGTGGCAAACAACGCCTGCTTTGCCAGAACAGCTCCTCGCATTCTCCCTGTTCACGCTTGCCGGTGCGGTGACGCCGGGGCCGAACAACACGATCTCGACGCTCTCCGGCGCGACCTTCGGTTTCCGGAGGACGCTGCCGCAGATGCTAGGAGTTTCGGTCGGCTACCCGTTGATGCTGGCAGCACTCGGTCTCGGCCTCGGCGAGGTCTTCAAATATGTGCCCTGGCTGCACAACGCGATGCGCTATGTGGGTGCCGCGTTCCTGCTCTATCTCGCATGGAAGCTCGTGCGCGCGAACGCGCCGCAATCGGCGGGCACCGCGCGGCCGGTCGGGTTCTTCGAGGCGTTCTTTTTCCAGTGGCTGAACCCGAAAGCGTGGTCGATCGCGCTGGGTGCGCTCGCGGCCTTCACCACGCCGGGGCTGCCTGCCAACGACTTCTTCCGCGAGGTCGCGATCTTCACGCTGGTCTCCGCGATCATCACGTTCCCATCGCTCGTGCTGTGGTGCCTCTTCGGCGTCGCCATCTCGGCGATGCTGAAGGACGAGAGGAAACGGCGTATCTTTAATTACGCGCTCGCCGCAATATTAGTGCTCTCGATCGCCGCATTGTTTATCTGATCGTGCGTTACCGCTGATCGGGCGCTAACGTCATATAATCGTTGTACGAATACGCTACCCGGGCGCCATGTTGCAGATACCGGTAGCATTCAACAATCAGTCCAGCGACACGGACGCTCCGGCAAGCCGGAAGTTTCGCACACTCTTCATCTCCGACGTCCATCTCGGCACCCGGGGATGCCAGGCCGACCTCCTCCTCAATTTCCTGCGCGACCACGACGCAGACACGATCTATCTGGTCGGTGACATCGTCGATGGCTGGCGCATGCGCTCGTCGTGGTTCTGGCCGCAGTCTCATAACGACGTGGTGCAGAAGCTGCTCCGGAAGGCGCGCAAGGGTGCGCGGATCGTCTACATCCCCGGCAACCACGACGAATTCCTGCGCGACTATTACGGCACGCACTTCGGCGGCATCGAGGTCATGGAAACCGCGATCCACGAAGCCGCGGACGGGCAGAAGTATCTCGTGATCCACGGCGACGTGTTCGACATGATCGTCCGCAACGCGCGCTGGCTCGCCTATTTCGGTGACTGGGCCTACGACTTCGCGATCTTCTCGAACCGCTACTTCAACTGGTTCCGCCGCAAGCTCGGCTTTCCCTACTGGTCGCTCTCGAAATGGGCGAAGCACAAGGTCAAGAACGCGGTGAACTTCATCAGCGAGTTCGAGCAGGCGGTGGCGCTGGAAGCACGGAAGCAGAACGTCGAAGGCGTGATCTGCGGCCACATCCACCACGCGATCATCCACGACATCTACGGCACCCGCTACATGAACTGCGGCGACTGGGTCGAGAGCTGCACGGCGCTTGCCGAGCACGACGACGGCACGTTCGAATTGCTGACGTGGACCATCCCGGAAGCGAACCTTCTCCCGGTGCCGGTGAAGCCCGCAAAAGGCGCATTGGTGCCGGCCTGATGAAAGTCCTGATCGTTACCGACGCCTGGCATCCTCAGATCAACGGCGTGGTGCGGTCGCTGACCGAAATCGGCAGGCAGTCGGAAGCGTTCGGCTTCAAGACCGAATTTCTGACGCCGGAAGGTTTTCCGACCGTGGCCATGCCGGGATACGCGGAAATCCGGCTCGCGCTCGCGGCGCCGTCCCAGCTCGCGCGGCGGATCGAGCAGGCCGCGCCCGACTTCATCCACATCGCGACCGAAGGTCCGCTCGGCATTCTCGCTCGCCGCTACTGCATGAAACGTGGCCGCAAATTCACGACGAGCTATCACACGCGTTTCCCCGAATATCTTTCGGCGCGCCTGCCGGTGCCGTCCTGGCCGCTCGCTGCGCTGATGCGGCGCTTTCATGCGGCGTCCGCCGCGACGATGATCTCCACGAAATCGCTCGAAGACGAACTCGCCGCGCAGGGCTATCAAAACCTGATGCGCTGGTCGCGCGGCGTCGATGCCGATCTCTTCCATCCCGGCAAGGCGCGGCGGCTTCCATTTCCGCGGCCGATCTTTCTTTATGCCGGGCGTGTTGCGGTTGAGAAGAATCTCGAAGCGTTCCTTTCGCTCGATCTGCCCGGCACCAAGTTGATCGCAGGTGACGGGCCCGCGCGGGCAATCCTCGAACAGAAATATCCCGCCGCGCATTTTCTCGGGGCGCAGGCGGGCGAGGCGCTTGCCGAGACCTTTGCGTCCGCGGACGCCTTCGTGTTCCCGAGCCTGACCGACACCTTCGGCGTCGTGCTGCTCGAGGCACTCGCCTCCGGCGTGCCGGTCGCAGCATTCCCGGTGGCGGGACCGCGCGACGTGATCGGCGACTCGAAGGCGGCGGTGCTGGACCGCGACCTGCGCCGCGCGGCGACGGCGGCGCTTGCGATCCCGCGAGGCCTCTGCCGTAAATATGCGCTGCAATTTTCCTGGCGCGAAAGCGCGCGGCAGTTCTTCGGCAACGTGCTCTCGGCGAACGGCATGGCTGCGCTGCGGGCGGAGCTTGCCAGTGCCGCGTGACATCGAGGGCATGGGCGCATAGGTTCCGCGCCATGCATTCGCCAGCCGATCTGAAACTTCCCACCGCGGCCGATGTCGAGGACGCCGCCCTCGCGCTCGAGGGCGTTGCCGTCCGCACGCCGCTTCTGCGATGCGACGCGCTCGACGAAGCGGTGGGCGGCAAGGTGTTCCTGAAGCCGGAAATGCTCCAGCGCACGGGTTCCTTTAAATTCCGCGGCGCATACAACCGCATTTCGCGCCTCACGGACGAAGAGCGCAAAGGTGGCGTTGTCGCGTTTTCTTCCGGCAATCACGCGCAGGGTGTCGCGCTCGCCGCGAAACTCGCGGGCGTACGTGCCGCGATCGTGATGCCCTCCGACGCGCCCAAGGTGAAGCAGGAGCGCACCAAGGGTCATGGCGCGGAAGTCATTCTCTATGATCGCGCCACCGAAGACCGCGATGCGATCGCGCGCAAGCTTGCCGCCGAACGCGGCGCCGTGGTCGTGCCGCCGTTCGACGATTTTCATGTGATCGCAGGGCAGGGCACCATCGGCTTTGAAATCGCAGAGGATCTTGCGAACCTCGATCTCGCGCCCGACATCGTGGCCATGCCCGCTTCGGGCGGCGGACTGGCCGCAGGGATTTCTTTGAGCGTGAAGGCGCTCCATCCGCGCGCGCGGATCGTGACCGCGGAGCCGGAACTGTTCGACGATCACGTGCGCTCGTTCCGATCCGGCAAGCGTGAGAAGAACGAGCGCATCACAGGCTCCATCTGCGACGCGCTGTTGATGGCCGATCCCGGCAGGCTCACGTTCGAGATCACCAAGAAACTTTGCGGCGAAGGCGTATCGGCGTCCGACGACGAGGTGCTCGCGGCGATGGCTTTCGTGTTCCGCGAATTGAAGCTGGTCGTGGAGCCCGGCGGCGCGGTGGCACTCGCAGCGGTGCTGAGCCGGAAGCTCGAGGTAAGAGGCAAGGTTGCGGTGATTGTACTTTCGGGCGGCAACGCCGACCCTGAAATCTTCGCGCGTGCGATTACCGGATACTGAAGCGTAAGAACGCCGCCCAGGGCATCACGAGAACAGTGCGAGCCGCTCTTCCGGCGCGAGCTTTTCGAATTCGGAGACCGCGGCGGGTTTCGCGGGTGCGGCCGGAGCGAGCGGTGCTGCGGCTTCCGTCACCGCAGGCGCGGGTTTCGCGTCGGCCGGTTTGTCGTCCCAGAAAATATCGTGACTGCGGTCGATCGAAAGCAGCTCGTCGATCTGGTCCTGCACCAGCCCTTCGCCGTCGCGCGCGGGTCCGCTCAGGAGTTCGTTCTTGGCGGGAGCCTGCACAGGGCTTTCCGCCTGCCATAGCTTTACGAGTTCCTGGACGCGCGACTCGAGCAGGTGAAGTGCCGCGGCCACTTTTTGCGTGCGTTGGCCCGTGAGATCCTGGAACGCGCAGGCCGTGTTGATGTGCTCGGCAAGTCCGTCGAGCTGATCGCAGACGAATTCCGCGATCCCCTGCGCGCGCATGGTCGTGGAAATTTCGGCGATGCGGTCGGCATCCGAAAGCACGCCGGAAACTGCCTGTGCGGAGGCGGCGACGATCGCGCTGAGTTCGCTGCCGAGATCGCCGTCACGCTGACGCTCAGCATCGAGCTCGCGCAGCGCCTTGCGGGTCTGTTCGGCGGTGCGCTCGATCTCGTTGAGATCTTCGCGCATGGCAGGAATTTGCGGAGCAGGCGCAGGCTCGGATTCCGCGCCAAGCACCGAACGCTGGAGCCGCTGTATCGCGTCGAGCACGAGTCTCGTGTCGGCGTTCCGGTTGCGCTGGGCGAATTCGTCGAGAAACCAGCGTCCACGCGCGGTTTCCTTCACCGCGGCTTCGATGGCGTCGTATTCCGTGTCGGTTACGGTCTGGCTTGCAGGCGGTAGCGGCATTGAGGGCCCGGATCGGCTAGAAGGCTTGGCTCACGCGACGACCATGAACGATGAATCACTTACGAAAGATAACCTTTGTCTGATTCCCGGCCCAGCCGCACCTTTTCCGGCGGATTTTCGGGTTCCGGAACACTTTCGGCGGTCTATGCGGCCCTTTTCGTCGCGCCAGGCTTCTATCTCCCGTTCTTTCCGGTTTTTCTGGCTTCGCTCGGCTTCACGCCAGAGGCAATCGGGATCGCCATAGGTATCCCGATGGGGGTGCGGCTGCTGGCGAACCCCGTGGCCGGTATCCTGTCCGACCGTTTCGGCAGGCCGCGCCGCTTCCTTGCGGTGCTTGGGCTCGGCGCCGCGGCCGCCTTTGCCCTGATGGCCGTCTCGCCGGGTACGGGGGCGGTGCTGCTGTTGGTCGGCGTGGCGACGTTGTTCTGGGGACCGGCTTTTCCCCTGACCGATGCATTCGGGGTGCGGCTTTCGCGCGAGCGCGGCGTGGACTACGGGCGCGCAAGGCTTTGGGGATCGGTCGCGTTCATCGCAGCCAACGTGGCGCTCGGTGTCGCACTCGAAGTGCTGCCGCCTTCCTCTATCGTCTGGCTGATCGCGGCCTCGCTCGTGCTGTACGCACTTTCCGTTCAGATGCTGCCGCGGCTGCAAACTCCGGCGGAAACCGCCTCGGCCGCGCCTCCGAAGATCGGCGCGAGGGTGGTGCTCGCCGTGTTTGCGGCGGCCTGTGTGCAGTCGAGCCACGCGGCGCTCTACGCGTTTAGCTCGGTGCACTGGAAGGCGAGCGGCATTTCGTCGAGCTTCATCGGATTTCTGTGGGGCGCGGGCGTCGCTGCCGAGGTCGTCGTCTTCTATTTCGCGACCGTGATGCTGAAGCGCTTCTCGCCGATCGGCCTGATCCTGATCGGCGGGGCGTCGGCGGTCGTCCGCTTCGCGCTCACCGCACTAGATCCGCCGCAGTTGCTGCTGTTGCCGCTCATGACCATGCATGCCTTCACCTTCACCGCGACCTTTCTCGGCATGGTTTCGATCGCAGGCGAAAGCGGCGGCGCGGGCGCGCAGGGCAGGGCGCAGGCGTTTTCCTCGACTGCAGTCAGCATCGCGATGCTGCTCGCGACCTTCGCCGCGGGCCCGTTGTATGCGCGCTACGGCGCACACGTGTTCCTCGTTTCTTCGCTGATCGCGGCGTTCGGCTGCGTGCTTGCGCTGCTGGCATGGGCACAGCCGCAGAAGGTTCAGCCCCAGAGCGATGGCGCGGGCGGGAAAACCGTCGAGCCGTCGTAACGCAGGCCGTGTTCGCGATCTTTCGCGAGCAGCAGCGGCCCGTCGAGATCGATGAACCGCGCGCGGCCTGCGAGCAGAAGTGCGGGGGCCATGGCGAGCGAAGTCGCGACCATGCAGCCGACCATGATCGCGAGGCCGCGCGCCTGTGCTTCTGCCGCGACCAGCAGCGCCTCGGTCAACCCGCCGGTCTTGTCGAGCTTGATGTTCACCGCGTCGTATTTGCCTTCGAGCGTTGCGAAGCTCGCGCGGTCGTGAAAGCTTTCGTCCGCGCAGACAGGTACGATGCGTTCGATGCCGCGGAGCGCATGATCTTCGTTCGCCGGCAAAGGCTGCTCGATCAGCGCCACGTTTGTCCGCGCGCAGGCTTCGAGGTTCTCGCGAAGATTGTTTTCGTTCCAGCCCTCGTTCGCGTCCACGATCAGCGAAGCCGCCGGTGCCGCTTCGCGCACGGCATGGAGCCGTTCGAGATCGCCGTTCGCGCCGAGCTTCAGCTTCAGGATCGGCCGCGAAACCTGTCTTGCCATTGCCGCCATCTTCTCCGGCGTGTCGAGGCTCAAGGTGTACGCGGTCGTGACGGAAGAGGGTGCGGCGACGCCGGCGAGTGCGGCAACGCTCGAGCCCGTGCGTTTCGCTTCGAGATCCCAAAGCGCGCAGTCGATCGCGTTGCGCGCGGCACCCGCAGGCATGGCGGTCTGCAACGCCGGGCGATCCATGCCGCGGGCGATCTCGGGGGCCAGTTTCCCGATCTCCGCGCAAACGCTTTCCGGCGACTCGCCATAGCGGGCGTAAGGCACGCATTCGCCGCGCCCCACGGCCTCGCCATCCGAAATTCCCACAACAACGACCGCGGCCTCGGTCTTTGCTCCGCGGCTGATCGTGAAGGCCCCGGAAATGGGCCATTTCTCGATCCGGAACTCCAGGCGGCGCGGCATAAATGTCACTTTCCGTGGAACTTTGGCGGTTTGACCGGCCTCCGGATGCCCGTGTGGTATTTAATAGCCAGCCGGAAGCGCCCCTGAAAGCGGCCGGTTTGTAACGGGTTGGAGTTGGGTTCTTGGCAGCGCAGGCCGTCTCCCTCAGCAAGAAAGACGAGGCCGGCAAGCTTGTGCTTGCGGCGGCGGGCCGCTGGATTTCGTCCTTTGCCGGTCAGGCCGAGCGTCTCGTCGTCGAAGTCGAGCGCAAGGGATCGAAAGCGAAGAAAGTCGCGATCGACGCGAGCCATATCGAACAGCTCGACACTTCCGGCGCGTGGCTGCTCGAACGCATGCGGCGAGACCTCGAAGGAAAAGGCGCGAGCGCCGAAATCGTTGGTCTCGATCCCCGCTATAAGATTCTGCTCGAGGAAGTGAAGCAGACCAATACCGGAGAGGAAGCTGCCGCGGGCCCCGAGCACAACGCGATCGCCGACACCCTCAGCCATTTCGGCGAACTGGCGGTGGGCTTCGTGAAGGATACCGCGGACTTCGTGCAGTTCCTGGGCGCATCGGTGGTCTCGGTCGGGCGCGTGTTCGTCCGGCCCTGGAGCTTTCGTTTCACCTCGGTCATCAACCAGATGGATCGCGCGGGTTTTCGTTCGATCCCGATCATCGTGCTGATCCTGTTTTTGATCGGCGGCATTCTCGCGCAGCAGGGCATCTTCCATTTCCGCAAATTCGGCGCGGAAACCTTCGTCGTCGACATGGTCGGCATTCTTGTGCTGCGCGAAGTCGGCGTGCTGATTACGTCGATCATGATCGCGGGCCGCTCCGGCAGCGCCTATACCGCCGAACTCGGCTCGATGAAGATGCGCGAGGAGATCGACGCGCTCCGGGTCATGGGCCGCGATCCCATGGAAATCCTGATCCTGCCGCGCATGATCGCGCTCATCATCGCGCTGCCGCTGCTTACCTTCATCGGCAGCATGGCCGCGCTGCTCGGCGGCATGGTCACGGCCTGGATTTATGGCGGCTTCGCGCCCGAAATTTTCATGGAGCGGTTACGCGACTCGATCTCCTGGTCCACCTTCTGGGTCGGCATGATCAAGGCGCCCTTCATGGGCGCCGTCATCGGCCTCGTCGCCTGCGTCGAAGGGCTGCGCGTGAAAGGCAGCGCGGAGTCGCTCGGCGAACACACCACCGCCTCGGTCGTCAAATCGATCTTCCTCGTGATCGTGCTCGATGGCTTCTTCGCGATCTTCTTCGCGAGCATCAACTGGTGAGCGCGATGGCGAATGTCGAATCACAGGCGCAGGCGCCGAAGCGGCCCGAAAAGGTGCCGAACAACTATCCGATCATTCGCGTGCGGGATATCTGCGTCTCGTTCGGCACGAACACCGTGCTCAAGGGGCTCGATCTCGACGTAAAGAAGGGCGAGATCTTGGGCTTCGTCGGCGCATCCGGCGGCGGCAAGTCCGTGCTCATGCGCACGATCATCGGGCTCGTCGAGAAGCAGAAGGGGACGATCGAGGTATTCGGTTACGATATCGACCGGCTGAGCGAGGAAGAACGGCAGTCGATCGAGCGCCGCTGGGGCGTGCTGTTCCAGCACGGCGCGCTGTTTTCCTCGCTTACGGTGCGCCAGAACATCCAGTTCCCGCTGCGCGAGTATCTCGATCTGTCGCAACGCCTGATGGACGAGATCGCGATCACGAAACTCGAAATGGTTGGGCTTCCGGCCAGCGCCGCCGACAAATATCCGTCGCAGCTTTCGGGCGGCATGATCAAGCGCGCCGCACTCGCGCGCGCGCTCGTGCTCGATCCCGAGATCGTGTTCCTCGACGAGCCGACTTCCGGCCTCGATCCGATCTCGGCGGGC
>JAGXQU010000154.1 GCA_018335895.1 Hyphomicrobiales bacterium | reverse complement strand
GAGATGCTAGGCCGGAAGCGCAGCAACAGCCAGCCAACCGCACGAAATACACCTATGCATCTTCACAAGGCGCGCTCGCTCCTGCTGTGGTACGGTCTGGTCAAACCTATGATCGTCAAACGAGAAGCGGCGGCGCAGACAACAATGAATAAAACGACGGACAACTCGATTTCGAGACGCCTGTTCATCACGGGGTCGCTCGCATTCATGGCAATGCCAGCGCTGGCGCAGGACGGTGACATCTTCTCCGAGCAGATGATCTGGCGCGATCCCTCTATTCCCGTGGCGGGTAATGTGAAGGGCGACTTGACCATCGTGGAGTATTCCGACTTCAACTGCCCCTACTGCCGCAAGGTATTTCCCGTCATGCAGAAGGTGGTGCGCGAGGACGGCAACATCCGCCTCGTCTACAAGCTCTGGCCGATCTTCGGCCCGGCGTCGGTTTATTCCGCGCAGCTTGTGCTCGCCACGCGCGGCCAAGGGAAATACGTGCAGGCTTACGATGCGCTGATGTCGAGCACGTCGCGCGTAACTGAAGCGGGTGCGGACAAAACACTCGCCGCGGCGGGCATTGACGTCAGCCGCGCGAAACAGGATTTGCAGAAGAACAAAAGCGAGATCGAGACGATTTTGAAACGCCATCACGCGCAGGCGGACGGCTTCAGCTTTCAGGGCACGCCGTCTTTCATCATCGGCAAGTTCCGGCTGTTCGGCGCGCACGACGAGGAAGTATTCAAGCAGGCCATCGCCGACGCCCGCAAGATGCTGAAAGGCGGCTAGGTGCGCGGACTTCCGATTGCGCTCCTGCTGGCGGCAGCGACACTGCCCGCCGGCGCGCAGTTGGGCGTGCAGGAAAAGGAATGGGTTGCGCACTGCGTTGCGCAGATTTCCGAGACAAACAAATCCCGCGCGGAAAAATACTGCATCTGCATGGCGGAGAGCGCGGATATATCCGAGAAGCTGCGGCAAACCGATCTGGAGCGCTCATTCCCTCCGCTGCACCGGCATTGTTTCGAGAAGGCGGGGAGTTAACGTACCAGTTAGCTTGGTTTGAAAGTTCCGTCATCAAGCGCAAAAATGCACATTCCAGCATCCAAAGATTGAAACCCCTCTCCAGCTTTTGCAAGCGCTTCGAGCGCTTCCCGCCCCGCCTGCGGAGCGATCGCCAAAGTTGCCTTTATTGCATTCACACGCACTTGTGGGTTTTCGTGTTCGTAAAGCGCAAGCAATAGACGTCTCTGATCGCCAGCCCGCCGTTGTAGCTCATCTACAACAACAATCTTCTTGTCGAAGAGACGGTTAAACTTCGCAACTTCATCCAGCATCAACGCGTCGTACTGCGCCAGACCAATCTCAATATATTTTGCTACCAACTGCTCTGTGGTCATGCTCTTAAGCTTCATGGTTCTAAAACCCTGACCGCGATCAACGCACTTCTTCCAACCCTAACGCGCGTCGCCCAATCCTTTTCGTGCAGATACTGCCGCAGAGTCACGCTTCCGTATTCTTCGTTCTTAGTTTGATACCAAGCATTGATCTCCCGGTGCTTTAGAGTTGGTATTCGGACAAGATTCTCAGGCGAGTCAATCAAAGATCTCGGAAAGCCATCTCGCTCGGCCGCGGCTTGTTCGACTATATGATGAATTTCGCATCCCTTAGATGGGTTACGAACCGCCGATTGCAGTTCGTCAATCGATTTCGGGGGATCAAGGTAAGACCGGACGTAGGGACAGGCCTGTTCGAGAATCTGCGCCGCATCCAGGATGTTGAGAACCGTCCCCAGAACGGGACCAAACATCGCTTCCTTCGCAGCAGCACGAGCGAGAAGAAGTGCTGCCTCCTTAATAATTTTGTTACGTAACTTCGTATCGCTGCCAACGGAATCGTCAGCCCCAGTAGTGTCCGCCTGCCGCGTTCGTCGAGCGGCTGGTTAGGATCGAAATTGGCTTTCAGCGATTAGAAAGTAATCCTCAATGCAAGTGACATAAGATTATTTTCCTATACTGTCAAGGACAGAAAAGGCCGCCCTCTCGGCCGGCCTTCTGATTGTCGTTTGGGCCTCGCGTAGCGCGCCACGAAGGATTTCTACTCCGGCCGCTGTTCGCCCTTCGGCTCGACGTCGACCGTCTTGTCCTTGCGCTCGGCCATGAACTGGTCGAACTCGGTCTTGTCCTTCGCGAAGCGCAGGCGATCGAGGAAATCCTGGAATTCGCGCTGCTCGTCCTCGAGCCGCTTCAGCGTCTCCGAGCGGTATTCGTCGAAGGCGCGGTTGCCGGAAGACGGCGCGTAGTCAAACCGATGTCCGCCCATCATGCGCGAGCGCATGCGGTCCATCTTCCATTGCAGTTTCTGCATCTTGTATTCGCCGCGCGACGCGCAGTTGCCGTAACCCATGTATCCGCCTCCGAACCTTCCGGTGAAAATGATGAACCCGAGTGCTACGAGGCCCAGCGGCCACCAGATAACGAAGCCAAGGACCATCAACGCGATCCAGGCCAGCACTCCGAACTGATCGATCTTTGCCGCGATAGGCATGTCGCTCTCCATTGCAGGCCCGTCCTTGGGCCTCGTGTAAATGTAAATAACATTTACATCCGACCGGTCAAGAGGCGAAAGGCTCATGCGGAAAGAATTTTAGGTAGACCGGAAGGCCTAGACGTCGAGGCCCAAGCCCCTGAGATAAATCAGCATTTGCGCCTCAAGGAGATCCTCTGGGTTCATCGGCAGAGGCCGGCGCGCCGGGTCCGCGCGGGCAAAGAGAGACGCAATGCCGTGCGTCATCGACCAGATATGCAGCGCGACCATCATCGCGGGCGGCCTTCCCGCCGCGGGCATCTTCGCGACCAGTACCTCTGCCGCCGCGCGCAGTTGCGTGAAGGAGCGATCGGCAATTTCGCGAAGCTCGGGATCGTTGCCGATGGCAACGCCGCTTTCGAACATCGCCGCGTAATAGGAAGGCTCGGTGCGCGCGAAGTTGAGATAGGCCGCACCGATGCGCCTGAAAGCCTCTGCGGTCGAAGGCTTTCCCTCGCCCCAGGCCGCGCGAAGCCGCTCCGAGAAAAGCTGGAAGCCGCGCTTGGCGACATTCGCCATAAGCTCGTCGCGGTCGCGGAAGTGCCGATAAGGTGCCGCGGGAGACACGCCGGCCCAGCGCGCGGCGTCGGCGAAGGTAAAGCCCGCAGGCCCCTTCTCCTTGATCAGTTCGAGCGCCGCGCGCACCAGATCCTCGCGCAGATCGCCGTGATGATAGCCGCGAGGCCCGCGGCCGCCGTGTTTCCAGCTCATGTGAATCGCTTTTACATTGCGCCGCAGGCTGCGTCGAGCGCTGCCGGCGACATGCGCGCCGCGGCGGGCTCCACGGGGCGGTCGTTTCCCGAAGTCATACCAGCGTGATGCGTTTCGGCGGCGGCGCCGGACGACTAGCATTCAAAGAAAAATGACTTCATCGGGGAAACGACATGGCACGTATATTTTGTGCAATTGCGTTCGCGCTTCTCGCCGTTCTAGGCAGCCGTGTTGAGGCACAGCAAAGCGCATTCGACTTCGCACTTATCGGCGACATGCCCTACACGAAAGTGCAGGAGCAGGAGTATCAGCGCGTACTCGCCGCGCTGAATGCGACGGATCTCGCGTTCGTCGCCCATATCGGCGATTTCCAGTTCGACGCAACGCCATTCAACCGCAATCCGAAAATCGCTTCGATGCCTTGCGTGGATGAGAATTACAAAGCGATATTCGATTCCTTCCAGTCGATCCGTCACGCGTTCATTCTGACGCCCGGCGACAACGACTGGTCCGACTGCTGGCCGCTCGCCGCGAAGAAGGCCGATCCGATCGAATTGCTCGCGAACATCCGCAAGATGTTCTACCCGGAAGGGAAAAGCCTCGGTCAGAAGCCGATCGCTGTCCTCAACCAGTCTTCCGATCCCGCTTTTGCGAAGTTCCGCGAGAACCTGCGCTGGTCGATCGGCGGCGTTCTCTTCGTGACGGTCCACATCGTCGGTGAAAACGACAACTTCGGACGCACTCCGGAGATGGATGCAGAACACCTGGAACGAAAGGCCGCGAACATCGCCTGGCTGAAGCACGCCTTTGCCGAAGCGAAAAAGACGAACAGTCTCGGACTCGTCATTCTCACCCAGGCCAATCCGGGCTTCGAGACCGTCTGGCCTGAAAGCGCCAAGACGAGATACTTCCTGCGCTTCATTCCGCGCGGCCAGCCGGTTCCGAGCCGCGCCACGGCCTTCGGCGACTATCTGCAAACGCTCGCCGAAGAACTGGAAGGCTACGATCGGCCGGTCGCCTTCCTGCACGGCGACACACATCTCTTTCGCATCGATAAGCCGCTCTACAGCTTGAAGACGAAGCGGTCCTTCGAAAACTTCACGCGCGTGGAAACGTTCGGCTGGCCTGACACGCACTGGGTCCGGGTGACGGTCGACCCCAAGGATCCGCAACTGTTTCGCTTCAAGCCGGAGATCGTGCCCGCAAACGTCGTGAACCGGCGCTAGTGTCAGGCTAGCGCCACGCAAACAGCGGTTGCTCGAAATCGGAGACCCGCGCGACGCGGCCTTCAAGGAGTTCGCAGAACTGATAGATGATCGCAGCCGTCGGCGCGTGCAGGTGATAGCCCATGAGCTCGATCCGGATTACCGGCCGCGGACTCTCCTCAATCGAGACAAAGCTCACGGTGTCCTTGGTCACGAAGCCGTCGAGGGGAATGCGATAAACCTCGGCGACTTCCTCGGGACTAAGCCGAAGCGGCGCGCTCTGCTGCGCCCAGACCACGACGGGAGAAATCAGATAGCCCGAACGGGTCGGAAAATCATCGAGCGTACCGAGCACATTCTCTTCGGTAAGCTTCAGTCCAATTTCTTCCTCAATCTCGCGCAACGCCGCCTGCACCACCGTCTCGCCTTCGTCGCAGCGGCCTCCCGGAAGCGCAAACTGGTTCGCATGGCGGCGCATACCCGAAGGGCGCTCGGTGAGGATGAAGCCCGCGCGATCCGAGCCATCGTCCGTTGCAGCGACGATCACCGCGACCGCGGCCCGCTTCAAAGCGGCGTCCGTTGTAACGGCTTCACGCTGAAAAGCGGCACAACGCGCGGCGACAAACGCTCTGAATTCGGCATTGAAAAGAAAGGACAAGGTGCGGCGCCCGGCAGCTTCGGAACTGATCTCCACTCAAAGCGTTTTTCATAGCTGAGGGCAAGTTTGCGGGGCGCAACTTCCGGCGCGGCATTCCGCGCCAGATGCAAGGAGACATCAAATGCGTATTGCACTTGCAGCCGCAATGATTACAGCCTGCACCGGCTTCGCTTTCGCAGAATTCTATGTCGTGCAGAACGTGCAAACCGGCAAATGCTCGATCGAGCAGGAGCTTCCCGCCTCCCCATCCACGCAGGTCCTGCTGAACAACAAATTCATGGACCGCACGGACGCCGAGAACGCGTTGAAGAATGTGCCTGCCTGCAATTAGTTGCGGCGGTAGCGCGGATCGTAGCGCGGATTGAGATAGCAGGACTCGGTACGGCTCGCGCGCGAAGCCATACACTGCTCGTACGTGAACGCCATGCAGATCTGGACGGTCGAACCATGCGCGATCGGCTGATCGCGGCACCACAGATCAGAAGGCGGATTCTGCGGGGCCCGCTGTTGCGCTTCAGCCGCTGCCGGAATGAGCAACGCCAGCGCCACCATGCCGAGGAAGAAGTTCGCTTTCATCTCCTGCTCCCTTAATAGTTCGGATTGCGTCTGCGCCAGTCGGCGAACCGCGGATCGTAAAGCGGATTGAGGTAGCACGTTTCGATGTGGCTCGTGCGGGACGCCATGCATTGGTCGAACGTATAGGCTCTGCAGACCCTGACGCCCCCACCGCCCGGAGCGGACTGCACATCCCTGCACCAGGCGTCGTAAGGAGGAGTCTTCGGCGCGCGGTTCTGCGCGATCGCGCCGGTTGCGGCAAGGGCCGCGCAACATGCCGCAGCGAAGAAGATCAGCTTAGCTTTCATGGGAACCTGCCTGCATCCAGCCTGCGTGAATGTCTACGCGCAGCGACGCGCGACTTTGTGTCGTTCTCACGGCAAAGCACAAGTTCCGGCCTCGTTGCGGTACAATCGCGCGGATCTGTTTCGGCTTCGCGATTTGCTGCACGTGCACAGAAAGCGTGTTTCCCGCTCGCGGCAGACTGAAGGATAGCGCGACCGCTATTTCCGCCGAAGTCACAAATCCGTAATCCTCATTCTGCAAGGAATCAGGCAAAGCAATGTCGGCATCGAAGAAGAAGCGGAAGAAGGCGGCAGCACGCAATCCCATCGTTGCAGCGGGCGGAATCGTGCTGCGCGGAAAGAAGAACCCGCTGATCGCCGTGGTCCAACTGAGCGTGCAGAAGACCTGGGTACTGCCGAAAGGAAAGCTCCGGAAGAACGAAACCACGCTCGCCGCCGCAAAGCGCGAAGCAATCGAGGAAACCGGCCGCGCCGTTTCGGTCTTCGAGTATCTCGGACAGATTTCTTACACGAGCGGAGGCAGCCCGAAGGTCGCCAAATTCTGGCGCATGGAAGCCTACGGCAAACAGGGAAAACTGATGCGCGACGTACGGAGCGTGCGGTGGCTGCCGCTCGGCAAGGCGATCGAAAAACTGTCGAAGCCGCGGGAGCAGAACTTTCTGCGGCAGATGGGCCCGAAGGCGCTGACGGCAGCGGCGCAGGGCAGCGAAACCGCCGGACAAACCAGCGGCATCTTCGGTCTGTTCGGCAAAGTCATGCGGCGCCTGGGCCTGCGCTGACGTTTACTCCTGCCCCAAACGGGCAGAGAATATTCTCCCGGGAGCCCTCCGATGTCGTTCAATCTCTATCTCGCTTATCTTGCTGCCTGCGTCGTTCTCGTGATCGTTCCGGGACCGACGGTCACCGTGATCGTCGCAAACAGCCTGCGTTACGGTGCCCGCGCCGGCCTTCTGAATGTAGCCGGGACGCAGCTCGGCCTCGCGGTCATGATCGGGATTGTCATTCTGGGCCTCGCTTCCCTGCTTGAGGCGATCGGCTGGTGGTTCGAGGTGCTCCGGCTTGCCGGGGCGGCCTATTTGATCTGGCTCGGCATCCGGCTGTTGCGTGCCGATGGTGCTCTCGACGCGCCGGGACACGCACCGGAACCGCGCGGCGGCTTCTTTCTGCAGGGCTTCGTGGTGCTGATGAGCAATCCGAAGATCATCGTGCTGTTCGGCGCGCTGTTTCCGCAGTTCATCGACCCGAAGGGCGACTATCTGGGTCAAGTCCTGTTGCTCGGCATTACCGCGATGGTCACGGCCGCAGTGTTCGACTCGATCTACGCCATTACCGCGGGCCGCGCCGGCGCCGCCCTCTCGCGCGTCCGGGTACGCCTGCTTTCCAGAATCTCGGGCGGATTTCTCATCGGCGGCGGCATTTGGCTCGCCCTGACTCGAACCCGCTGATCGGAAATATCGGGAGTGTGGCCGGGAAGCCTCGCTTGCCGCGCCGCACAAACTAAGCCGTTGCATCCGATTTCGGTTGCCCTCATCATTTCCCTGAAAGACAGCCGGAGTGTTCGGACCAGGGATATGCCGTGATGCGTAAATTGGCCTTTGCGGCGACTACCGCCGCGTTTCTCGCTCCTATGCCGGTGAGCGCCGCGACAATCGATACCTTCAAAGTCGCGAACTGGACGGTGGGCGCCTACACCAACAACACGACCAGTCGTTTTTCGCATTGCGCGGCATCGGGGCGGTATAAGAACGGCCTGACGCTCATCTTCTCGGTGACCGAAACCCTCCAGTGGGGCATCTCGTTTCTGAACCCGGAGTGGAATATCCGCGAGGGCCGGGAAATCGACATCGATTTCAAGATCGATAACGGGCGCGTCAACTACGCACGCGCTCGCGCCGTCAACTCCAAGCAGATCGTCGCGAAACTTCCGGACAGCGTCGAACTCTTCAACCAGTTTCGCTACGGCAGCCGCTTGGTCGTGAGCATCAACGACGGCCGGCCGGTGCCGTTCAACCTCAGCGACACCAATCAGATGTTGACCGAAGTCCTGCGCTGCGCCCAGCGCTACAAGGGATATGTCGATCGCGGAGGCGGCGGCTTGAACCAAGGCTCCCGCGACCTGGGATCGCGCGATGAGCGCCTGTCCCGGATTCCGGACGACAGCGACGACCTGCGCGGCGAACGCAGGCAACCGCAACAGCAGCAACCGCAGCAGACCACGAGCCAGCAGGCAGCGGTCGGCCCCACGGCGGAATCGCGCGCGGAAGCCATGGAAATCGCGACCAACATTCTCCGCCGCGCGAACTTCGACATCCCGGTGCAAAAGCCCGAGCAGCTTTCCGATGAATTGCGTAACAAGTTCGACGCGGTCTGGCGCGGAGAAGGCATGCTCGGAACGCTTCGCATCCTCGACGGACCTCGCGCGACGACGCTCGACAAAGTTCGCGGCGGATTGATTTCTTCGGATGCCGTTACGTGCAAGGGCAAATTCGCTTCCGGCGCCTTGCCCGCGATGAGCGGCTCGCAGTCCCAGTCGATCTTCACGTCCTGCGAGGGAGAGAGCAACTGGTCGGTGTATTACATCGCGATCCCGCGGAGGCAGGGCGGCCTTTATCTGATCGGCATCTCGGGGAGCGGCGAAGTTGCATCGCGCCTCCAGAACGTCGCAAACGCCTACCGCACCGTTGCGCTGGAAGTCCTCGAAAGGTGAGTGCGCAAAAGAAGCTGCCCGAGGCCGTAAATCCCGGCGGGCACATGCCTGCTGGACTGCCATTTTCCGAAGGCATGATCGCAGGCAATCTCGTTTTTCTTTCCGGTCAGCTCGGCACACTTCCCGGCAAACTGGAACTCAACAATAAGACCGCCGAAGACGAGTTCCGTCAGGTGATGGAAAACGTCTTCTCGACGCTCGCGGCCAACGGGCTCGGCGCTAGGAATGTCGTGAAGTGCCTTGTCATGCTGGCCGACATGAAAGACTGGCCGGCGTTCAACAAAATCTATCTCGAGTATTTCGACGCGCCCTATCCGGCACGCTCCGCCTTCGGCGCGAGCGGCCTCGCCCTGAATGCTCGTGTAGAGCTCGAAGTGATCGCAATGCGGAGTGACGGATGACGAGTGCTTACGGTTTTGCTCTTGGTGCGGCTATTGCCATTGCCGGCGCCTATTTCACCGGCCGCAACGGCGGCATCCAGTTTTGGCTGTTCGTGATCGGCGCAGTCGGGTTCCTGATCGCGGCGGCAGGCCAGTACTTCAAAACTACCCAGGGAAAAGGCTGAAAAGCCGCCCTTTAACCGCCACGCTCCTACGCCTATATTCAGGGTGCCGGAGCAATCCGGCTATGGCGATAAACGCTCGTTGTAATAAACCATTCGGACCCGGGGGCGGTACCCGGCGCCTCCACCAAAGCCCGCAAGAGCTGCGGGTTTCGGCGGGGGCGAAATAGGATCGACGAGGGTGTAAAGAGCGCGGCTTTCGCTCGGCATGGTTCCGCCGTTATCGGGCCTCTTATAGTTGCGAATGACAACTATGCTCCGGTTGCTCAGGCCGCGTAAGCGGTTTGACCTACTGGGAATCAAGCCCTGAGGGTTAGCCCCTTCAGGCGGGGTCCGGAGGCACCTGGCAACAGAAGCCTCCACTGCTTTTTCTGTGTGCTGGTGCACGCACCCGGAATCGGGTTCACTGTCTCAATGACCGACCTCATCCGTTACGATCTCCTCGCCCAGGACGCGCTGCGCGGCGTCGTCCGCAAAGTGCTGACCGACGTCGCAAAGGACGGCCTGCCGGGCGAGCATCATTTCTTCATCGCGTTCGATACGCGTGCACAGGGCTTGCGAATCTCGGATCGCCTGCGCGCGCAGTTTCCCGAAGAAATGACGATCGTTTTGCAGCATCAGTTCTGGGATCTGAAGGTCGGCGATCACGCCTTCGAAGTCGGCGTTTCGTTCAATGGCGCGCCGGAGCGGCTGCTGATTCCCTTCGCCGCCGTCAAAGGTTTCTTCGATCCCTCCGTTCAGTTCGGATTGCAGTTCGAGGTGATCTCGAACGAGAACGCGGAAGGCATCGCCGGCGAGCTGAAAGTCGCGAACAACGACAAGACCGGCGACAAACCGGTCGCCATTAATCCTCCGAAGGGTGCCGCCTCCGAGCCGGAAGTCGCAAAACCCGCGCGGGAGAAGACTGCGGAAGAAAAGCCCGCCCTCGAGAAAACCGAAGCGGGCGCCGAGATCGTCAGTCTCGACAAGTTCCGCAAGAAGTGAACCCGCTTCCTGTCGTAATCGTCGTCGCCGTGGCGGAGAACGGCGTGATCGGCCGCAAGGGGCAATTGCCGTGGCGCATTCCGAGCGATCTCAAGCATTTCAAATCGGTCACCATGGGCAAGCCGGTCGTCATGGGCCGGAAGACCTACGAGTCGATCGGAAAGCCTCTTCCGGGCCGAACAAATATTGTGCTCACACACGATAAAAACTGGCGTGCGGAAGGCGTGCTCACGGGGCACACTCTGGAAGAAGTCCTACAACTGGCAAACGATGATGCCCGCAGGACCGGCGCGCCCGAAATCGCCATCATCGGAGGCAGCGCGCTGTTCGAAAAGATGCTGCCTGCCGCCGACAAGATCGAACTGTCGGTCGTCCATGCAAGCCCTGAAGGCGACGTCTTTTTTCCTGCGTACGATAAAAGTGCATTCAAGGAGACGCGCCGCGAAGGACCGATCCGCGGCGAAAAAGACGATTACGCCTACTCGGTCGTGACCCTCGAGCGCACCGCCAGGTAATCCGTCAGGCAAAGTAGCCCGTCAGTTCTGCCCGTGCGGCAGCGGTGCGGACGGCACGGCCGTCGGCGGCGGCAGAAGCGGCACCGTCTCGATTTCTTTCCTGGCCGGTTGCAGCTTCTTCTTCGGAAGCGGCGCGCGCTCTTCTGGCTGCTGAAGGCCTCCCCCGCTTTCAATCGTTCGCAGCGCGATCGCGGCAATCAGCGCCTTCGCATCGACCTTGCGCTCCGGCGCGTGGAATGGACCGGACCAGTGCAACAAGGCGCCCGGCTTTGCCGCGGTCCCCCCGCTGACTTCGATATTCAGGAGCGCATCGACGCTTCGCTTCGGAAGGTTCAAAGCGCCCGAGAGCGAGATCCCGATATTCCCGGCCTGTGCCTTTGCCGACCCGCTGCGAACGATGCCGTTTGCGATCACCAGTGGCGCCTCCAGCTTTGAGACTTTCAGCGAAGCGCGATCGAGCGCAGCAAGCAGCGCGTGTTCGATCTTCTTCTCGTCCTGAACGTCCTTGGCCGATGCGAATACGGCGGAGACGGCGGTAGCATCCGTTCGCGCGATTTCGAGATTGGACAGAGACAAGGTGCCCCGCCCTGCCAGGCTTGCGATCAGATCTTCTTCGGTGCTGCCATTGGCACCGAGCGCAACCGTGGTGCGCAACAGGCCACGCAACCCGCCCTGCGGAAACAAGTGATCGAGCGCCACGCCCTCTGCCGCGAGATTGATCTCGAGTACGCGGGGAATGAAGTCGGCGATGCGAAGCGAGCCCGACACCTTTCCTCCCGCGAACTGGGCACGAAAGTCATCGAACACGGTTTCGTACTTTCCGGCCCGGAGCTGAAACGCCGCATTCTGCAAAGCCATACGCCCGGGAACAGCAAGCGACCCGACTTCCATCTTCAGCGTGCCCGGCAGATTGGCGAGCGGGGGAACGCTCAGCTCCAGGTAGGAAACTTTTGCGCGCCCCAGCGCCAGAGAAATCAGCACCGCCGCATCGGCACGATCGAGAGTCAGTTCTCCCGAAAATGGCGAAAGCCCGCCCGCGGGGATCGCTACGTTGCCGTTGCCGCGCGAACCCGCAATATCGAATGCAAGCTTTTCGAACACAAACCGGTTGCCGTCACGAACGAGGCTCGCGGTGCCGCTTGCGGGCAGCACGTCCGAAGACGCGCGATCTGCGAGCACTAGCGCCTTACGAAGATCGGTTGACTTGAGTGACAGCGCGAGCGCGGGCGAGACACGCTCGTCCGCAAACCGCAACTCTCCCTTTGCAGAAATCTCGGTTTCAGGCAGCCGCAGAACGGCATCGACAGGCCGGCGCGCATTCTGCAATGCGCCTAGATCGAGTGCGAGCGCGGCCTCCCCGGATTTCGCGAGCAGACGCCAGCCTTCCTTCAGACGCGATAGCGTTCCGGACAGACGCAACGGAAAGTGTGAGTCCGCGTACTTGCCGGCGAGGTCCGCGAGATCAGGACTTCCGGAAAGATAGGTGAGCAGCTTCGCGAAGCCGCCGCCGCGGGTGATTTCCGCCGAGAACTCGTGCGCTCCGGCTGATTCCTTTGCCGTAATCGACGTGCCGTCGAAATCGCGGAAGTCGAGCTGTTGCAGGGCGAACGCCTTTCCCCTGAGCAGCGCCTTCAGCTTCCCCTGTCTGATCGGCGTATCGAGGAAACGAACGTCCGAGGCAGCGAGTTCAACCGAAACGTCAGCACCGTCACCGACGCCATCGAGTCCCCATAACAGCGGAATGAGCACATCGATCTCCGCCTTGCGCAGCGTCAGCTTGATCGCGGTCTCCGCAGGGCGTATCGCAATCTCACCGCCGATAAGCGCGGAACCGATAGCCGCATCGAGATTGCGGATCGAAGTCGATCCCGGCGCGAAAGCGAGATCGCCCTTCACGCGCAGCGTTTCGGCAACCGGAAACGTTTCCCCGATTTGTGCGCCAAGCAGCCAGCGCGCAAAGATCTGCGGCTCGTCCGCCTCGAACACGAGCGGCCCGGAGAACCTGCCTCCGTCGTTCTTCCCTGAAAGTGTGATTGCCGCGCGGCCCGGCATCCGCGCCTCCAACCGCTCCAGCGTCACCGCTCCGTTCTGCGAGCGCAGCTCGGCACGCACATCGCGAACCAGTTGCCCTCCGGCGAGAACGCCGTCAGCCGAAACGTTCAACGTCGACGCGAGCGGCAACAGCGCGAACAACGACCGCGCGCCGGAGAGCAGCGGCAGCACATGCGCGGCTCCCGTGACGCCCGCATTCTGATCGCCGAGATCGAGATCGATGCGCTTGCTGGAAAGCGTCGCCTCAATCGTGCCGTTTGCGTACGGCGAGACCTTGGCTTCGCCGGAAAGCGTGATCGGCAATTCTCCCTTGCCCAAAGCAAGATCGAGATTGGCAAGGCGAAGCTCGGCTACATCTCCAGTTGCGTCCGCGGAGATCCGCCACGGCAGATCTCCGCTGCGTTGGGCGAGTGTAAGCTTTCCATCGAACCGCGGCGCCGCATTCGCGAGACCAAGGAGCCCTTCGGCATCGAAGGAAACACCGTCTGAAGGCCGCTCAAGCGAGAGCCTCGCCTTGCCGGCGTGATCGGGACCGAACCGCCCCGAGGACGCGCGCACGATCCAGCGCATCCCGTTCAACCGGAAGCCGCCGTCGAGCCGGAACGGCCCTTCGCGCGAGACCAGTTCGCCGCGCGCCGAGAAATCTTCCATCGAAAGCAGCGAGTTCGTGCGCCGGTCTTCGATCGTGATCGAGCCCGCTTCCAGCACGAAGCCGCTCACCGAAATTTCCTGCCCCGCGCTCGCGCCTGAAGGCAGCAGCAGCCTGCCGTCCTTATCGACGACAAGCCGGATCGACGGACGCGAAAGCACGAACTCGCTGGCTTCGATCCTGCCGGAGAGCAGTGCCGTCAGGGAAAGCGAGCCGCGCATTTCGCTCGCGCGCATGCCGGTGCCTTTCCCGGCATCGCCGAGCGACACCTCGCGCAGCACGAAGGCCGGCGTCGGCAAAATGGTGAGTTCGATATTCCCGGTGATGGTGACGCGTGAGCCGGCGAGCGCGCTTGCCTGCGCCTCGAGCTGCGGCCGCCATTCGTTCCAGTCGATGAAGAACGGCGCCGCAAAGGCCGCGAGAATCGCGGTGATCAGTGCGAGCGCGATCCCGAGTAGCGTCGTCTGCAAAAAATCAGCTCCAAGTAATCCGGCTCTACTTGGCCGCGTCCGGCCCGGTCCACCAGCACATGGAGGCTAGCGTCCCGGTTGAGCGGGAATGGGGCAAGCCTTTTCTTGCACCACTTCAGACCTCGACGATCTTGCCCGGATTCATGATGTTGTCGGGATCGAGCGCGCGTTTGATCGAACGCATCATGTCCAGCATGACCGGCCCGTGCTCGGCTTCGAGATATTTCATCTTGCCCTGCCCCACCCCATGCTCGCCGGTACAGGTGCCTTCCATGCGGTGCGCACGCTCGGTAAGCCGGTCGAGGAAGACTTTGACGCGCGCAAGCTCGTCCTTGTCGTCCATGTCGATGACGAGACTGACATGGAAATTTCCGTCGCCGACATGGCCTACGATGGGGCCCAGGAGCCTCATGTCCTGAAGGTCCTTCTCGGTCTCCAGCACCGCGTCCGCGAGCTTCGAGATCGGCACGCAGATATCGGTCGCGAGCGCCTTCGCGCCGGGGCGCAGCGACATCATCGCAAAATAGGCGTCGTGCCGCGCCTGCCAGAGTTTCGTGCGCTCCTCGGCCTGCGTGGTCCATTGCAGCGGCCCGCCGCCGAACTCGGCCGCGATCTCGCCGAAGCGTTCGGTCTGTTCTTTCACGCCCGCTTCCGAGCCGTGAAACTCGAGGAACAGCGTCGGCGCTTCCGCGAGGTTGAGCTTCGAGTAGTTGTTGGTCGCCCGGATCGCCATGGCGTCAATGAACTCGATGCGCGCGACCGGAATGCCGGACTGGATGGTCGCGATCGTCGCCTGACACGCGCCCTCGACCGACTTGAACGGGCAAACCGCGGCGGAAATCGATTCCGGGATCGCGGAAAGCTTCAGCGTAAGTTCGGTGATGACGCCGAGCGTGCCTTCGGAGCCCACGAAAAGCCGGGTCATATCGTAGCCCGCGGAAGACTTCTTCGCGCGCGAGGCCGTGCGGATAACCTCGCCGCTCGGCAGCACGGCTTTGAGCGAGAGCACGTTGTCCTTCATCGTGCCGTAGCGCACGGCGTTGGTGCCCGAAGCCCGTGTCGCGGCCATGCCGCCGAGCGAGGCATCGGCACCCGGGTCGATCGGGAAGAACAGCCCCTGATCGCGCAGATACTCGTTCAGCCGCTTGCGGGTGACGCCCGGCTGGATGACGCAGTCGAGATCCTCGGCATGAACGGCCAGAATCTCGTTCATCTGCGAAACGTCGATGCAGATGCCGCCAGCGGGGGCGTTGACGTGCCCCTCGAGCGAGGTGCCAGTGCCGAAGGCGATCACCGGCACCTTGTGGGCACTTGCGATCCGTACCGCGTCCTGCACGTCCTCCGTAGAAGCCGCGTAGACGACCGCGTCGGCGGCTTCGTTCGGCAGCCAGGTGGTGGTGTTGGCGTGCTGGCGGCGGACCTCCATCGAGGTCACGACCTTGTTGCCGAGTTTGGCGTGCAGCGCAGCGATGGCGCGCTCGACCGCGGCGGGTTCGGCCCGCTTCAGGGCGGCGTTCTTCATTGGCGTCCTCCAGTTACGGACGACTTTAGCAAAGCCGTTCGCGCTTCGTCAGGCATGGCTCGTGTGCGGGAAACGGCGCCCTCGGATTTGCCCGGAATGCGCCAAACCATTGCCCGGCGCAAACTTACAATGCATGATTGTAGTCATAACAAAGAAAAGATTCGGAATGCTGCAACGTCTCGACTTCGAACCCGTCTTCTTCGCTCCGTTCGTATCATCCGCGATGACCGTCGAGCCCGGCTGGATCGACTACAACGGCCACCTGAACATGGCCTATTACAACGTGCTGATCGACCGCTCGGTGGACGAAGCCTTCGCCCTCGTCGGTCTCGGGCCGGAATACGTGAAGGACCGCGGCCATTCCTTCTTCACCGCCGAGGCCCACGTCCGTTATCTGCGCGAACTGCACGCCGGCGAAACGGTGCGCACCACGATCCGGCTGGTCGACTACGACGAGAAGCGCATCCATTTCTTCGCCGAGCTGTATCACGCCCACGAGGGCTGGATGTCCGCGACCTCCGAGCAGATGGCGCTCCACGTGAACATGGCCTCGAAGAAAGTCGTGGCGCTTCCGGACGACGTGCTCGACCGCCTTGCCGCCATGAAGGCCGCTCACGCAGCCCTGCCTGCGCCCGAAGCGATCGGCCGTAAAATCGGCATGGCCAAACGCAGCTAAAGCTGCCCGATCGGGCGGCGCTGCGCCCGATAGTTAATCAATCCTTACCGCAACCATGCAGCCGATTCAGATCGGACATGCATCCTTACCTATTCTAGGTGCGTCGCAAAAAAGCTATTTTGCATCGCAATAAGGAATCATGACCGGCCGGGCGGTGTCCCGGTATTCGAAGCGGAAGAAGGAGAACTCCCATGGCCGCCATTACCTATTCCCCCAAGTATGCTCCCGCTGCCGCGGCGACCGCGAAAACCGGCAAGAGCTTCTGGGCGCGCGTTTGGGACCGCATCGTTGAGGCGCGCATGCGCCAGGTTGAGCGCGAAGTCCGCATGCACCTGAGCTACCTGCCGCCCGAGACGGTCGAGTACTACAAGAACCTGCCGTTCCAGCGCTGAGCGCCGGACCACGGAATACGAAACGCCCCGGCGACGAACCGGGGCGTTTTTTGTTTTACGGAACACGCAACGTTAGCGTCGTCCAGTTCTCGATGTTTTCGGCCCGCTCGAATCGCAGCCCGAGCGCCTGATAGCGGGCGAGCGCCGCGAGCGCCTGATGCGGCATCAGGCCGGAGAGGATCACGGTCGCCCCGGGCGCGGCGAGCGCCGCAATCGGGCGTGCAAGCTGCTTCAGAACCGGCAGCAGGATGTTCGCGAATATCAGATCGTAGCGGGCGTATTGCGCGATCGCCGGCGCGCTCAGGCTTCCGGTGTGCAGAATATTTACATACGCCCCGGCACGGTTGGCGCGAACGTTTTCCCGCGCGACCGGAATGGAATCGCGGTCGATCTCGGTCGCAATCACGGGCGCATGAAACGCGCGCGCAGCCGCAATCGCCAGAACCGCCGTGCCTGTCCCGACGTCGAGCACCCGGGCCGGCCTGTGCGTGCGCGCGAGCCGCGTCAGTGCGCGAAGACAGCCTAGCGTGGTGCCGTGATGGCCGGTGCCGAAAGCGAGCGCCGCCTCGATCTCGATTCCGGTCTCGTTCGGCGAAATCTTCCCGCGATCATGCGAGCCGTGAATTGCAAAGCGCCCGGCGCGGACGATCTTCAGTCCTTCGAGGCTTGCGGCGATCCAGTCTTTGGCTGCGAGCGTTTCGTATTCGGGCTTCGCGCCGGAGCGGATTTCCGCGACCGCGGCAGCAATCGCGCTCTTGTCCGGCAGTTCGGGAAAATGCGCCTCGGCGATCCATGAGCCGTCCGGCGCCTCGAACGCCCCGACCGCACCCTCGCCTTCGAAAAAACGCTCGAGTAAATGATCTGCGATGCGTTTGGCATCGCGCTCATCCGCCCTTACCCGGACGACATGGCTCTCGGGAAAGTCAGCCAAGCTCAGGCTTTCTTGAGGAAGCTTGCGACCAGCTTCTTCTCGCCGGCCTTGTCGAACTCGACGACCACTTTCGCGCCCTCGACTTCCATGATCTCGCCGTAGCCGAATTTGTCATGGAAGACGCGGTCGCCGATTTCGAAATCCGCGGCGGAGCCGCTCGATCGCGAGACGACCTCGCCTTCGATGGTCAGGCCGCGGCCGCGCGGCGCATCCGAGAAACCACCCCGCCGCTGCTGCGCGCGCTGCCAGCCCGGCGTCGAATAACCGGAAGTAAACGGCTCGACCCGATCGAAGCGGCTGTGCACCTGCGTGCCGTAGCCGCTCTGGGCATCCACCACCTCGACGCATTCCTCCGGCAATTCGTCGAGGAAGCGGCTCGGCACCGTCGTATTCCAGAGGCCGTGCGTCATCCTTCTTGAGGCGAAGGAAATCAGCGCGCGCTGCTTCGCCCGCGTGATGCCGACATGCGCGAGCCGCCGCTCCTCTTCGAGACCGGCCCGCCCTTGATCGTCGAGCGAACGCTGATGGGGAAGCAGACCCTCCTCCCAGCCCGGCAGGAACACGGTATCGAATTCGAGCCCCTTCGCGGAGTGCAGCGTCATGAGATTGACTTTGTCCGCGTCGGCGCCGCCGTCCGCATCCATGACCAAGGATACGTGCTCGAGAAAGCCCTGCATATTCTCGAACTGCTCCATCGAGCGCACAAGTTCTTTCAGGTTTTCGAGCCGGCCCGCGGCCTGTGCAGATTTGTCGTTCTTCCACATATCCGTGTAGCCGGACTCATCGAGCACGATCCGGGCAAGCTCAGTGTGCGAAGTCGTTTCCAGTTTTTTGCGCCAGCCGTCAAATTGCGTGACGAGTTCGCGCAATGCCATCCGCGGCTTGGGCTTCAGGTCTTCGGTCGAGGAAATGATCCGCGCCGCTTCCAACATCGGCGCTTCATTCTGCCGCGAATAGTCGTGCAGCATCTGCATCGTGGTATCGCCGAGGCCGCGCTTTGGGACATTCACGATGCGCTCGAACGCGAGCCCATCGGCAGGCGACACGATCACCCTGAAATAGGCCATGGCATCGCGGATTTCCTGCCGCTCGTAGAAACGCGGGCCGCCGATCACGCGATAGGGCAGTCCGAGCGTAACAAAACGATCCTCAAGTTCGCGCATCTGGAACGACGCGCGCACGAGGATCGCAATCTCGGAAAGCTTGTGGCTCCGCCGCTGCAACTGCTCGATTTCCTCGCCGATCTGCCGCGCCTCCTCCCCGGAATCCCACGCGCCGGTAACTTTCACCTTTTCGCCCGGGTCATCTTCCGTGCGCAGCGTCTTGCCGAGACGGCTCTTGTTCTTCGCAATCAGGTGCGAGGCAGCAGCAAGAATATTCGCAGTCGAACGGTAATTGCGCTCGAGCCGGATCACCTTCGCGCCGGGGAAATCCTGCTCGAAGCGCAGGATGTTATCGACATCCGCCCCGCGCCAGCCGTAGATCGACTGGTCGTCGTCGCCGACGCAGCAGATATTGCGCGAACCCTGCGCGAGCAGCCGCAGCCAAAGATACTGCGCGACGTTCGTGTCCTGATACTCGTCGACGAGCATGTAGCGGAAGCGCTGCTGATATTGCGCAAGCACCTCGGCATTGTTCTGAAACAGCCGAAGGTTTTCGAGCAGCAGATCGCCGAAGTCGACTGCATTCAGAACTTTGAGCCGCGCCTGATAGGCCGCGTAAAGCTCCTTGCCTTTGCCGTTGGCGAACGACATCGCTTCGCCGGCCGGCACCTGCTCCGGCCCAAGCCCGCGGTTCTTCCAGCCATCGAGATAACCGGCAAAGAGTCGCGCGGGCCAGCGCTTCTCGTCGATGTTGTCCGCCTGCAAAAGCTGCTTGATGAGACGGATCTGGTCGTCGGTGTCGAGAATGGTGAAGCTCGGGTTCAACCCGACCAGTTCCGCGTGCCTCCGGAGAATCTTCGCGCCGATGGAGTGGAACGTGCCCATCCACGGCATGCCCTCGACCACATCGCCGACCATATGGCTGACGCGCTCCTTCATTTCGCGCGCCGCCTTGTTCGTGAACGTCACTGCGAGAATGCCGGATGGCCGCGCCTTCCCGGTCGCGAGCAGATGCGCGATCCGCGTCGTCAGCACGCGCGTCTTGCCGGTCCCCGCGCCGGCCAGCACCAGCACGGGACCGTCAAGGCTCTCTACCGCCTCGAGCTGCTCGGCATTCAGTCCGTCCAGATACGGAGCGATCGTGGTTGCCCGCGCGCGCGCGGCAATGCCGCCGGGCTTCGGCGCGGGCGCCTCGTCGTCGAACGGAAAGGGTTTGAATTGCGGATCGGCCACGTTGGCTTGTCTGGTTTTGTGATTCTAAGAAGAAAATGGCATCGCATGTGCCATTTGGCGAGGGTAGAGCCCAGTTGCCACGCGAATTGGGGCCGAAATAGGCAGTATTCGCGCAATGCGCTATGTCCGCGGAACCCAAGTACTTACACTGGCAGCCATGTTCGAAGCGAAATTTCAGACGTTCAGGGACGAAGGCGACAAGACGCAATCGGCATCGCGGCTCGCGGCGCTGCGCGCGGAACTCAAGCGGCAGATGCTTGATGGCTTCATTTTCTCGCGCGCCGACGAACACCAGAACGAATACGTGCCGCCTTGCGAGGAGCGCGTCGCATGGCTCACGGGCTTCACCGGATCGGCTGCGACTATCGTAGTGCTTGCGGACAAGGCCGCGCTCTTCACCGACGGGCGCTATACCTTGCAGGCGAAGGAGCAGATCGACGGCAAACTCTTCTCGATCGCACACATGATCGAGCATCCGGCGGCGAAATGGCTCGCCGAAAATCTTCCCGCTGGCGCGGCCCTCGGCTACGACCCGTGGCGCACAACCGCCGAAGGCGTCGAGCGGCTGGAGAAGGCCGCAAAGGAAGCGGGCAGCAGACTCGTTGCCGTCAAAGAAAATCCGGTCGACGCCATCTGGCGCGAACGCCCCGTGCCACCGCTCACTCCAGTTGTGCTGCACGGCCTGCAATACGCCGGCGAAGACGCGGCGAAGAAGATCGCGCGCATCCGCGAAGTGCTCGGGAAGGAAAAGATCGGCGTCGCCGTGCTCTCCGACCCCGCATCGGTCGCATGGACCTTCAACATCCGCGGCAACGATGTAGCGCATACGCCGCTGCCGTTGTCCTGGGCGATTTTGCCGCGCGAAGGCGAGCCGCAGCTTTTTGTGGACGGCCGCAAGCTCTCGAACGAAGTGCGCGATGAACTGGCGAAACTCGCCGACATCCGCGAGCCGCGCGAATTCGAAGTCGAACTGCACGAGGCCGCACGCGGAAAGGCCGTGCGGCTGGACCAGGCCACCGCACCCGCGAAACTCGCAGGCATCGTGGAAGCCGCAGGCGGCAGCATCTCCAAAGGCGCGGACCCGGTCACCAACCTCAAAGCGATCAAAAACGAGACCGAAATCGCAGGCATGCGCGCGGCACACCTGCGCGACGGTGCGGCGCTCACCCGCTATCTCGCCTGGCTCGACCGCGAAGCGCCGGGCGGAAAAATTTCAGAGATCGACGCGGTCGCGGCGCTCGAAACATTCCGCCGCGAGACCGGTAAGCTCAAGGAAATCTCCTTCCCGACGATTTCCGGCGCGGGCCCGAACGGCGCGATCGTGCATTACCGCGTAACGGAGACGACCAACCGCAAGCTGAAACCGGGCGAGTTGTTTCTGGTCGATAGCGGCGCACAATACGAGGACGGCACGACCGACGTCACCCGTACAGTGGCGATTGGCGAACCGTCGGCGGAAATGCGCGAGCGCTTCACACTCGTCCTCAAGGGCCACATCGCGGTCGCCCGCGCGATATTTCCCGAAGGCACAAACGGCGCGCAACTCGATCCTTTCGCGCGCCGCGCGCTATGGGAAGCGGGCCTCGATTTCGATCACGGCACTGGCCATGGTGTCGGCAGCTACCTCTCTGTGCATGAAGGCCCCGCACGAATTTCCAAGCTCGGCGCGGCCCCACTCCTGCCCGGCATGATCCTTTCGAACGAGCCCGGCTATTACAAAGCGGGAGCCTATGGCATCCGCATCGAAAACCTGCTGCTTGTCGAAAAGCGCAAGCATGGCATCGAAAAACCGTTGCTCGGTTTCGAAACGCTCACTTTCGCACCGATCGACCGGCGCCTTATCGATGCGAAGCGGATGACGCAGGAAGAAATCGCCTGGCTGGATGCCTATCACGCCGAAGTCCGCGCAAAGATCGGCCCGCAGCTTGGCGCCGAAGATCGCAGGTGGTTGGAGGCCGCAACCGCGCCGCTGCAAGCATAAGCAGGGAACCACAGGGAACTTTCGGCGTTACCCCTCACACAGTGTATTCAGACGTGAGGCTTCACCATGCTTTCGACCATTCTGATCGTGCTTTTGATTTTGATCCTGATCGGCGCGTTGCCGCGCTGGGGCTACAGCGCAAACTGGGGCTACGGCCCGGGCGGCCTTGTCGGCGTGCTGCTGGTTGTCGTGCTTGTATTGGCGCTCGCGGGACGGATTTAACTATTTCTTCCCGATCAGCCTGAACCAGTCGTCTTCGCTCAAAACCTGAACGCCGTGCTTCTGGGCATCTTTCAGCTTGGAGCCGGCGCCGGGACCCGCGACGACGTAATCGGTTTTCTTCGACACTGAGCCCGCGACCTTGGCGCCGAGGCGTTCCGCCATCGCCTTAGCCTCGTCGCGCGTCATCTGCTCGAGCGCGCCGGTGAAGACCACGGTCTTTCCGGAAACCGGGCTGTCCTTCGCGACCGCTGCCATCGGCTCGATTTCGATCTCGCCGAGCAGCGCGTCGAGCGCCTTCATGTTCTTCTTCTCCTTGAAGAACTCGATGACCGCTTCGGCGACGATCTTGCCGATGCCGTTCACATTATTCATTTCGGCAAAGGCTTCCTCGTCACCTTTGCCTGCCGCGGCCGCGGCCTCGCGCAGCGCTTCCATCGTGCCGTAGTGGCGCGCAAGCCTTGTCGCATTCGTTTCGCCGATATGCCGGATACCGAGCGCGAACAGCACGCGGTTCAGGGCAATCGAACGCCGCGTATTGATGGCATCGAAAAGATTGCGCACCGACGTCGCGCCGAAGCCTTCCTCCGCTTCGATCTTCAGCTTCTTGTTGCGCTTTTCCAGCGTGAAGATGTCCGCGGGCTCCTTGACCCAACCCTTCTCGAAAAAGAACTCGATCTGCTTCTCGCCGAGGCCGTCGATATCGAAAGCGTTGCGCGAAACGAAGTGAATGAGCGTCTGCACCGCCTGCGCCGGGCAGACGAGACCGCCGGTGCAGCGGCGGTCCACTTCGCCTTCCTCGCGCACGGCGTGGCTGCCGCAGACAGGGCACACTTCCGGAAATTTGTAAGGCTTCGCACTCTTCGGGCGTTTGTCGAGCAATACGCCCAAGACCTGCGGGATCACGTCGCCCGCACGCTGGATCGTCACCGTGTCGCCGATGCGCACGCCGAGCCGCTCGATCTCATCCTCGTTGTGAAGCGTCGCGTTCTGCACCACGACGCCGCCGACCGCCACGGGATCGAGCTTCGCGACCGGTGTCAACTTGCCGGTGCGGCCGACCTGAATGTCGATGTCTTTCACGACCGTCGTCGCTTTCTCCGCCGCGAATTTGTGCGCGATCGCCCAGCGCGGGCTGCGCGAAACGAAACCGAGCCGCTCCTGCCAGTCCAGCCGGTCGACCTTGTAGACGACGCCGTCGATATCGTAGCCGAGCGAGGCCCGTTCCTGCTCGATCTTGCGATAGTGTCCGAGCAGTTCCTCGACGCTTTTGCACTTCTTCATCAGCGCATTGACCGGCAGACCCCAGCGCTTCATCGCACCGACCGAATCCGATTGCGTGCCGGCCGGCAGCTTGCTCACCTCGCCCCAGGTATAGGCAAAGAATTTTAAGGGACGCGCCGCGGTCATCTTCGGATCGATCTGCCTGAGCGAACCCGCCGCCGTATTGCGCGGGTTGACGTAAAGCGGCTTGCCTTCCTTCTCCTGCCGCTTGTTCAGCGCGAGGAAGTCGTCTTTCGTCATGTACACTTCGCCGCGCGCCTCGAAGACATCGGGCACATCTTTGCCTTTCAGTTCGTGTGGCACGTCCTTGATCGTGCGAATGTTCGCGGTCACGTCCTCGCCTTCCGCGCCGTCGCCGCGTGTTGCCGCCACAACGAGCTTCCCCTTCTCATATCGCAGCGAACAGGAAAGCCCGTCGATCTTGGGCTCGGCGGTGATGATCAGCTCGTCCTTGTCGGATAGCTTCAGAAAGCGCCGGATGCGGTCGACGAAATCCTGAACATCCTCTTCCGTGAAGGCATTGCCGAGCGAAAGCATTGGCACCGCGTGCCGCACTTTTCCGAACTTGCCGGAGGGTGCGGCACCCACCTTGCGCGTGAGGCTCGTCAGCGAATGCAATTCGGGAAACTGCCGTTCGATCGCCTCGTAGCGCTGGCGCAGGGCGTCGTATTCCGCGTCGGAGATCACCGGCGCGTCCTGCTGGTAATAGCGCTTGTCGTGCTGCTCGATCTCGAGTTCGAGCCGCACGTGTTCGGCCTTCGCTTCCTTGGTGGAGAGTTCTTCGACCGGCTTTGGCTCGCCCGCTTTTGTTTTTTTGGCCATTGCTGCGTTACGCGGCCGCGCCTGCGATCAGGCGGTCGGCGGCTTTGCGCGCTTCGTCGGTGACGTCGGCACCCGACAACATGCGCGCGACTTCCTCGCGCCGCCGCGGTTCGTCGAGCGGAACGATCCTCGTGCTCACGCGCTTGCCGCCATTGACCGCTTCCTTGGCAACCATGAAATGGTTGGCAGCCCTCGCCGCAACCTGCGGCGCGTGGGTGACGGTCAGCACCTGTACTTTTTCAGCGAGCCTCGCGAGCCGCGCTCCGATGGCATCGGAAACCGCACCGCCGACCCCGGTGTCGATTTCGTCGAAGACGAGCGTCGGCGCAGAGCCGCGATCGGCGAGCACGACCTTCAGCGCGAGCAGAAACCGCGCAAGTTCGCCGCCGGACGCAACTTTCATCATCGGCCCTGGTCGCGAGCCGGGATTGGTCTGCACCCAGAATTCCACGCGATCGAACCCGTCGGGGCCCGGCGACGAAGGATTGCTTTCGATCTCGGTGATGAATTCGGCGCGTTCGAGCTTTAGCGGCGGCAGTTCGGCGTTGACGGCCTTGTCGAGCTTCTTTGCAGCGAGCTTGCGGGCGTCCGACAATGCCTGGGCCGCCGCGCGAAAATCGGCCTCCGCCTTTCGGGCGGCGGCTTCGAGCGCCTTCAGCTTCTCTTCGCCCTTGTCGATGGACGCGAGATCGGCGGCAAAACGTTCGGCCACTTCGGGGAGCCGGTCGACCGGAGAACTATACTTGCGGCCTGCCGCGCGGAGCGCGAACAGGCGCTCTTCGTTACGCTCGAGTTCCTGCGGATCGTAGTCGGCAAGCCGCAGCGCGGCTTCGAGCCCGCCCCGCGCCTCTTCTATGGCATTCAACGCCGCTTCCAGCGCCTTCGCCGGCCCGCCGACGATATCGCCCGCCTCCTGCTGGCGGCGCTCCAGCCTGCGCAAGGCGCCTGCGAGTTGCGGCACGGCGGATTCGCTTCCGGCAATCGCGTCGTGCGCGTCCTTCAGATCGCCCGCAACTTTTTCGGCGCGCATCAGGGACGCCCGGCGATCCGCAAGCGCGGTTTCCTCGCCCGGCTGCGGGGAAAGCTTGGTCAATTCGTCGACCGCGTTGCGGACGTAATCTTCCTCGCGGCGCGCGCGCTCCTGCCGCGCGCGCTCCTCGGAAACTCTTGTTTCGGTTTCGCGCCACGCGTTCCAGAGCAGCCGCACGTTCGCAGCCGCATCCGTGCTGCCGCCGAAAGCATCGAGCAGATCGCGATGCGCAGAAGGATCGATCAGCGCGCGCTCGTCGTGCTGGCCGTGAATTTCGACGAGCCGCGTGCCAAGCTCCCGCAGGATCTGCACGCTCACCGGCCGGTCGTTGATGAAGGCGCGGGTGCGTCCGTCGGCAAGCTGCACGCGCCGCAGAATCAGATTGTCGTCGGCTTCCGTGGCCAGATCGTTCGCGCGCAGGAACTCCCGCACCGGATGATTTTTCGGAAGATCGAACGCCGCCGCGACCTGCCCCTGCTCCGCTCCATCGCGCACGAGACTCGCGTCGCCACGCGCGCCTAGTGCCAGTCCAAAACTGTCCAGCACGACGGATTTACCCGCGCCGGTCTCGCCGGTCAGCACGGAAAGACGGCCGGAGAAATCCACGTCCAGCCGGTCGATCAGTACGATGTCGCGGATTGAAAGGTGAGCAAGCATGAAAACTGCCGCCTCGGCGTACCGATTCGGTCCATTGAGAACGAAACGTGATTGAAGATTAGCCGAAAGAAAGCGTCAATTCGATTGGCGCCGCCGGCTCAGCCGCGAATGTTGCCCCAGGCGCGGCTGATCCACGATCCCTTGTCCTCGCGGGGAACATTCCCGCCCGAGGTCACGAGCGCATAGGCGTCCTTGTACCAGGGACTTTCCGGGAAGTTGTGACCGAGCACCACGGCCGCGGTCTGCGCCTCGTTGACGATGCCGAGCGACATGTAGGCTTCGGTCAAGCGCGCGAGCGCTTCCTCGACGTGACGCGTATTCTGGTACTTGGTCACGACCACCTTGAAGCGGTTGATGGCGCCGGAAAAATTGCGGTTCTTCAGGTAGTAGCGGCCTGTGACCATTTCCTTGGCGGCGAGCTGGTCGCGGGCGACATCGATCTTGCGCCGCGCACTAACCGCATATTCCGTTTCGGGATACTTACGGATGACCTCGCTCAGCGCTTCCATCGCGGTTTCGGTGCGGCGCTGGTCATGCTCGATATTCGGAATTTCGTCGAACAAGGCGGATGCCGCGAGAAACTGCGCATAGGCAGCATCGGCGCTGCCGGGATGCAGCGCGAGATAGCGTCTTGCGGCAATGACAGTCTCGGGATGCTTCTGGCCTTCGTAGTAGGCGTAGGCCGACATCAGGAGCGACTTGCGGCCCCACTCCGAATAGGGGTGCTGGCGGTCGACTTCCTCGAACTTCTTCGCGGCTTTCTCGAAGTCCTTCTTGTTCAGAAGGGTGAGCGCCTCGTTGTACAGCAAATCGGCAGGCTGATCGGGCAGAAGCTCGTCTTCCTTCTTGTCGCCCCACAGGCTGCCAAGACTGAAGTTGCCGAGACTTGCGCAGCCGGCAAGCGAAACACCCAGCGGCAGGATGACGAGCACCCGGAGTGCCGTCCCAAGACCCGTGCGGCGTATCTTCGCGAGCAACATCAAAAACTCGAACCTGCGACTGGAGGCCCCGGCGGCCCCATGCCTCTTTGACGGGTCAGGGAATAGCGGACCCCGCGCCCTCAGGCTACGGCGCTAAAGGCCGAATCCGCCGCGATTATGGCTTAAAAAGTTAAGAAAGGTCAGCGCGGTAGGCCGGAGCGACCTGGGCGCCGATTTCGGCATGGCCACGGCGGCGCTTGGCCTCAGGCTCGGCCTCCGCAACGGTCCAGGCGGAGCGATCCGCCATCAGGGCGGCAACAACCGCCGCATTCAGTTTGTGGCCGCCGCAGACCGAGCGATAACGGCCGAGGATCGGCAGTCCTGCCATCGCGAGGTCGCCGACCGCGTCGAGCGCCTTGTGACGCACGAACTCGTCCGCGTAGCGCAAACCTTCGGGATTGAGCACGCGGTCGTCGGCGAGACAGATCGTGTTGTCGAGCGAAGCGCCGAGCGCGAGGCCCGCGCTCCAGAGCTTCGAAACATCGCGCATGAAGCCGAAGGTGCGTGCGCGGGAAAGATCTTCGCGGAAGACCTGCGGCGTGATCATGCCGGCATAGCGCTGACGGCCGATGGCGGCGTGCTCGAACTCGATTTCGACTTCGACGCGGAAGCCGGCGTCATAGGGCATCAGTTCAGCCGAAGCGCGGCCATGCTCGACCTTGATCGGCTTCAAAATCTTGATGTAGCGGCGCGGCGCATCGAGCATCTCGATGCCGACAGCGTCGATCGCCTCGACGAAATTGGCCGAGCTGCCGTCGAAAGCCGGGATTTCTTCGCCTTCGACATCGACGATCACGTTATCGATGCCGAGACCGGCAAAGGCGGCCATCAGGTGTTCGACCGTGGAGCATTTGGAGCCGTCGGTATCGCCGATTACGGTTGCGAAATCGGTGTTACGGACGGCTTCAGGGCCCACCGCGATTTTTTTGCCATGAAGTTTGAAGACGATGCCGGTATTCGGCGCGGCTGGCAGAAGGCTGATGCGGGCGGCCGTTCCGGAATGCAGGCCGCGACCCGTGAGGTCTACGCGGTCGGCTACGGTCGCTTGAAACTGAACTTGCATCCCGCCGTACGAAAACCGTTCGAAAGATCGCCCGGCTTTTGCCCCAGTTAATTCCCACTCCCCAAGGCCACAATTCCCCGCGGCTTCTTGGGTTTCCGGGACGATAACCCCTCGTCCCCATGCCACAAGTCACGCTTTCTTACGCTTTGTTACGGAATCTTGCCGGGTTCGCGGCTATTTTTCGCCATGATTTCAAAGGGCTGGGAACCCCGTCGATCCGGATCTTTTCCACAGGCGTGCATTTCGTGAGCACGCCCAAAAAATAACGCCCCGGCTTTCGCCGGGGCGTCCAGAATCATACACCTTTCGTATCAGGCCTGCCGGCGGAGGAAAGCCGGGATTTCGAGATCGTCCTGCGCCTCGGCATGACGCGCCGGACGGCTGCCCGGATCGAGCAGATCGCGGCCCTCAGGACGGCGGGAGGGAGGGGCATCCTGCGCCACTTCCGGCCTACGGCGAGCGACCGTCTGCGGCAAGGCAGGGTCGTGATCGGCCGCGGCACGGCGGGATTTGCCGCCAAGGCTCGAAGCGAGCTTCTCGAGGAGCGTCATCTGCCGCTTCTCATGATCTTCCGCCCCATCGCCGCTGCGGGCGCGCATCTGGTTCTGCACAGGAACCGGGAATTCGTCGATGCGCGGCATGCGCGGACGGTAAGGCGGACGCTCCGCCTGCTCCGGCACGTAAGGCTCGAGGTCCTCAGGCGCCTCGTCCTTCGGCGCGAGGCGCTCCATTTCGTCGAGCAGCGGCTGAAAAAACGCCGGTTTGCGGTCGAGCGGACGAATCGTCACCTCGTCGATCTCAGCCGCAGGCTCCGCGTAGTGATCCGCGTACTCGTCGTAGTGCTCATCCTGCGGCATTTCCGGCTGCATGGTCAGCGGAATGTGCGGGACTTCAGCCGCGAAGCTGGTCGAGCGAACCGACGGGGACGGGGCCGGACGGTTGTGGTTCGAAAACGTCTGGCGGAACTCCGGCGCCGCAGTGCCGGCCGCCGAGCCGTCGATGCCCGTCGCCACGACGGACACCCGCACGATACCCTCGAGGCTTTCGTCGAAGGTCGCGCCGAGAATGATATTCGCACTCTCGTCCACTTCGTCGCGGATGCGGGTCGCCGCCTCGTCGACTTCGTGCAGCTTGAGATCGCGGCCGCCGGTGATCGAGATCAGGAGGCCCTTGGCCCCGCGCATCGTCGTCTCGTCGAGCAGCGGATTGTTGATCGCGTTTTCGGCTGCGCGCAGCGCACGGGATTCACCCGAAGCTTCGCCCGTGCCCATCATCGCCTTGCCCATCTCGCGCATGACCGTGCGGACGTCGGCGAAGTCGAGATTGATGAGACCTTCCTTGACCATCAGATCGGTGATGCAGGCCACCCCCGAATAGAGGACCTGGTCGGCCATCGCGAAGGCGTCGGCAAAGGTGGTTTCCTTGTTCGCGACCCGGAACAGATTCTGGTTCGGAATCACGATCAGCGTATCGACGTGCTTGGCGAGATCCTCGATGCCCTGCTCGGCGGCACGCATACGGCGCGAGCCTTCGAAATCGAAGGGCTTGGTCACGACGCCGACCGTGAGAATCCCGAGTTCCTTCGCGACGCGCGCAATGACCGGAGCCGCGCCCGTGCCCGTGCCGCCGCCCATGCCAGCGGTCACAAACACCATGTGCACGCCTTGCAGCATATCCTGCACTTCGCCCACCGCTTCCTCGGCTGCGCACTTGCCAACCTCGGGATGCGAACCTGCACCCAGACCGTTGAGACCCATCTGGATCACGCGCTTCGCTTTAGACGACACCAGCGCCTGCGCGTCGGTATTGGCGACCGCGAATTCGCAGCCCTGTAATCCGGCCGCGATCATGTTGTTGACGGCGTTGCCGCCGGCGCCACCGACACCGAACACGACGATGCGCGGTTTCAACTCCCGGATATCCGGCATCTGCAGATTGATCGTCATTGCATCACCCTTTGCGGCGGTCGTTGCCGCGCCTACTGAACTCTCACTGCCGGGATACGCCGGCACGTCTTCGTCGATCATCAGAAACTTTCCTTGAACCAGCGCCCGACACGCCGGAGATAATTGCCTTCATGCGGAGCGAACCGCCGCCGCGGTTCGAAATGTTCGCGTCCGGCAAATTGCGGATAGGCGGCGAGACCCGCCGCGACCGCGAATGCCGGGCCCTGTGCCACGCGATGCAGGCCTGCGGCCGCCCGCGGCACGCCGATGCGCACGCTTGCGCCGAACATGCGGCTCGCGAGTTCGCCGATGCCGCCGAGTTGCGCGCCGCCGCCGGTGAGCACGATGCGGCGCCCGGTCAGGTTCAAAATGCCCGCGGAGGAAAGGCGCTCGTGCAGCATCTCGAAAATCTCGTCGATGCGTGCGCGTGCGATGCGGATCACATGCGCGCGGGTCGTCGAATTGCCGGGGTCGCGCGGATTGCCGTCGATCGAAGGCACCATGATCAGATCGGTGTGGTCCGAGCCGCCCTCGATCACGTCGCCATAGAGCGTTTTGATGCGTTCGGCTTCCGCGAGCTTGGTCGAAAGACCGCGCGCGAGATCCTGGGTCACGTTGAAGCTGCCGACTGCGATGCCGTCCATGTGCACGCAGGTTTCGTTCACGAAAGCCGCGAGCGTCGTGGTGCCGGCGCCGAGATCGATCACGGTCGCGCCGAGTTCTGCCTCGTCGTCGGAGAGTGCTGCGATGCCCGCTGCATAGGGTGCCGCGATCATGCCCTCGACCGTGAGATGGCAACGCTCGACGCAGAGAATGAGGTTTTGCAGCGCCGGATAGTCGGCGGTCGCGACATGCAGGTCGACCGCGAGCGTACGGCCGAGCATGCCGCGCGGGTCCTGAATGTTGGAAACGTCGTCGAGGTGATAGGCGATCGGAATCGAATGCAGCACGGCCCTGCCTTCGCGGACGGAGTGCACACTCGCAGCATCGAGCACACGAGCGATGTCGCCGCCTTCCACCGACGAGCCGGGAACGCGAACCGAGGCTGCGAAGGATTCGCTGCCGAGCCGCCCGCCGGTGACCGAGAGAATGACGGACGCGATCTCGACCTTCGCCGAGCGCTCGGCCTGATCGACCGCGCGGCGGATGGATTCCTCCGCCGCTTCGATATCGACCACAGTGCCGGCCTTGATGCCATGCGAGCGGGTATGGCCGAACCCGATCACCTCGACCGAATGCGTGCGGTTGCGCGGCATATCGCGGCCGCGCTCTGCCCTGAGCTTCGCGATCACGCAGGCGATCTTGCTCGTGCCGATGTCCAGCGCGGCAACGATCGTCGAGCGCTTGCTACCCAAAGGCTTCATGCGGGGCGCGATCATGACGCCCCCTTCTTCTTTGTGGGCGCACGCTGCGCGTCGTAGGCGCTCGCCGCCGCGTCGGACATGCGCACGATGACCTGGCCGGGGATGCGCAGATCGATGATGTCGATGTCGCGGGAGAAGACTTTCTGGTCGCGCGAGAGCTTGGTGAGCTGCTCGAACGCGGCGATCAGGTTACTTTCCGGCAGACGAACGTCCATGCCGTTCGTGAGCCGCAGGTTCCAGCGCCGCTCCGCGACATACACCGCGCCATAGACTTCGGCCTTGATCGCGGGGAAACGATCGAGCACCGAAAGAAAATCGTGCGCAGCCTTGGCCGCACCCATGCCGACGACGAGCGGAAGTTTTTCGGGCCGCTCTGCAACTTCCTCAAGCACCGTGCCGTCGCGTGCGACGATCGCAAGCTTGCCATTGCGCTGCCACAGCGCGAAGGCTTCGCGCTCCGTGACTTCGATCTCGATGCGGTTCGGATAATATTTCCGCACAACCGCATCGGCGATCCAGGGATTCGATTTCAGCTTGTCGCGTGCAACATCCGCGTTCAAAAGCACCAGCGAAGTGCGCGGCGTAATTCCCGCCGCTTCGAGAATCTGCTCGCGCCGCAAGCGGTTGTGCCCGCGGACTTCGGCGTCGGCGATTTCAAAGCCCGCGAAGTACGCGATCCTGTCGCCTACTTCCGTGAGCGCCTCGTTGACGGCCGGCATATGTCCGCCGCGCACGGTACCGAGCGCGAGCGCGCCGCCGAAGATCGCTGTCACGAGCAGCGATTCCGCCGCGCGAACGGATTTCTTGTGCGAGAGATTGACGAGTACGCGGCGGAAGAGAAGCGAGAATTTGCTCGGAGCGGACGCAGCGATAAGCACGCCAGCCGGGGAAGCCCGGCGGCTCATCGATTCAAAGAAGCGTCCTCCACGATCCATTTCACCAGTCCGCCGAACGACATGCCGCGATATGCGGCAAGCTCGGGCACCAGCGAGGTCTCGGTCATTCCGGGTTGGGTGTTCACTTCAAGGCAGAAAAGTCCGCCCGAACCGTCTGAACGGTTATCAAAGCGGAAATCCGCCCGGCTAATTCCCCGGCAGCCGAGGGCGCGGTGCGCCTTAAGGGCCAGAATCTGCGCTTTCTGGTAAATATTCGGTTTAATCCGGGCGGGAAGAATGTGGCGGGAACCTCCGGGGGCGTATTTGGCCTCGTAATCGTAGAATCGGGTGGTGGATTCGATCTCGATGACGTCGAGGGCCTCGTCCCCCATGACCGCGCAGGTGAGTTCCATCCCCGGGATATAGCGCTCCGCCAGCAGCAGTTCCCCGTGCTTCCAGTCTGGACGGGTCAGCTCCTGCGGCGGGTGCTCGTGTTCTTCGGTGACGATAAAGACCCCCACGGAGGAGCCTTCGGCCACCGGTTTCAGGACATAGGGCCGCGGCAGTACATGCCCCTTGGCGGCTTCGGCCCGGCTCACGACCCTGCCCTCCGCCACCGGTACGCCGGCTGCCGCCATCACGATCCGCGCCTGGCCCTTATCCATGGCAAGAGCCGACGAGAGCACCCCGGAATGGGTGTAGGGGATGCCCAACACCTCCAGTACGCCCTGAATAGTGCCGTCCTCGCCGGGAACGCCGTGCAGCACGTTGAAGGCGGCGTCGGGCTTCAGATGGGCGAGCACTTGCGCAATGTTGCGCTGAACATCGACGCGGGTGACGCGATAGCCCTCGCCTTCCAGCGCATCGGCGCAGGCCTTGCCGGAGCGCAGCGAGACTTCCCGCTCCGCCGACCAGCCGCCCATCAGAACCGCGACATGCTTCGTCATGCGCTCACCTTATCAGCGGGAACGCCGATCCTCTTGATTTCCCACTCCAGTTGTACGCCCGAATGTTCCTTCACGCGGCGGCGGACTTCCTCGCCGAGACCTTCGACATCCGCAGCAGTGGCGTTGCCGCGATTGATGAGAAAGTTGCAGTGAAGTTCCGACACCTGCGCATCGCCGACGACGAGCCCGCGGCAGCCCGCGGCATCGATCAACTGCCAGGATTTGTGCCCCGGCGGATTCTTGAAGGTCGAGCCGCCGGTGCGACTTTTGATCGGCTGCGTCGCCTCACGCCGCTCGGTGATGCTTTCCATCTCGGCGGCGATCTCGTCCTTGTTTCCGGGCTTCGCCTGAAAGAGCGCTTCCGTGAAAATATATTCTTCCGGCACCGAACAGTGGCGATAGGAGTAGCCCATGTCGGCATTCGAGAACGTGACCATCTCGCCTGCGCGCGAAACCGCATTCGCGCGGATCAGAACGTCTTTGGTTTCGCCGCCATATGCGCCGGCGTTCATGCGCAACGCGCCGCCGATTGCGCCCGGTACGCCGCGATAGAACGCGAGACCTGCCAGCGATGCATCCGCCGCTGCCCGCGAGACTTTCACATCCGGCACGGCTACTCCCGCGCGGATTTTTGTCTCTTCCTCGACGACAACGTCGGTAAAGCCGCGCGCCATGCGGATCACGATACCCGGCACCCCGCCGTCGCGCACAATCAGGTTCGAGCCGAGGCCGATCACCGTCACCGGATGACCGGGGATGCTTGCAAGAAAGTAGGCGAGGTCCTCTTCGTCGGCAGGCGTGAACAGAACCTGTGCCGGACCGCCGACGCGAAACCAGGTGATTTCGGCAAGCGACTGGTTCGCGAGCAACCGCCCGCGCAGCTTCGGCGCGGCGGCTGTCAGTTCAGGCAGGAGATCCGGAAAGGCCATCACTTCTTCGCCGCGAGCTCGCCGGGAAGCGCGTAGGCCCATTGCGTGATGTTGCCCGCGCCAAGCAGCACAACATAGTCGCCCTTCTTCGCGAGCGAAGCGACCTTGCCCGCAAGCTGCTCCGGCCCGTCGAGCGGGATCACGTCGCGATGCCCGCGCGAGCGCATGCCCGAGACCAGTGCGTCGCGGTCGATACCCGGAATCGGCGCCTCTCCTGCCGGATAGACCGGCGCCACGATCACGTGATCCGCGTCGTTGAAGCAAGTGCAGAACTGGTCGAACAGCGCCTGCAATCGCGTGTAGCGATGCGGCTGCACGACCGCGATGACCTTGCCTTGCGTGGACGCGCGCGCGGCCTTCAGCACAGCCGCGATCTCGACCGGATGATGCCCGTAATCGTCGAAGATCACCGCGCCGTTCCATTCGCCGGTCTTGGTGAAGCGCCGCTTCACGCCGCCAAACCCGGCAAGCGCCGTACGGATTTTGTCGTCGATAATCCCAAGCTCATGCGCGACCGCGATCGCGGCAGTCGCGTTCAATGCGTTGTGGTGCCCCGGCATCGGCAGCTTGAGGTTTTTAATGTGATGTTCGGCGCGGCCTTCGCGCGCCTGAAACAGCACGCCGAACTGCGCGACGCCGCCGTCGAGCTTCACGTCGACAAGCCGCGCATCGGCCTGCGGGTTCTCGCCGTAGGTAATGACGCGGCGGTCGGCAATCGTTCCGACGAGGTCCTGCACCACCGGATGATCGATGCACATGACGGCGAAGCCGTAGAACGGCACGTTTTCCACGAACGATCGGAACGCCTTCTTCACCGCATCGAAGGTACCGAAATGATCGAGATGCTCGGGATCGACATTGGTCACGATGGCGACGTTCGCAGGCAGTTTCAGGAACGTCCCGTCCGACTCGTCCGCCTCGACCACCATCCAGTCGCCGGTGCCGAGACGCGCGTTGGTGCCGTAGGCGTTGATGATGCCGCCGTTGATCACGGTCGGATCAAGCCCGCCGCCATCGAGGAGTGCGGCGACCATCGAAGTGGTCGTGGTCTTGCCGTGCGTACCCGCGATGGCGATGCAGGATTTCAGTCGCATCAGCTCCGCGAGCATTTCCGCGCGGCGAACGACGGGGAGGCGCTTCGCGCGTGCCGCGATCAGTTCCGGATTGTCGGCCTTGATCGCCGACGACACCACGATCACTTCCGCGCCTTCGACGTTCTCCGCCTTGTGGCCGACCGCGACTTCGACGCCATGCTCGCGCAGGCGCTTCACGTTCGCGCTGTCCGCGACATCCGAACCGCGCACCGAATAGCCGAGATTGGCGAGCACTTCGGCGATGCCGGACATGCCGATGCCGCCGATGCCGATGAAATGGATCGTGCCGAGTTTAAGGGGAAGCTTCATTGAATCCGTGCCGGAGATTTACGGCGCTACTCCTGCCACCTTCATGACCAGATCGGCAAGCCGTTCGGCGGCATCCAGCCTGCCTTCCGCCTTCGCGGCTTTCGCCATCGCGGGCAGCCGCAGAGGATCAGCGAATAAAGCGGTCAATTCCGAGGCCAGTCGCGCGGAAGTGAAGTCGCTCTGGCGGATCAGGAGCGCACCACCGACAGCGGCGAGCGAGGACGCATTCGCCAACTGATCCTGATCGATTGCACCCGGCAGAGGGACGAGGATCGAAGGCCTGCCGATGGCAGCAAGCTCCGAAACGGTACTTGCACCTGAGCGTCCGACCACGAGATGCGAGGCAGCGATCTTCGCTGGGAGATCGGAGAAGAACGGCGCAAGCTCCGCCTTGATGTTGTACCGCCGGTAGATCGACTGCGCCTCAGCCAGATCCTCTTCGCGGCTCTGCTGCACGACTTCAAGACGCGAGCGGAGTTTTTCTTCGAGCAGGCCGAGTGCGCCAGGCACGATCTCGCTCATCACGCGCGCGCCCTGACTGCCGCCGAAGATGACAAGCCTGATCGGAGATGTGTCCGAAACGGCGGGATAGGGTTCTCCTGCCACCGCCGCCACCGCAGGCCGCACAGGATTACCCGTCCGCACCGCCTTATATTCGAGCGACGCCTCCGCCGTATTCGGATAACCGGTCGCGATGGCGCTCGCGAATTTTGCGATCAGCCGGTTGGCGCGGCCCATGACGGCATTGGCGTCATGAATGACGGTGGGAATGAACAACAGCTTCGCAGCAAGGAGCGGCGGCAGCGTCGGATAGCCGCCGAAGCCGACCACCGCTTTCGGACGAAGTTTCAGCAGCAGGAAGATCGAACGCAGAGTCCCCAGGCCAAGCCGGATAAACGTAAGAGCAATCCGAAACGGATTTCCGCCGCGCAGCGTATCGGCAGGGACGACATGCACCTCTCCCGCCGGAAATCTTCCGAGATAATTCGAAACGCGATGATCGGTGACGAGATCGACGCGGAACCCGCGCGCCACCAGCGCGCCCGCAAGCGCTTCGGCGGGAAACAGGTGTCCGCCGGTACCGCCCGCCGCGAGCAGGATCAGCGGCGCTTTCGCGCCGCCGCTCATGCGTGCGCGCTCCTCGGCGCGTAATCTTCTTCGATGTCGCGCAACCGCGGATGCTTGCGCGTGAGCGCGATCAGCATGCCCATTCCAAATGCCAAGGAGATCAACGACGAGCCGCCATAGGAAACGAAAGGCAGCGTCATGCCCTTCGCCGGAACGAGATGCAGGTTTACGGCCATCGCGATCGAGGATTGCAGGCCGAACAGCAAAGTGATTCCGGCAATCACAAGCCGCACGAACGGGTCCTCCTCGCGCGAAGCGTGCCAAAGCCCGCGCAGCACGACGAAGGAAAACAGCGCGACGAGAATAAGACAGAGCACGATGCCGAATTCTTCAGCCGCGACCGCGAAGATGAAGTCGGCGTGGCCGTCGGGAAGAATACGCTTGACGGTACCCTCGCCCGGGCCTTTGCCGAGCCAGCCGCCGCGCATGAAGGATTCGATCGCGGTATCGATCTGGAAGGTGTCGCCGGACTCCGGATTGATGAAGCGGTCGATGCGCGACCGTACGTGATGGATCGAATGATAGGCGACTGCGAGCGCGGAGAGCGCAGCGCCGCCGATGCCCGCGACCCACACCCAGCGCAGGCCCGAGACGAAGATGAGTGCACACCAAACGAGCGCGATCAGCACGGTCTGGCCGAAGTCGGGCTGGCGCACGAGCACAAATATCACCGCCGCGAGCGACCCGACCGCGATCGCCGTCGAAGGCATCTGGGGATTGCGCCTCGCTTCGGAAAATACCCAGGCCGTCAGCACAATGAACGCGGGTTTCAGAAACTCGGACGGCTGCAGGCTGAATCCGAAGATGGAAAGCCAGCGCCGCGCGCCCTTGATCTCCGCGCCTGCGAACGGCGTCAGCGCGACCAGCACGAAACTCACCGCAAACACGATCAGGGCTGCGCGCCGGATCTGCCTCGGATTGAGCATGGACGTTGCCGTCAGCACGAAAACCGCGGGCACGAGATAGAGCGCCTGGCGATGGACGAAATAGAAGGGATCGACGCCGAGCCGGGTTGCAAGCGGCGGGCTCGCCGCCAGCAGAAGAATGATTCCGAGCAGCACGATCGAAAACAGCGCGCCCAGGAGCAGGCGATCGACCGTCCACCACCATTCGCCGAACAGCGTCCTTTGTGCGCGCGAAACCACTCTCGTTCGTCCCCTTAACAGTCCTTAACGGACCATAGAGCGAACCAGTGAACGGAACGTATCTCCCCGCACTTCGAAGTTCGGGAACTGGTCATAGGATGCGCAGGCAGGCGACAGCAGCACCACGGAATGCGGCAGGCTCGCGGCCTCGGCGTCCTTCGCGGCCTCTTCGAGCGCCTTGTCGAGCGTGCCGGAGATCGTGTGCGGAACCGCGCCCAATTGCCGCGAGAAGGCCTCGGCGGACTCGCCGATCAGATAGGCCTTTTTGATCCGCGGGAAATAGCCCTCGAGACCCGAAAGCCCGCCCTCTTTGGGCTTTCCTCCGGCGATCCAGAAAATCTCGGTGAAGCTCGCGAGCGCACGTGCCGCGGCGTCGGCGTTCGTCGCTTTCGAGTCGTTGATGAAGAGGACGTTGCCCTTACGGCCGACTTCTTCCATCCGGTGCGCGAGCCCGGGAAAGCTCTTCAGCGCCGCCCCGATCTGCTGAAACGGAATTCCGAGCGCGTATGCCGCTGCGAAGGCGCAGGCCGCATTCTGCGCGTTGTGCGTACCGCGCAGGCTGCCGATACCCGTTAGCGCCGCCGAATAGAGATTGGCGCCGCCCTCCGCGAGCGTGATGCGCTCGCCTTCCAGAAAAATCCCATCCGATAGCGGACGCCGCATGGAAACGCGCACGACTCGCGTACCGGCGCGTTCCGCACGGTCGGCAATCGCCGCAGACTGATTGTCGTCCACGCCGACGATTGCCGTGCCGTCCCGCTGCACGCCGGCGATCAGCCGCGCTTTCACGCTCGCATAATTCTCGAACGTCCCGTGGCGGTCGAGGTGATCCGGCGACAGGTTCAGAAGCACTCCGACCGAAGGATTGATCGACGGCGACAGATCGATCTGGAACGACGAACATTCGATCACGTGCACACGCGACATCGATGGCGGATCGAGTGCCAAAATAGGCGTGCCGAGATTGCCGCCAAGACCGACGTCGCGGCCGCCGCTCGAAAGGATATGCGCGATCAGCGAGGTCGTGGTCGATTTGCCGTTGGTGCCGGTGATCGCGACGAAGGGCGCGTCGGGTGCAATCGCTTTCCGCTCGCGGCAGAAGAGCTCGATGTCGCCGATCACTTCTACGGCGGCGTTGCGCGCGAGCCCCACGCTCCAATGCGGCACCGGGTGGGTCAATGGCACGCCCGGCGAGAGCACGAGTGCTGCGACCCCGCTCCAGTCGATTTCGCGAATATCTTTCGTGTCGATGTTCTTCGTGCGCGCTTTCTCAACGCTCGACGCAGTATCGTCCCAGGCGACTACATTCGCGCCGCCCGCGATCAGTGCTTCCGCCGTCGCGATTCCGCTCGCGCCAAGGCCGAACACCGCGACCTTCTTGCCGCGGAATGTCGTGACCGGCGCCATCCGGAAATCCTTAGCGCAGCTTCAGCGTCGAAAGACCGGCAAGCGCAAGCACGACCGAGATCACCCAGAAGCGGATCACGACCTGCGCCTCGGTCCAGCCGAGCTGCTCGAAGTGGTGATGGATCGGCGCCATCTTGAAGATGCGCTTGCCAGTCAACTTGAAGGACGCCACCTGCACGATCACGGAAACGGCCTCGAGGACGAACAACCCGCCGACCACGGCAAGCACGATCTCATGCTTGGTTGCGACTGCGACGGTCGCAAGCAATGCGCCGAGCGAGAGCGAGCCGGTGTCGCCCATGAAAATCTGCGCGGGCGGCGCGTTGAACCAAAGGAAGCCGAGACCGGCGCCGATCACGGCGCCGCAGACGATGGCAAGCTCGCCCGAGCGCGGCACATGCGGAATGCCGAGATACCCGGCGAAGCTCGCGTTACCGACGAGATACGCAATCAGCGCAAAGCTCGCCGCCGCGATCATCACCGGCACGATGGCGAGACCGTCGAGCCCGTCGGTGAGATTGACCGCGTTGCCCGCGCCGACGATCACGAAGGCCCCGAACGCGACGATACCCCAGCCGAGATAAATATAGATGTCTTTGAGGAACGGCACGGCGAGCGAATACTTGATGGCTGGATTCGAAATGCGTGTGATCGCGTAAAGCGCAATCAGCGCGACGATTACTTCGACCACAAGCCGCAGCCGCGCGGAGAAACCCGCATGCGTCTGACGCGTCACTTTCAGGTAGTCGTCATAGAGTCCGATCAGGCCGAACGAGAGCGTGACACCGAGCACGACCCAGACATAGGGGTTCGCGAGGTTCGCCCACAGCAGCACCGAGACGATAAGACCCGAAAGGATCATGAGCCCGCCCATGGTCGGCGTGCCCTTCTTGTTGATGAGGTGCGATGCGGGCCCATCCGTGCGGATCGGCTGGCCCTTGCCCTGCTTCACGCGCAGCAGCGCGATGATCCTCGGCCCGAACAGGAAGACGAAAAAAAGCGCGGTGACCACCGCGCCGCCGGTGCGGAAGGTGATGTAACGGAAGACGTTGAGGCCGGGGATGACGTCGTTGAATTGCGCGAGCCAGTAAAACAAAAGCGTCTCCTTACACCGGATTTCCAGCCGGCGCGGGCACGTCGAATTTCTGCACGAGCGACATCACGATCCTGCCCATGCCGCTCGCGTTCGATCCTTTGACCATTACCGCATCCCCGCCCTGCAAGGCGGCGGTGACCTGCGGCTCCAGCGCTTCGGCATTCTCCGCATAGCCTCCCCGCATCCCGGAAGGAAGCGCCTCCCATAGCGAATGCATCAGAGAACCGGAACAAAACACAAGATCAATTTTTCCGGAGGCTAGATTTTGCGCAAGCTCTGCGTGCCGTTGCAGCGCTTCCGGCCCGAGTTCGAGCATGTCGCCCAATACCGCGATGCGGCGGCCCTGTTTACCGACCGGCGCGCGGGACAACACCTCGATTGCGGCAGCCATGGATGCCGGATTGGCGTTGTAGCTCTCGTCGATCAGAAGCCCTTCCCCGCCCGGCAGGCGCAGCGGCACTCTGCGGCCACGGCCCGGCGGCGGCACCAGGTTCGCGAGCGCGAGCGCGGCCTGCGCAAGATCGGCACCCATCAATTTGGAGGCGGCCAGCACCGCAAGCGCATTCATCGCGAGATGCTTCCCCGGTGCGCCCAGCTTGAACATGAGCTTCTCGCCGAAGACGTCGGCGTGAACGGTGGAAGAATCGTCCTGCAAGGCGAGATCGAACAGGCGCACATCGGATTTCGGATCTGCGCCGAAGCCTACGATCCGTGAAACCTTCGCGGCCTTCGCCGCCGCCTCCAGGCGCGGGTAGTGGCTGTTGTCGCGATTGAGGATCGCCGCACCGCCGGGCTCGAGCCCGAGGAAAATCTCCGCCTTCGCATCGGCGATCCCCTCGATCCCGGAGAAGTATTCGAGATGCACCGGCTCGATCGTGGTGATGATCGCAACATGTGGACGGACGAGCTTCACCAGCGGCGTGATTTCGCCCGCGTGATTCATGCCGATCTCGAACACGCCGAACTTGATATCGCGCGAAAGCCGCGACAGCGAAAGCGGAACACCCCAATGATTGTTGAAAGAAGCGCTCGACGCATGCGTCTCGCCGCTTGGGCTAAGCGCCAAATGAAGCGCTTCCTTGGTGCCGGTTTTTCCAACCGAGCCGGTGACGGCAACAATCTTCGCGCTTGCGCGCGCACGCGCGGCGGCAGCGGCATCGTGCATCGCCTGCAATGTTTCTTTCACAACAAGGAGAGCGGCGTTCGGAAACCTTGCTGCCGACGCTTCGTCAACGACCGCAAGCGAAGCGCCCTTTTCGAGCGCCGATTTCACATAATCGTGGCCGTCGAGGCGGTCGCCCTTGATCGCAACGAAAGCTTCGCCCGGCGCGATCGTGCGCGTGTCGATGGAAACGCCTGCGATGTTCTCCTGTACCGCGCCCTGCAATCTGCCGCGCGTGGCCGTCGCCAGTTCCTGCGCGGTCCATAGCGGATTCGCGATACTCATGCCCGGTCCTTCAACGCGGCGCTGACCGCTTCATGATCGGTATAGGGAACGACGCGGTCGCGCAGAATCTGGCCGCTTTCGTGACCTTTGCCCGCAATCAGCAACACATCGCCCTGTTGCAAGTCATGCACCGCCGTTCGCACAGCCTCACGGCGATCTGCGATTTCGGCAGCGCCCGGCGTTTCCTGCGTGATCGCACGGCGGATCGAAGCAGGATCTTCGCTGCGCGGATTGTCGTCGGTAACGTAAATCTGATCGGCATGTTTTGCCGCAACCGCGCCCATGAGCGGTCGCTTGCCGGGATCGCGGTCGCCGCCCGCGCCGAATACAACTGAGAGCTTGCCTTTCACATAGGGGCGCAATGCATTCAGCGCGTTCTCCAGCGCGTCAGGCGTGTGCGCGTAGTCGATGAAAATCGGCGCGCCGTCCTTTTCGCCGGCGAGTTCGAGGCGGCCGGAAGCACCCTTCAGACTCTCGAGCGCCGCGAGAACTTTGGCCGTATCGCTTCCCGTCGTTATCGCAAGCCCCGCTGCGACCAGTGCATTCGAAACCTGAAATCCGCCGACCAGCGGCAGCTTCACGGAATGCCTCCTGCCATCGGCAAGGATTTCGAGACGCTGCGCAAAGCCGTCAATCTCCGCATTTATAAGCTGAAGATTCTTCCCGGCCCGTCCGACACTGAAATATTCCAGGTCGCGGCGCCTCGAAATCTCTTCCACGCGCTTGGCCTCATCCTCGTCGGCATCGGCGACGGCCGCTGCGCCCGGCGAGAGCAGCGTATCGAACAGACGCATCTTCGCCGCGCGGTAATTGTCGAACGTCTTGTGATAATCGAGATGATCGCGCGTAAGATTCGTGAACGCGCCGGCAGAAAGCCGTACGCCGTCGAGCCGCCGCTGGTCGAGCCCATGCGACGACGCCTCCATCGCCATATGCGTAACACCCTGGCTTGCGAGTCGGTCGATCAGTTCGTGCAGCGAAACCGGATCGGGTGTCGTGAGACTGCCCGCGACTTCGCCCGATGGCGCGACGAGCCCGATGGTGCCAACGCTTGCAGCCTGCCTGCCGAGCGCCGCCCAGATTTGCCGCACGAAGGAAGCGACGGAAGTTTTTCCATTGGTGCCGGTGACGGCAATCATGATCTGCGGCTGGCGCGGAAAGATTTTCGCAGCCGCCAAAGCAAGCAGACGACGAACGTCTTCGACACGGACAAACGGAACTTTCTGGTCGAGACCGGCGGGCCGCTCGCCGTCGCCGACCACGACGCTCGCACCACGCATCACTGCGTCGTTTGCGAACTTCGCGCCGTCGGACTTTGCGCCGGAGATTGCGAAGAAGGCGTAGCCCGGCTTTGCATTCCTGCTGTCCGCAGTAATGCCGCTTACTCGCACACCTTCCGGCGCGCCGGCACCGAGCAACTCGCGAAGATCAAACGTGGGCGCCATGATCCATCCTGGCAGGCGCGGATGCACTAATTTGCAGCGTTCCGCAACTGAAGCATGCTCTGCGCAGTCGGCAGGTTCGTACGCGGCTCGACGCCCAATAGCGGCGCGATCCGCGCGATGATTTTGCCTGCAACAGGTGCCGCGTTCAAACCGGCGGTCGCCGCTGCCGCGCCCTGCTCCTTCTGCGGTTCGTCCAGCATCACGAGCACGAGATACTTCGGCTTATCGGAAGGGAAGATGCCCATGAACGCGGTGAGCAGCTTGTTCTTGGAATAGCGGCCGCGCTCGACCTTCTCGGAAGTGCCGGTCTTGCCGCCGACGAAGTAGCCCTCGACCTCGGCGCGCTTGGCGCTGCCGACTTCGACGTTGAGGCGCATCAGATAGCGCATCTGGTCCGAGGTCGACTTCTTGACCACGCGCGGTGCATCTTTCCGCGCGTCGGCTTCGGTGCGGCGCAGAAATGTCGGCTCGATCAGATAACCACCGTTGACGAGCGCCGCAGTCGCCTTGACGGCCTGCAATGGCGTCACCGAGAGCCCGTGCCCGAATGCGATCGTCACCGTATTGATCTCGCCCCACGGATTGGGGATCAGCGGCATCGCGCTCTCCGGCAGTTCCGTGCGCAGGCGCTCGAGCAGTCCCATCTTCTTCAGAAAGGCCTTGTGCGCGTCGACGCCGAGCGCGAGCGCCATGCGCGCAGAGCCGATGTTCGACGAATAGGTGAATATTTCCGGGACGGTGAGCATGCGGCGCTGCGGGTGGAAGTCATGAATGGTGAACTTGCCGTACTTCAGCGGCTGCGTCGCATCGAAGCGCGATTCCAGCGTCACCTTGCCGCTGTCGAGCGCCATCGCGGTCGTCAGCGCCTTGAACGTCGAACCCATCTCGAACACGCCGGTCATCAGGCGGTTGAAACGCGACGGATCCTTCGGCGAACTCGACTTGTTCGGATCGAAATCCGGCAGCGACACCATCGAAACGATCTCGCCGGTGTTTACGTCGATCACGAGCGCGTTGGCGGCCTGCGCCTTGAAACGCTCCTTGCCCGCGATGAGTTCGTCGCGAACCGCATGCTGCACGTCGAGATCGAGCGCGATCTCGACCGGCGCGAGATTGTGATTGGTGGCAAAGCCCGCGCGGTGAAGCGCGCTCAAACCGCCGCCGTCGATCCATTTCTCGAGCCCAAGAATGCCCTGATTGTCGACATTCACCTGACCGAGTACGTGCGCGGCAAGCGCCGCGTTCGGATAGACGCGCTTGTATTCTTTAAGAAACCCGATGCCCGGCAAGCCGAGGCGATAGATCGCCTTCTGCTGCTCCGGCGTGATCTCGCGGCGCAGCCAGGCGAAGTAGCGTTTCGAACTGAGGCGAGACCTGAGTTCGGTGCGATCCAGATCGGGCAGGATTTTCAGAAGGAGATCGGTCGCCTCATCGACATCGATGATGCGGTGCGGCTCCGCGAACAGAGAAGGCGTGCGCACGTCGGTCGCGATCAGCCGGCCGTTGCGGTCGACGACATCCGGGCGCGCCTGCGCGACGGCCTCGGCAGCTTTTGCTTTTTGCGAGGCGCTCTGCTCTCGCGCAACGCCGAAATAGATCAGTCTCCCGGCAATCACCCCGTAGACGCAGGCAAAAGCGATCAACAGCAGCAGGATGCGCGCACGCGCGACCCCTGCGCCCGCCTTGCGCAGCGACAGGTGCGAAACCATGTTCTGGAGCCAGCCGAGACGATGCATCACTGTCGCTCCACCGAACCGGTCGGGATTTCATCCGGCGTATTCGCATTCGCCTGCGGTTCCGGCAGCGTCTGCAAGATATCGCCGATCGGGTCCGGCTGTTTCGGACGTTCCGGCAGCGCGCTGATACTGCCGAAGCGCTTCGCTTCCACCGGTTTCATCTTGAGATAGCGGGCCGCGAGGTCCTGAATGCGATCCGGGGAAGAGAGCTTCGCCCATTCCGCCCGCGCGAACGCGATGCGGTCCTTCTCCGCGCGAATTTCGTTCCGGAGTTTCTGCACCTGCTGCGCTTCGCGGGTCGCATTGTATTTGATGTCATAGACATAGCCCGCAGCCGCGAGCAGGCTCATCACGATAAGACAGTGCAGGAGACGCAGCATCAACGCGCCTCCCCTTCGAGCGAAGGCAACTTCGCAAGCAACGAGGCCAGTGGATCGTCGTGACGCGCGGGCGTCTCTGTCCGCTCGGCAACGCGTAGCTTCGCAGAGCGGGCGCGCGGATTATTTTTCAACTCGGCATCGTCCGCGACAATCGCTTTGCGCTGAACAGCCCTGAAACTCATCACGGCAGCCTTCGCTTCCGGCGCGTGACGCGAGGTTGCCGGAGCCTGCGAGCGTGACGCGATGAAGGTCTTCACCAGCCGGTCTTCGAGCGAGTGAAACGAAATCGCCGCGAGCACCCCGCCCGCTTTCAAGAGCTGTTCCGCCGCAAGCAAACCTTTCGCGATCTCGCCAAGCTCGTCATTCACGTAGATGCGAAGCGCTTGGAAGGTCCGTGTCGCGGCATCGATGTCGCCGGGCTTCGAATGGATTGCTTCGCGAAGGATTTTCGCCAACGCGCCGGTGGTCGCGATTTCCTTTTCCTTGCGGGCCTCGACGATCGCGCGCGCCGCAAACTTCGCCTTCTTCTCTTCGCCGAGCACGGAGATGATGCGAAACAGATCGCGCTCGTCATACTTGTTGACGACGTCGGCAGCGCTGACCCCACTCGCGCTCATGCGCATATCGAGCGGGCCGTCGAAGCGGAACGAGAAGCCGCGCTCCGCCTCGTCAAGCTGCATCGAGGAGACACCGTAATCGAACAGGATGCCGTCGACCTGTTCGAAGCCGTGACGCGGCGCGATCTCCAGCATTTCGGAAAACGGCGCTTCGACGACCGTAAGCCTGCCGCCGAACTCACTCACGACGCCGGAGGCTTCCGCCACCGTGCGCGGGTCGCGATCGAAGCCGAGCACTTCGCATCCCGCGGCCGCGAGCAGCGCGCGCGTGTGACCGCCCGCACCGAAGGTCGCGTCGATATATTTTCCGCCGTCTTTGGGTTTGAGGGAGGAAACGACCTCCCGGAGCATCACGGGAAGATGGCGAGCCGGTCCGCCAGCAGCGCCCGTTTCCGGGCGGCTGCGGCCCGCAATCATCCCGACGACGCTCCGGAAGGTTTTCCTGAAGCTCCGAGCGCCCGCCGGAAGGCGCGCACTTTCTCGGTCGCTTCCGAAAAATGCGACTGGAAGCGCTGGGGCTCCCACATCTGAAACTTGTGGCCGAGACCGACGAAGGTCACCGCGTCGGAAATCTGCGCGTGCGCTTTCAGTGTTTCGGTCAGAACGATGCGGCCTTCCGAATCCGGCTTCAGCGTCTCGCTCCGCCCGAACAGCGCCGCGGCAAATTCCTCGCGCTCCTCCGAGAACGGCGGATAGCGGTCGATCAGCAATTCGATTTCCGAAATCAGCGCCGAGCCGCCCGCGTCCACCGCCGGCCGGTCCAGCGCCGGATGACAGTGCAAGCCTTCGTGTCCGTCGCGCGCAAGCACGGCACGGAACGGCGCGGGAATGGAGACTCTGCCTTTGGCGTCCAGTCGCATGGTGAATGTCGACAAAAAGCGGTTCATCGGAACACCGGACGCAACGACGCCACCCAACCCCAAAGGCACGCGCATTCGGGAGCGGCGAGAGAACCTCTCGACACGTCACCGGATCGGCCTCAGACCGGAGCGGGATAATTTGGGATACCATGGGACCCTATGGTCGTCAACGAACGCGGCACGGCAAACGCCGAGAGGCCGCGCAAAAAGCGCGGCTTCTCCACAGGCGATTAACGCGCTGTAAGGCTTAAGATTCGGTTTGCGGAGGCGTGGCCGCAGATGGCGGCTTCTTCGGGAACAGAAGCCGTTGGTACAGGAGCCCAATCCCCACCAGTACCGCGCCAAGGCCGATAAACGACAGGGCCCGCCACACGCCCGTCAGCCCCGCAAGATCGATGAAGAAGACCTTCGCGATGGTGACCAACATCACGGCCGCAGAAGCGAGCCGCACCGCCTTCGACTGCCGCACGATGCCGATCAGCAAGAGCAGCACCGAGAAGACGAGCCAGACCGCAGAATAAGTATAAAGCTCGGCGTCCGAAGCGCCGAAGCGGTCGAGCTGCGGCCCCTGGAACATCGCGCGCACTTGCAGCGTCAGATACGCCATCATGAGCACGATTGAAGTGACGGCAGCGGCGGTACGGAAGTTTTCGGTTCGCGTCTTCTGATAGACCACGGCAAGCAGCCCCGCGATGATCGCAGGCAGCAGATAGCCGAGCGCAAGCAAATTGATGTAGCGCCCCTCGCCGATCGAAGCGCCGGTGAAGAACGGGTTCTCGAACGTAAGAAGGCCCGCATAGATTCCGATGAAGCTGAGGCCGGCGATAATCCTGCTGCCTACATCGTGCACGATGTTCTTCGTCACCATGCGCGTGCGCTCGAGGCCGATGGTCATGGCAAGCCCGACGATCACGTGCATCGCGAATTCGGTAAACGAACCGCCCTCGCGATAGATGTCACCGCCGTAGATGGAGTGGCGGATCTGCAACGAGAAGAACAGCGCCGTGAACAGGATCGCAAGCGAGTCCGCGAAGCGCGATGGAATATCGTCCTTGCGCTTCCGGAGCAGCCATCCCGCCACCCAGAACGAGATCGCGGGCACGCCATAGCCCCACAACAGCCAGTTGAAGACGGGCGTAGTGCCGAGAGCATCGCCGACGATGCGCGGCTCATGCGCGATGCGCGCGATTACGAAGAGACACGCAGCCGCCGCGAGCCAGCGCAGGAACGGCAGTCCCCGTTTGCTCTCGACATAGGCGATGCCCGCCGCCATCAGCGCGAACGAAACCGTGAGCCAGCCTTTTTCCAGCGCGAAGGTGAGCGCGAGCGCAAGTGAGACGATCGAGCCCGTGGCGAAGATCGCCGCCGCCGAAGCCGATCCCGGCTTCGCTTCCCGCTTCGAAAGCGCCTCGGTCATGTAGGCGAAGATCGCGGCGAGCGCCACGGCGACGCCTGCAAACGGAATGGAGCGCTCCCACAGCGCGATGCGGTAATACAGCGCGATCATGATCGCGATTGGCGCAATGATCGCGCTTGCCGCCCACAGCATGGATTGCGCCGCGGACTTCGTGCGTTCCTGTGCGAGGAAGCCCGAAGCGCCGAAGAGTGCTGCAAGCGCGCCGCCAAGCCACAGATGCGAGCCGAAAGTTGCCTTAGGCAATTCCGGGACGTTGCCGGAGAGCGGGCCCGGCGCCGCAAGCGGATTCTCGACGCGCAGTTCGACTGCCCACTGCGCGATCACGAGACCCGCGAGAAGCGCGGCAGCAGGCACGGCCCCGGCCGCGGATTCCGCGCGCCACGCAATCGCGATTGTCGCCGCGCACAGAAGTGCGAAAGCATAGAGAGCAGGAGCTTCGTGATTGCGTGCGACAACGAGGATCGCGAGCGCGAACAGATAGCCCGCAAGCGCGCCGGAAGAAATGCCGTCCACCTTGCCCGGCTGCGCAGCCGGGCCATAGAGAAGACCCGACACGATCAGCGCCGCCGCCAGCGCATACCCCACTACGCCGTGGAACACATGCGGCATCAACGAGTCGCGTGCGAAGTCGTCGATCCCCGGCAGCATCCAGAATACGGCAAAGGCAACGGCCGTGATCGCGAGCCAACGCCACAGCCGCGCGCGTGCGAGCGCAAAAGCCGCTGCAGTGACGACCGCGAGATAAATATACAGCGCCCAATAGTTGGCCTGGCCGGTCGAAACCAGAATTGGCGAAACGTAAGCGCCGACCAGCCCGAGCCCGGCAAGGATCGGGCCATGAAGAAGTGCCGCTGCAAGCGTTGCGAGCGCGACAAGCCCGAGCGCGATGAAAGCGGCCGCGGGCGAAAGAAATCCGTAGAGCGCATAGGCTGCATAAACCGTCGCATAAGCGACGGTGGTTCCGGCGGCGGTCAGGATGCTCGGAATGTGCGCACTCGGCACGCCAGCGATGCTCGATTTGCTTTCCTTCCGGCGCATCCATTCGCCAGCGGCAACGAGAAGTGCAGCGAGAAGAAGGCCAAAGACGATGCGCAGACCCGGGCCGATGAGTTCGGCCTCGATCGAATAACGCACCAGGAAGACGCCGCCGAGCGCGAGCGCCAGGCCTCCGACCCACACGACCCAGCGCGTGCCGAACTGTTCTTCGAAACTCGTGTCGCCCTTCGGCGCAGGCGCAGGACGCGGCGCGCGCGGCGGCGGTGCGGACGTAGTTGCGGCGGCCGCTGCTCCCTGCGGAGTTGCCGGCGTTTCGCT